>JAQWJH010000008.1 GCA_029248455.1 Flavobacteriaceae bacterium
CTGTAACCTTCAGTTTTCAGTGCTTCAGCAATTGTAATTTGGTCGGGGTCAAATGAATTATTTACATCACTGTCTAAATTACACTCATGACCAAACCGCTGCTGATACATTCCAGTTAACAAACCAGCTCTAGAGGGACTACAAACTGAAGCAGAAACATAAGCGTTATTAAACACGACTCCATCAGAAGCTAATTTATCAATGTTTGGAGTTTTGATTTCATCGCTGCCCATAAAACCAAAGTCAGAATAGCCAGCGTCATCAGCTAAAATTATCAAAATATTTGGTTTTGAATCAGCACAAGAAAACGTAAAGATTAAAAAAGGAATTATTAAAATACTTTTTATAAAAATTTTCATTTATTTCATTTTAATTTCCCAACCTGGCTCATAACTTCTTGACCAAAATTTCATAGCATTAGCATCATTTATTTTTCCAGTTTTTTCAATAATATCGAAAGCTGTATTAGCCCTGTAGGCAATGTTAGCATAATGAACCATACTTTGACTAATCACTGCATCTTCAATTGGTGAATTTAATTGGGTATTATTTCTAATTGCATCAATAAAATTTTGCATGTGTCTGGTGGTCATATCCCCTCCTCCTCCAAGAGAAATTCCAGATTCAATATCATTTGATTTAACATTCTCAACAATATTTCCTTTCAAATCATAAACACTATACTCTTTCCTGTTAACAAAGACGGAACCCATAGTTCCATAAATAACAGTACCTCTTCCTCCTAACCTACTCTTTCCAAATGCATTTCTACTTCTTCCGTTCCAGTTTATAGATTTATTTTCTGAAAATCTAAATTTTGCCTCCATGTTATCATACATGGTCCAGCCGTCATCTATAAAATGGTTTTTTTGGGCAAAAACACTCACATTATTTGGATAGTTAACATTCAATGCCCAGCGAGCAATGTCTAACTCATGAGTTGCATTGTTTCCAGCCTCCCCCGTTCCATATTCCCATCCATACCATCTCCAATTATAATCCCAAGTATCATGAGTATATTTTCTTCTTGGAGCAGGACCTTGAAACAAGTTCCAATTTAAACCCTCAGGCGCTTCCATTTCAACTTGATTTGGAACCATTCCTCTATTATTATTATAAAACGCAACTGCATTATAAGCTTCACCTATCAAACCATCGTGGATTTTTTTTATAATGTTATTAGTATGATTAGATGATCTTTGTTGATTACCCATTTGCACAACTTTGTTGAAGAATCTCATATGATTTACAATTTGGTCACTTTCTTGCATATTATGACTACAGGGCTTCTCTAAATAAACATGCTTTCCCGACTCCATGGCTTTACATGCACCATAGGCATGCCAATGGTCTGGTGTTGCCATTATTAAGGCATCAACATTTTTATCATCAAGAATCTTATGAATATCAACTTCTGTTTTGGCGGAAAGGCCAGTCAAATCATTAAATTGTTTATTAGCTCTTGTCATTTGCTTTTTCATCACATCACAGAAATACAAAATATCAACATTATTTAATTTGACAGATGATTTTAATAATCCTGGTAATCTTCTTCCTAACCCTTGAAAAGCTATATTAATTCTATCATTTGCCCCAATAACTTTAGAATAACTTTTTGCTGAGAGTTTATTTGGTGACCCGTGCAAGGTCTCATTAACAGTCAATAAACCAATGGATGCTAAGGAAGCTTTTTTTAAAAATTTTCTTCTTTTATTTTTCATTTTTATAATTTAAATACTTATTAAACTTAACTTAAACGGTACTAAAAAAAATTAAAATTCTCTTACTTTAATGTTTTTAAAATACACTTCGTCACCATGATCTTGTAAAAGAATATGACCAGCATCTAAAAGTCCAAAACCAGCCCATTTTTGATATTTACTGTAATTTACAAGTGACTTAAAAACTTGGGAATACCTATCATATTCCAGCATTTTTATATTATCCAACCAGTGTTCAACGTGACCTCCATCTACAAATATTCTTGCTCTATGCCAAGTGTTGGGTTTAACATTTCTTTTACCTCTTGATTCTTGTAAGTTTTCGGCTGTTATTAAATCATACAAAGAAGCTACTGTTCTATTTCCTAAAACACCTTCCTTTGCATCAGGGTGATTTTTATCATCTAAAATTTGAAATTCAAGTCCAATTGAAGACCCTTTGCCTTGATTCATTTCAGTGTCAACAAAATATTTAATTCCACTATTAGCTCCCTTTGTAATCATAAAATCTAACTCTAATTCAAAATTGCTAAACTTTTTTTTAGTCACTATATCACCACCAGCCTCTGATTCTTTACCACCACTATCAATAACTTTTAATAAACCACCCTTAATTATCCATCCATTTTTAGGAAAAGTATTTAATTTTGCTCCTCTCCAACCATTTGTTGTTTCACCATCCCAAAGAAATCTCCAACCTTTAGATATTTGATCATCTGAGAGATAGTTATCGATATAATTTATTTCAGTAGCGTAACTTTCAACAGGCCACCTGTTTTTTTCAATATCTGTTGTTGAAATTCTTAAATTTTTCCATCGCACAACCTTTCCTTTGTTCTCAATTGTATTTATAGAATGTATTTGCAATGCAATAAAACCGCTTTTGGAAGTGTCATCCAATAAATTTGAACATTGAATCCCGTTAACCCATGTCCTTATAGATCTTCCCACTGCCTCAATCCTGACTTTATTCCAAACACCATTTTTAAAAGCGTTTTTTCCCTTTTCATTTCTTGTTAAAGGATACAAAAAAAGACCTCTTCTTGATTGATCATAAATCCCACCAGTCCATGATCTAAACTCATCTGTATCAAGTTCACACTGATAACCAAAAACATCTCCTTTTTTTGAGTTAAGACTTCTAAATTGAACACCAGAATTTAAACCAGGTGATGCGAAAATTTCATATTCAAAAATAAAATCATCATAATGATTAATTGTTCCCATGTAGGTGCTTGGCGAGCTTAATATTGATGTTGCCTGAATTACACCATCATCTAAAATTTCAAAGTCTGCCTGACCTTGCTTTATTTCCCAACCATCAAAATTCTTTCCATTAAAAAGTTGTGTCCAGTTTGTTTGTGACAATCCTATCAATGGAAATAACAGTAGCAAAAGAGTATAAATTTTAATCCATTTTATTTTAATCATAATTATTGTTTTCATTAATTAAACCCCACTGAAAGCACTAAAACCTCCATCAATTGGCAAAACAACACCAGTTATAAAACTTGAAGCATCGCTACATAAAAAATGTATAGCCCCGTTTAATTCTTCAGCTTTACCAAAGCGTTTCATTGGAGTATTATTAATAATAGTATTTCCTCTTTGGGTGTAAGACCCATCTTTATTTAATAAAAGATCTTTGTTTTGATTTCCTATAAAAAATCCAGGTGCTATAGCATTTACTCTAATTTTTCCGTTAAACTTCAAAGCCATTTCTACAGACATCCACTTTGTAAAATTTTCAATAGCTGCTTTTGAAGCTGAATACCCTACAACTCGAGATATTACTCTATCAGCTGACATGGATGAATAGTTTATAATAACTCCTGATTTTTGTTTAGCCATTATTTTTCCGAAAATTAAAGACGGAATTACAGAACCATTTAAGTTTAGCTCTGTAACTTTTGAAAACTCTTCTAAAGATAAATCGAAAATATTTTGATTTTCGCCAATAGTTGCGCCAGACATATTTCCACCAGCAGCATTTAATAAAATATCAATTTTACCAAATGTTTTTAAAACTTTTAAACTTACATCCTCTACAGATTGTTTTGATATCACATTACATTCGAAACCTACTGCTTCACCACCAACTTTGAGTAACTGATTTACAATTTGATCAATTTTATCTTTATGTCTTCCAAGAACAACAACCTTAACACCAGATTTACAAAAACTCATAGCAATTGAGCTTCCTAAAACTCCAGTTCCTCCAGTGATAATTGCTACTTTATTTTCTAAACTAAATTTTGAACTCATTTTAAAATTGTTTGTATTAAATTATTAAATTTTACTTAACTATAACAAGTTAAATCATTCATTTTATAACAAACTTAGTTCAAGGAAAAAATTTGTTTCAATTAATAATCAAATAAATTGGGAAGAAATAATGTAATAGAGGGAATGTAGGTAATTAGAAAAAGTGAAATTATCATCACAATAAAAAATGGAATTAAAGGTTTAATCACATTAACAATGCTAGTTTTAGCCACACCAACACCAACAAATAGTAGAGATCCAACTGGTGGGGTACATAATCCAATGCATAAATTTAAAACTAATATGATTCCAAAATGAACTGGATCAATCCCTAGCGTGGTAACAACAGGCAAAAAAATAGGTGTAAAAATTAAAACAGCTGGGGTAATATCCATAAATATTCCAACAATTAATAAAATTAAGTTAATTATTAGTAGAATAATCATTTTATTATCACTAAATCCAAGTAAAAAAGAACTGATTTCTTGAGGAATATTTTCAAAAGAAAGAACCCAAGACATGCACATCGAAGCACTAATTAACAACATCACTATTGCTGTTGTTTCCACAGATTTTAGAAAAATTTTAGGAAGTTTTTTTATAGATAATTCTTTATAAATAAAACCCAATATAATGGAATATAATACAGCAATAGCTGAAGCTTCAGTTGCCGTGAAAATACCAGAGATAATTCCACCGATAATTATAATTAATAAAAAAAGACTAGGAATCGCATAAAAAAATGATGCCATTATTTCTTTTAAAGTAGATCTATTACCTACTTTATATTTATTTTTTTTAGACCAAAACAAAGCTACTAGCATTAATAAAAGACCAGTCAAAATTCCAGGGATGTAACCCGCTAAAAATAATGCCCCAACAGAAACACCTCCACTAGCTAATGAGTAAACAATTAAAACATTACTTGGGGGGATAATCAGTCCTGTGGTTGCCGAGGTTATATTGACTGCTACACCAAAATCTTTAGAATAGCCTTCTTTTTCCATCTCAGGCCCTAAAACACTACCCATTGCAGAAGCAGAGGCCATTGCCGAACCTGAAATTGCGCCCATTAACATTGCGGAAATAATATTTATCAAAGCTAAACCGCCAGGTAAAAAACCTACCAATGTTTTGGCAAATTGAATTAATCTTCCAGCAATCCCTCCACTATTCATTATTTGGCCTGAAAGAATAAACAATGGAACAGCCAATAAAGCAAAACTATCAAGTCCTGTAGCCATTCTTTGAGAAACTGTTGTGAATGATGACAATAGTGGAACGCTAACTAAAATTGTGAGTAATGAGGAAATTGATATGGACCAAGCCACTGGAACAGATATTGATATTAAAACAATAAAGGAAAAAATCAATACTAAAATTGGGATATACTCCATTATTTATAATAATTTATTAAATCCGATACTTTATAAAAAATAATTAATAATCCACTAACAGGAACTACAAAATATACAAGTGAAAGAGGGATTTGAAGAGCAGGTGAAAACTGACCTAACAAATATGTTATGTACACTAAGCGTAACCCCCCCAAAATAAAAGCGCAAAAAACAAAAAAAATAATGATATATATTATTATTTTTTTTATTGTAAGTTGAGTATTAACTGAGGTTTTATTAATAAAATAATCAATAGAGATGTGGTTATTTTGACCTGAAACATAAGCAGCTCCTAAAACACCAACCCAAATCATTAAATATCTTGCTAATTCCTCAGTGTAAGAACTTGGATTTTCTAATACATATCTTGTAAATACTTGCCAAAGAACAGTGAGAACCATTAAAAACATAATGATTATTAAAATCCAGCTTACTAAATTATCTAATCTTTTTCTTAAATTATTTATCATTTACTTTCTTTAATTCTTTCAATAAAATTATAAAGTTCAGAATTACTCTTGTAGGACTCAAAAATATTTTTTGATTGTTCTACAAAGAGTTTTTTGTCTGGAATAATAATTTCAACTCCAGCTTCTTTAACGGCTTGTAATGATTCTTTTTCAGATTTTGCCCACAATTTTCTTTGTTCAATTACCGATAACTTAACACTATTGTTAACCCATTCTTTTTGTAGCTTATTTAAACTGTTCCAAGTGTGAGTACTCATTAAAAGGACATCAGGCAAAATAGTATGTTCATCTAATGTGTAGAACTTACAAACTTCATAGTGTTTAGACAAATAAAAACTAGGCGGATTGTTTTCAGCTCCATCAACTACACCTTGCTGAAGTGATGTGTATAATTCGCCATAAGATATTGGTGTTGGTGATCCACCAAGAATCTTTACCATATCAAAAGCTGTTTTACTTTCCATAACTCTAATCTTTAATCCATTTAAATCATTTGGGTTATGAATTTTTTTTTCTCTTGTATAAAAACTTCTTGCACCAGCATCATAATAGGCTAGCCCCTTTAGCCAATACTTTTCTGTTCCAGAAAGTAAATCGGATCCAATATCGCTATCAAGGACAGAGTAGGAATGTTCTCTGTCTCTGAATAAAAAAGGTAATCCAAAAACTTTAATATTTGGTGAAAAGTTCTCTAATGATCCTGCAGATACTTTTGTCATGTCCAGACTACCTATTTGCAAAAGTTCCAAACATTGTCTTTCAGTACCTAATTGTTCGCTAGGGTAAATTTGAATTCTCATTTTACCTTTTGATTGTAGTTTAATAACCGAATCCATAAAAACCATAGCTTTATGAACAGAGTGAGTAGTACTCAGACCGTGTCCAAGTCTTATAATTTTTACATCTCTGTCATTTGTACAGGAAATGAAAAAAACAAAAATTAAAAATTTTAATAAAAACTTCATTAAACTAAAGTTTAAAAAAATTTTTAGCATTATAATAACAAATATTTTGGACTATTTTTCCAAAAAATTTAATGTCACTAGGTAATAAACCTTCATCAATATCTTTTCCAATTATATTACACAATATTCTTCTAAAATATTCATGTCTTGGAAAAGAAAGGAAACTTCTACTATCAGTTAGCATGCCAATAAATTTTGATAATAAACCTAAATTTGAGAGAGTACTTATGTGTTCTTCTATTCCATCTTTTTGATCTAAATACCACCAAGCAGTCCCGAACTGCATAGAAACTTTTGAACTTGAGAAATTTCCAATCATTGAAGCAAATACTTTATTCATTGAAGGATTTAGATTGTAAACAATAGTATTTGTTAATTGATCTTCATTATTTAATCTATTAAAAAAGTTAGACATTGATTTGGCTTGACTAAAATCTCCAATTGAGTCACATCCAGCATCATAACCAATTTTTTTCATTAGTAAACTGTTATTATTTCTTATAGCTCCTAAATGAAACTGTTGTGTCCAACCTTTTTGATAATAAATACTGCATAAATCGAAGAGAATAGATGATTTAAATTTTAAAACTTGCTTTTGATTTAGTATTTTTCCAGATAATCTAAGTTTGAAAATTTCTTCGATTTCTAAAATATTATAATCCTCACAATACATACTTTCAAGACCATGATCAGAAATGATACAACCGTTTCTGTCAAAAAAATCAATTCTATTTTCAAGAGACTTTAGTAAAAGTTCATAAGAATTAATATCAATATTTGAAATTTCACCTAACCTTTCAATATAATTAACATAATTTAAGTTAGAAATATTGACTGCATTATCAGGTCTGAAACCAGGCATTACTTTTAAGTTTTTATTTTCTTTTGATAAGCTTATATGCGACTTTAAATCACTTGTAGGGTCATCTGTAGTACATAAAACTTCTACATCAAACATTTTAATGATCTTGGAGGGTCTTATTTTAGTTATCATCTCATTAGTCCTATTAAAAATTTCATCAGCTGTTGAGGGTTGTAATAACAAATCAATTTCAAAATATCGTTTAAGCTCTAGATGAGTCCAATGAAATAATGGATTTCGTACACAATAAGGTACTGTTTGGGCCCAACGTTTAAACTTTAACTCATCTGAAGCGTTGCCGGTTATTTCATTTTCATCAATTCCTAAAGACCTCATAACTCTCCATTTATAATGATCTCCGTCAAGCCATGCTGCATTAATATTTTTGAATGGTATGTCTTTAGATAAAATATTGGGTGATAAATGATTATGGTAATCAATAATGGGCATTTTGGCAGCAAACTCGTGATACAATAATTTTGATGTTTTATTTTGTAATAAAAAATCTTCGTTCAAAAATGTTTTTGTTGAATTAAATTCCATAATTACATACTTTTTAAAATTCCTAACTCCAAACCTCTAAGTTCTGCTAATCCTCTTAATCTACCAATTGCTGAGTAACCTGGATTTTTATTGCTCTTGTTTAAATCGTCTAACATTTGATGTCCATGATCTGGTCTCATTGGAATTTTAAAATCTAAACGCTTTTGTAAGTAACGTTTTTTTTGTTCTTTAAGAATTTGTAAAACAATTTCATACATATCAACATCTCCCTCCAAATGATTTTCCTCATAAAAATTACCTTTTGAATCTCTTTTAGTATTTCTTAAATGAATAAAATGAACTCTTGAAGCAAATTTATTGAAAATCTTAACTAAGTTATTTTCTTTAATTACTCCTAAAGATCCGGTACAAAAGGTAATCCCATTATTTATTTGAGGAACACTTTTAAATATAAATTCAAAATCTTCTTCATTACTAACAATTCTCGGTAAACCAAATAAAGAAATTGGCGGATCATCAGGGTGAATACACATTAAAATTCCTAATGACTTTGCGTGTACTATTATATCTTTTAAAAAATAGATTAGGTTATTCCTCAAATCATTATGACCAATTTCACTGTAGTTTTTTAATAAATTTTTGAACGATTTTAAAGAGTAACCTTGCATACTTCCAGGGAGACCTTTTAAAATGTTATTTTCAATTTCAATTATTTCATGTTTTGATAATGAGTTAAAATAATCAGTAGCCTCTTTAATCTGATTAGGCATATAATCGAGATTAGCGTTTTTTCTTTTTAAAATAAAAAGATCAAATGCACGAATAGCACTTAGGTTAAATTCCAAAGCTTTTGAGCCATCTTTACACTTCTTATCTAATTTAGTTCGAGTCCAATCAAGAATAGGCATAAAATTGTAACAAATAATTTTCACGCCACACATTGATAAATTTGACATACTTTTTTTATAATTATCAATTAATTCAAGAAAATTTCCTCTTCTTGTTTTAATATTTTCGTGAACTGGAAGTGATTCTACGACATCCCACGTCAAAGCTGAACTTTCAATAATTTTTTTTCTTTTTAATATTTCAGAAACTTTCCATACTTCTCCACAATCAATATGGTGAAGAGCATTCACAATTCCAGTAGCTCCAGCTTGTTTTACATGATCAAGTGAAACAGGATCATTTGGACCATACCATCTCCAAGTTTGTTTCATTAATAGGTTATTTAGTTATTTATAGAAAATTAATCTAAATTTTAATGAATAATTTATACTATAAAAAATTACATAATTATAATTTTCTGTATAAAAGAAAATAAAATATTTTTAAACTAATTTAGGTATTAAAATCTTAATCAAGCTGCATATATAAATCATTTAAGAGGCTAAACTGGGTTAGCTAAACTTTAAAATTTACAAAATAAAGATTTTGATAAATCATTTAAATTTATAGTATAATTTAATAACTATATAGGTATTTAAAAAAAATAACTTTAATATTACATTTTATATAATAATGTCATTAAAAGAAAGTCAATTCAATCTTAACGAAGAACAAAAAGCCATTTTAGAGGCTGCTGACCAATTTAGTGAAAAAGAACTTTTTCCTTTAGCTGAAAAAATGGATAATGAGGAGTGGTGGCCCACTGGAATTTTTAAAAAAATGGCCTCTGCGGGACTCCTTGGATTAACAGTTGATCCCAAATATGGAGGTGCTGGAATGAATTATATGCAAGCCGGTTTAGTATGTCAAGCCTTTGGGAGGTGGAACCATGCAATGGCTTTAAGCTGGGTAGCCCACGATAATTTATGTCTGGATAATATTTACCGAAATGGTTCGAATTACATAAAAAATAAATACTTACCTGGACTGTGTTCTGGTGAATTGATTGGTGCGTTAGGATTAACAGAACCCGGAGCTGGCTCAGATTCTTTGGGAGCTATGCGAACATCAGCTAAAAAAGAAGGCGATCACTACATACTAAATGGCAGTAAAACATATATAACAAATGGTTCTATTGCCGACATAATTCTAGTTTATGCCAAAACTGATTTTGATAAAAAAAACAAAGGAATTACTGCTTTTGTTGTTGAAACAAAAAACCCTGGCTTTAAAGTGACATCAAAATTAAAAAAGATGGGATACCGAGGAAGCCAAACTTCAGAACTATTTTTTGAGAATTTTAAAGTTCCTGTTGAAAATATTTTAGGTGAGCAGGGTAAAGGTCATGTAATTGTAATGAATGGTCTTGATTCTGAACGAGCTATGATTGCCCCTATTTGTCTGGGTATAAGTGAAAGAGCCCTAGATATTTCTATTGAATACTCTAAAATCAGAGAACAGTTTGGTAAACCAATTTCTAGTTTTCAAATGATTCAATCTAAAATAGCTGAAATGTATACTTCGGTTCAGGCAATAAAAGCAATTGTTTATTCAGTCCTGTCAGAATGTGATAACACGGACGAAAAAGAGTTTGGTCGAGGAAAAATACATATGAACACAGCTGCATCTGTAATGTTTGCATCTTCAACAACAAACGAAATTTTAGATAAAGCAGTTCAAATCCATGGTGGAATGGGTTATATGTGGGAGAGTGAAGCAAATAGGTTATACCGTGCTAGCAAATTATTAGATATTGGAGCTGGTACAACTGAAGTAAGAAAAATGATTATTAGTAAAGAACTACTAAAATAATTCTTTTTAAAATTGGGTTAAATGAAAAAAATACTATTTATCTTTTCAACCTATTTAATACTAATTTCTTGTGGAAATGACCAAGAAACGAGCACAGAAAATGATAGTAATAATATCATTTCTGAAAAAGCAATAGTAGTTGGTTATTTGCCCACGTGGAGATTTAATTTAAACAACAGTATTGAGTACTGTAAAATTACCCATTTAAACTTAGCTTTTGCCAATCCAGATGCTGATGGCAATCTAATTATTCCTGATGTTTCTAATATTGTTAATGAGGCAAAAAAAGACAATCCTAATATTAAAATAAGCATTTGTCTGGGTGGAGGGGTTTTAACAACAGTCCAGGCTGATAACTGGTCAAATTTATTAAGCAGCTCTGAAAACAGAACAAAAATTATTACAAAAATAACAGACTATGTTTTGAATAATAATTTAGATGGTGCAGATGTAGATTTAGAATGGCAAAACGTCACAGATGGGTATAGTGAATTTGTGATTGGTCTAAACGATGAATTAGATAAACATTCAAAAATAATTACTGCTGCACTTCCTGCCAAAACTCGATACAACAAATTAAATGACAAGGCATTAAATAGTTTTGATTTTATCAATATAATGGCCTATGATTTTACTGGATCATGGAATCCTGCACTACCTGGCCAACATAGCTCATTAAATCATGCTGAGGAATCTATTGATTTTTGGATCGACACTGTTGGTGTTTCCCACAATAAATTAACCCTTGGTGTTCCATTTTATGGATATGATTTCCAAAGTAGTACAAAAGCTAACTCCTTCACTTTCTCTTCCATGGTTTCCATGAGTTCTTCTTATGCTGATCGAGATAATGTTGGAAATAAATATTATAATGGAAGACCCACAATTAAATCTAAAGTTAAATTAGCTAGCAGCAAAGTAAGCGGATCTATGATTTGGGAACTCGGTCAAGATTCGTTTAGTCAATATTCTTTGTTAAAAGCTATTCATGAAGAATATTCCAAACTTGGAATTGAAACAACTAATCTTTGTAAAAATTAATATTATTTGACTATTAGCTGTCCTCTCATTAATTGGTAGTGGGCTGGAAAAGTACAAATAAAATTATACACACCTTGCTTGGGTGCATCAAAAGTAATTGTAATACTTTCTCCTCCCCCAATGAGCCCTGTGTAAGCTATCATTTCATCTCCCTCAGGGATATATTCACTATCTCTTGCTTCAACTGCCTTTCTAGCAAAGACATCAACATCAACATCTTTTTTTAATAAAACAAAATTATGACCCATTATCATTTTATTTCCCCTTCCAGTATGATTCAATGTTAATGTAATTGACTGACCAGGACTTGCAGATAAAACTTTTTTATCGAACTGCATTTGATCATTTGAGTTTAATATGATTGCAATTTCATTTGACTTTTTTACTACATTTTCTTTTTTACTAGTTTCTACCTTTTTTGAAGCTGGTTTATCATTACAACTAAATGTTAAAAAAGCAATAAATAATACGGTAATAATTTTTTTCATTTTTAATTTAATTTTTTCAAAATTAGTAATTAAAAAATTGTTTGGAAAAGAAAAAAAATAAATTTTTTATTAGCTAATTTAAATTGTGTGTTAATTTTATTTTTTAAAAAAAACATGCTTTTCAGTATGTTAATCTTTTTTTTTTTTACTTTTAAGGCCTTAATAAAACATTATAAATATGAAAAAAATACTATTAACGTCCCTAATGTCGTTTGCTTTTATTATAAGTGCAAATGCTCAACAGTGGATTGAACAAACATCATGTAATAAAAATGCTTCAAAAATTATTAATGAAGCAATTACATCTCTTTCAAACCTTGAACACTTAACTGCAATTGGCATGGCCAAAGCAGCTTTATTAGTTGATCAAAATTGTGAATGCGCTAAATTAATTATTGCTGCAGCTGCTAGTGATAATGAAAATTGGGGTTCAAGATCTGAAAAACTTCAAAATATAAATGTTAAATCTTTAACCAATGTTGAAAGAACTTGGCACATGCTCCTTTCAACATCAAGTGAAAAGTATGATCAAGCAGTTATAGAAGCTATAAATAATAATCCAAATAGTCCACTAATAAATTGGCTAGGTACAAGTCCACGAAACTGGGAATCTTTTAGAGATTTTTCTAATAAATTTCCTAGAAATTCTTCAGCGGCATATAATATGATGGCCTATGCCTACGCAAGAGGAGAATACGATGGTAAGGCTGATTTTGAAAGTGCTTACCAATCAATTGAAAAATCTTTAACGTTACATAAAGGTCCAAATGCACTGGATTCAAAGGCTGAAATTGCTGCTATTGAAGGGGATTATGAAAAAGCAGTAAACAGTCAATTAAAAGCTTATGATTATGCTCCTTTTGCCTCTCCGTATTTACCAAAACTAAGAGTCTATTCCAGAACTTTAAATAAAGATAATCTTACAAAAAATTTGGTACAAGCTCAGACAGATGTTCAAAAGGCTATTGAAGATCAAAACATTGAGGAATGGAAAAAATACACAACTGATGATATGAAATTAATAAGTGGTGATTCAAGCTTAACTAAATTTTATGAGCAAACTGATGAACTTTTTTTAGAAAAAAGAAATTTCACTTGGGATAGCTTTGACTTAAGGGATATCGATGTTAACTTTTCTCCAGAAATGAATATGGCTGTTGTGACATTTTACGCAAGTGGGGCATACACATTTAATGAATCTAAGGAAAAAGTTGATTACAGCACAAGAGCTTCAGCTGTCTGGATTGCTACAGGCTCAGGGTGGAAAATGGTACATGCTAACTGGGCACCGTTTGGTGGATCAGGAATACCAAAATAGTAATAAAGAGAGATTTTAAATAAAAAAACCTTCAAATAAATGAAGGTTTTTTTATTTAATATCCTTCAATTTATTTTTTGGCTTTTCTATTGGCAATAAAACTTTTGATAAAGTAAACCATTGCAGTAATTGAAGTTAAAATCATTACTGAAACCCTAACAATTCCAATAGTTTCTTCTCTTCCAATAGCGCCTTTTAAAGGCATAAACAATCCAATAAGACAAATAAATGTTAATAAAACAGCAATATGTGCTATTACCTTATTTTCTTTTTTGAGTCCAGGTGCGCAAAATAATAGAGCACATCCAAAAACTACAGGAATAATAGCAGTTCCAGAGGAGCTTTCAAGATACCCCCATAACCCAACACTAATTAAACATATTGAATTTAATACATTTGCTTTTAAAGAATTCATTTAATTATTTTTAGTTATTATGTATTAAAAATACAAGAAAATGACTATAATCCATTAATATAGTCTGAAAAAGAATCACTAAATGACAATCCTCTTGTCGTTCTTGTTACAGTTACCTTTTTATAGGATGAGAGTCCCCAAAGCAAGAATTCACACATAAAGTTTTCATCCTTTAAGTTTATCTCAGGAATATGTTTTTTAACAAATTTCTTTAAAACTTTTATAGTTTTGAAAGTATCTTCGTATGATTTATTATCAAGATTTTCATCAATAAAAAGTTCCTTGTCCTTAAACCAATCTAAAATCTCTTGATAGGGATCAAGTTCATCAGCTTTTGTAAGTTTTTTAATTTTTGGAAAGAAGTCATTAAAAAATGTTTTTGCCGATTCTACAATTAATAATCTGGAAATTTCAGTTGCTCCCTCCTGTTCTCCTTCATATACTAATTCTATTTTTCCATTAATGGCTGAAATTACAGCATTAAAATCTGTCATTCTAATACTTGTTTTGGTTTCACCATTAATTAACATTCTTCTTTTTGCAGAACTAATCAAATTCTCATAGGCAGAAATGCTTAACCTGGCACTTACTCCACTTTTAGAATCTACATAAACACTTTCTCTTGCCTCAAAACTAATCTGTTCAATTAAGCTTTTAGCAAGCTCAGGTACATAGACACCAGCATCAATTTCTACCTTAGATTCTTGATGTGTTATTTTTTTTGCTACTTCAATTGTTTTAGGATAGTGGGTCATGATTTGAGAACCTATTCTATCTTTCAAGGGGGTAACTATACTTCCTCTGTTGGTATAATCTTCAGGATTAGCGGTGAATAAAAATTGAACATTGATAGGTAGCCTTAACTTAAAACCTCTTATTTGAATTTCTTTTTCTTGTAAAATAGAAAATAAAGAAACTTGAATTCTAGCCTGAAGGTCTGGCAGTTCATTTAAAACAAAAATACATCTGTGGGCTCTTGGTATCATTCCAAAATGGATAACTCTTGAATCAGAGTATGATAATTTTAGACTAGCTGCTTTAATTGGGTCTATATCTCCAATTAAATCGGCAACTGTAACATCAGGTGTGGCAAGTTTTTCAAAAAACCTATCATTTCTATGAACCCAATCAACAGGCGTCTGATCACCAAATTCTTTAATAGTTTTTTTTGCAAAATCTGAAATAGGATCAAGTGGATCATCATTAATTTCTGAACCTGAAACAATTGGCATCCACTCATCTAAAAGATTAGTCAATTGTCTAGCTAATCTGGTTTTAGCCTGACCTCTTAGTCCAAGTAAATTAATATTATGTCCAGAAAGAATGGCACGTTCTAGATCGGGAATAACAGAGTCTTCATAACCATGAATACCATCAAAGGTTGAAAGACCATTAGATAAATTATTTTTTAAATTCTTTATCATTTCTTCTTTGATATCTAAAGAAATATATCCTGATTTTTTTAATTCTTTTATTGTTTTAATTTTATTACTCATTCTATTTTAATCTTTTTTTTCTGTTAGTTTCATAATCTTCAAATATCATTTCACCTAGTCCTTTAAGGCCTGTATAAAAAGCCTTTCCTTTATTAGCTTTTGTAAATTCTTGAACAAATCTTTTTAGATAAGGATCTTGAGCTATCATAAAAGTTGTTATTGGAATATTTAATCTTCTAGCTTGCTGAGCCATGTTGTAACATTTGTCAACTATATAAGAATCTAATCCATTAATGTTTTTATAATAAGTGCCATCTTTTAATTTTAAACAGCTTGGTTTTCCGTCTGTAATCATAAAAATCTGTTTGTTAGAATTTCTATTTCTTCTCAATATATCCATCGCGAGTTCTAAACCAGCAACAGTATTGGTGTGATACGGACCAACAGTTAAATATGGTAAATCTTTTACAGCAATTGGTTTGGCGTCATTTCCAAACACAATAATATCCAATTTATCCTTAGGGTACCTAGTTGTAATAAATTCTGATAAAGCCATAGCAACTTTCTTAGCTGGTGTGATCCTATCCTCTCCGTAAAGAATCATACTATGACTGATATCTATCATTAAAACGGTACTCATTTGAGCTTGATGAAATTGATCGTTAACTACTAAATCTTCTCTTGTCAATTTAAAATCTTCAAGACCTCCTTGGATTTGTGCGTTTTTAATGCTTTCTGTAACTGCAATTTTTTCAATTGAGTCACCAAACTCGTAGGCTTTTAAATCTCCTGAATCGATTTCTCCCATTCCAGGTTGCTTGGTATTATGATTTCCATTACCAATGCGTTTCATTTTTCCAAAAATCTGCTTCAAAGCATGTTGTCTCAAAAGCATTTCAGTTTTAGCAGTTAATCCAACACTCTCTCCGTCTCCACTTGGATTAATTTCTTTTTTGATATACCCTTTATTTAATAATTCGTCAATAAAGTCATCCATTGTATAATCAGGAGAAGTTAGGACATATTCTTTATCAAGTTCTTTGAGCCAATCGATAGCCTCATCAAAATCACCCGAAGTGTAAGTTATTAATTCTTTGAAAATTTCAAAAAGTTTTTCAAAAGGCGTCTGTGATTTTGATTTAAAATTCGTGAAAAGAAAGCCTGATTGATTTATTAAACTCATGAATACATAAATTTATGATACTTTGAATCTATAGACAAGATAAAATCGATAAATAATTCTAATATTATTTTGAAGAGGAAGTGTGGTCACTAACAATTAGCCATTTACCTTCAATATTTTTCCAGATTAAAGTAAAATGTCCAAAGCTATCATCTATAACTCTTTTTAAATAGTACTCCCCTATCAAATAAGCTGTTGTCGGAGTTAAAGATTTAATTTTTGTTACACTAAAAGTCAATTGACCCATTGATTCTAAAGTTGGGTAGGATTTAAAATACCTTTGTTTAGTAGCCTTCCAACCATAAATAGGACCAGATGAACCAGAAAAAACTAATTCTTTAGATTTTAAATAACCTTCCATAAATAAATTGATATCTCCATTATTCCAAGCTTTTTCTTGAAAAGTCATAACATTCATTATGCCTATAGAATCATTAACTGATATACTATTTTGAGAATAGGAATTATAGGAAAAAATAAATATTGAAAAGAATAAATAAAGTAAATTATTACTTACCATTTTGCATAGGATCCGTTTCTGGCATAATCTTATTTAAAACGAAATAAACGGGACAAAATTTTGTAAAGGGACTTATAAGCTGTAGAGTACCTACGCCAAAAGCAATGTATAAAAATTCTAAATTTCCGGAACTAAAAGTAAGTCCTGCACTTATTAAATATAAAATTCCACAAATTGCATCGTGAGCTCTAACCTTTGTTATGTTTTTTTCAGCATTCATATTGTTTAATTAAATTATTTGTTTAAATATAAAAATTAATTAGATAAAGTTAAAAAGGTACCCATCTAATTTATTAATTACTTAACATAATTATTCTTTAGAATGATTTTAAATTACAAAAAACATTCTATTAAGTATGTCATAAGATTATTTAATGATTATATTTATATGTCCTTTATTTTGAGAGATTTAAAAAAAAGGAGGTTTATTAATATAAATACTTTAATTATCTATATTTTTAGTATTAATTATTATTAAATTCATAAAATAATAGTTTATCAAAAAATTATTTTTAAACAAATAATGGATCAAAAATTAAAATCTCAGGAAACCAAAAGATTAATCATTGAAACATCTTTTGATATGTTTTATTTAAACGGTTACAACAATACTAGTATTCCTGATATTATGAAAAAAACAAATCTTACAAAAGGAGCTTTTTATCATCATTTTAAAAACAAATTAGAAATTGGGAAAAAAGTAATCGAAGATATTTTAAGTATTAGAATTTATAATGGCTTTATAAAACCATTAAAAGAAAATAAATCAAAATCTGTTTCGGATCTTTTAGTTTATGTTTTCACTGAAAGAATTGCAAATTTTACTGAAAAAGAAAAAGCTTTGGGATGCCCTGCTAATAATATGATTAATGAAATCGGCTGTTCCGTACATGATTTTCGCGAACCTCTTAGAAAATTAATGGATGGATGGAAAGATGCTTTAATTGATGTTATTGATCTTGGTAAAAAAAATAATGAGATTAAGAAAGAGGTCGATTCAAATGCAGCAGCTACATACTTAATATGTTCCTTTGAAGGCGCTAGAGGGATACGAAAAATTTACAATGATGATGCACTTTTTAGTAATTATCTGGAAGCTGTAAAAGAATATATTAAAAGCATAAGCTAATGTCTTACCAATTATCTGATCTAAATGATGAGGCTGGTAAACCTTGGGTGTTATAAAGATTTCCTTTCAAATAATTTTTCCATCCGTATCTTACTGCTACTGGATTTTTAACTTTACTGCTTGACACTTCCAATTTAGATCTATTAGAACCATAGTCTCTAATAACTTTTGCGTTTGCTGGATAAAAAACCCTATCAGGTCCTGAAATTTCAAAACCTAATAAAGGCTCATTATAACTAGTAATACCATTTTGAGCATAGTCAAAATTAACTATTATTTTATCCCCTTTGATTGTTAAGGACTTATATATTGGACCTGAAAATGAAATACCTTTAATCCCATAATCCTTCACCAAAGCCCAATAAGCAAGTCTTTTACCAACAAGTATTTTTTCAGGTGGATGTACAGTAAATTCACTTCCAATGTCCATAGTTACAGCCATACCTGTATTTTCAGTTTGCATCATAGTCATCATTTGAGCTTCTCTTAAATAAGCTTGGTCCGATTTGTTTTTCTTTCCTCCAGCACCATTGGGGGCAATTTGAACAAAATAAAACGGAAAAGATCCTTGATTCCAATTGAATCTCCAACCATCTATCATTTTATTCATTAGTTTGGTATAATTATTTGCTCTACCAACATTTGCTTCTCCTTGATACCAAATAGCTCCTCTAATTTTAAAAGGAATTAAAGGATGTATCATGGCATTAAAAAGACCGGAGGGATTATGATGAACAGCTTTGTCTTTATGATTGTTTCTAATTTCAGATTTTTCAAAATTAAAATCCAATGTTTTTTTATCTGTCCAAGCTTCAGCAGGGCTTCCTCCCCAAGAAGTATTAATTATACCAATTGGAATATCAAGTACTTTATTTAAATAATTAGCAAAAGAGTAAGCCACAGCGCTAAATCCAGAGGAATTAGCTGGACTAGAAACAAGCCATTGACCTTTTAATTGTTTGATTGGAGTTTCACTACTTGAAAGCTTGACAGTAAAAAGACGAATACTTGAATTCTTTGACTGTGCTATCATGTCAATTGAACCAAGAACAGGCTCCTTACCTCCTCCAAAAAGAGCCATTTGCATATTAGATTGACCTGAGGCAATCCATACTTCTCCAATTAAAACATTCGAATAATTTAATACACTATTACTTGTTGATATATTGAGTTGATAGGGACCTCCTGCTTGAGGTGTTTCTATTTTTACATTCCAATTTCCATTATTATCAGCTGTTGTACTAGTTGTTTTATTATTCCAGCTCGATAGTACAGTAACTTTTTCATTAGGACTTGCTAATCCCCATATTGGAACCTGAGATTCTCTCTGAAGGATCATGTCATCAGAAAAAAGAGGACCCATTTGAATTTGAGCACTAATTCCAGTAACATAAAATAAAAATATAAGATTTAAAAATCTCATCAATTATTTTTATTTATTCTTGTAAATGAATTTTTTGTCTAATTCCTCAGAATCTTTATACTTAACTCTCATCTCCTTCAAATCTTGAGTTAAACTTTCAACAACCTCTTTGTATTTTGGATCATCATAAACATTATTCATTTCGTTTGGATCATTTAAACGGTCATACAGCTCCCACTCATCAACATCGTAGTAGAAGTGAGCTAATTTAAATTCTTTGTTAACTATTCCATAATGACGTTTAGCCATATGAACAGAGGGGTACTCATAATAATGATAGTACACTGCTTCTCTATTCCAACTTTCAAAGTCTCCTGTAAGAAGGGGGATTAAACTTTCTCCTTGCATATCATCTGGAGCTTCAATCATGGCCGCTTCTAGAAAAGTTTGAGCAAAATCTAAATTCTGGACCATTTCTTCAGTGGTTGTCCCTGGTGTGATTTTATTTGGCCATTTAATCATAAGAGGAGTTTTGAATGATTCATCATAAATAAATCTTTTATCAAACCATCCGTGTTCACCTAAATAAAAACCTTGATCAGATGTGTAAATCACTATAGTATTGTCATCCAGGCCTGTTTCATCTAAGTAATCCAACACTCTTCCCACATTATCATCAACAGATGATATGGTAGCTAAATAATCTTGCATGTATCTCTGAAATTTCCATTGCATTTTTTCCTTATCATTCATTGAAGGCCAATTTTCTTTGAAATCCTTACTAATTTTATCTAGAGTAACGTCATATTTTTTCTTTTGCTCTTCATTAGCTCGTCCAAAAGGACCATTAAATCCTTGTTCAGTTGGTCGTACTAAAGTACCATCTCCCCTGACATAAACAATTTCAGGTTCTACTTTACCCATTTCTTTCATTGTCTCAGGTCTTACCTTACTATCATGCATGTACTGCATATGAGTTAAAATATTCATCTCAGCAGTTTTAGCAGCAGTTCCTCGGTTTGAGTAATCATCAAATAAAGTGGCAGGCTCAGGAAATTCTTTTTCATAAAACTCAGCAAACTTTTCAGGACTTGGCCACCAAGCCCTATGTGGTGCTTTATGTAAATACATCATCATAAAAGGCTTTTCTTTATCTCTCTTTTTATCTAACCAATTTAAAGTTACATCTGTTATTACATCTGTAACGTATCCAGTAATTATTGTATCTCCCTTAGGACCTATGAATCTTGGATTGATATAAGAACCTTGACCTGGAAGTATTAAAAAATCATCAACTCCTTTTGGATTATTTCCAAAATGAAGCTTTCCAAACATCGCAGTTTGATAGCCAGCTTCTTGAAAAAGTTGAGGAAAAGTTACTTGAGAATCATCAAATTTAGCATGATTATCAATTTTACCATTCAAATGACTATGTTTTCCCGTTAAAATAACAGCTCTTGAGGGTGCACAAATTGAATTGGTAACTGAAGCATTAGTAAAAAGCATTCCCTCATTTGCAATTCTATCAATATTAGGAGTTTGAATCAACCTATCATCGTAAGCGCTAATGGCTTGATAAGCATGATCATCGGACATTATAAATAATATATTGGGTTTTTCATTTTTTTGCTCCTCGCTAGAACAACTAGAAAACAAAAAAGGAATCATAAAAAATAAATAGAAAAAATATTTCATTGTTAGTTATTTAAAGTTTTTATTAATTGAAACTGTATTGGCATTAGTTTCTTTTTGTAAGTTAAGTAATCTATCAAGTAAATCTTGAGTTTTATCGGGATATGTAGAGGATAAATCGTTCATTTCACCAATATCCTCACTCAAATTATAAAGTTCTAGCTTATTTGATTCAAAATGCTGAACTAATTTCCAATCACCAGATCTAATGGAGGCACCAGGCTTCCATAAACTCCC
>JAQWJH010000011.1 GCA_029248455.1 Flavobacteriaceae bacterium
GCAGCTGTCAAAGCTGTTGGATTTTCGTTAATCTCATCAAAATCAGATGTACATGAGATTACAAAAAATACGGAAAAAATTAAAATTAGTATTTTGTTTTTCATAATTAATTATATTAAAATTTTAAAGTTAAGTTCAGTCCAAGACTTCTTGTTGTAGGTAAAGATCCGGCGGATATACCTTGACCTCCTATATTATTCCCTAACATACTTTCAGGATCAATATCCTCAGCACTTCTGTCAAAGAAGAATAAGTTTCTACCGATAAGCTGTAAGTTTGCGCTTTCTATACCCATAGAGCTAACGTTAGGAATTCTATAACCAATCGCAAGTTCTCTAAGTCTTATATTAGTCTGGTCGTAGACGTAATTTTCAGCAATGCCGGAATATGTTTCCCAGTACTCTTGTCCAGTAATTGGAGCAGCATTTGCAGCACCAGCTGGATCTAAACCAGTAAGAGTAATACCAGATTCTCTGTACTGTAATGATCTCATTGAAGTACCTCTGCTATCAAGCCCAGCTGATTCGCTAGCATAAACCTGACCACCAAATCTTCCATCTATAAGAACATTTAAAGACCAGTTTCCATAAGTCATGGTATTACTAAATCCACCCATCCAGTCTGGTTGAGCATTACCTAATAATTGGTCTGGATTAGAAGCAATTGGACGACCATTAGCATTAACTAAATGATTTCCAGCATCATCTTTTTTCCATACCGTTCCGTAAATATCACCAATTCCACCACCAACTTTTGCTTGAGTACTCAAGTTACCCGAATTAGTAGTAGTGTAGACAAGTGTGTCAATTCCATCTATTAAACTAACAAGTTTATTGTCGTTAGCTGAATAAAAAAGTGAACTAGTCCATGAAAAATTAGATGTTTCCCAAACTGGGAATCCAAGACTTACCTCAACTCCTTTGTTCGTTACTTCACCAACATTTTCAAGATAGAATGAATAACCAGTTGCTGCAGGAACAGGAACTCTAAATATCAAATCAGTCGTTTTAATATTGTAAACAGAAAGGTCTAAACTAAGTTTGTTATTAAACATTGCTAATTCAATACCAAATTCTGTTGACTCCACATTTTCTGGCTTTAAGTTAGGATTCAAACGCGTCGATGGAGCATTTAAAGTTGTCAATCCTAGATATCCTGAACCAGGAACGCTAAATGTTTGTACTAATTGATAAGGATTTGTGTCGTTACCAACATTTGCAATACTTCCTCTTATTTTAAATAAATCGAAAAAGTCAGGATTAATAAAATCTTGAACTAACAAAGAAACGTTTGCAGATCCATAAAATATTGATCGGTTATCCGCACCTAATGTAGATGACCAGTCATTTCTCGCTGTCAAGTCAAAATATAAGAAACCATCGTATGCAAAATTAGCAGCTGCATATAATGAGTTTACTTTTTTAGTTTGCATAGGCGTTTCAGAGATCTGTTGTTGATTCGTGTTATTTAAAAAAGCTTTACTTGGAATTTTAAATGACTCTCCAAAAACATTTAATCTTTCGTACGTTCTTTTAGAAAGATTTCCCCCTAAATTAAATACTAAATTTAAGTCTGAGGTAATGTCCTTAGTAGCTGTTAATAAAAAGTCTGTATTTAACTCTCCACTTCTAGACGTTCCGTTATTTAATCTACCCGTTGGGTAGTAATGATGACCAGGTTGTCTTACGTTATATGTGTGAACGCTAGTAACATCCGCACCAACTCTAACAAGACCGCTTAACCAGTCATTAAACTTGTAATTAATGTTAGCAAAACCAAAGAATCTTCCTCTTTTTTCTCTGTCAACATCATTCTCTAACATCCAATAAGGGTTTCCTGTGTTGGAACCTAAACGTTCGTAGTTGATTACTCTGTAATCCGCAGGACTTGCTGGACTTGGTTTTTGCCACGTTTTAAGATCATTAATATCTACGTTTCTTGGCATACCATATACAATAGGAACAACTCCCTCCCCACCAGTTCTAGCTCTCATATCAACTTGTTGAGTGAAATAAGTGGCTTTGAAATCAATAGAAAGTTTGTCATTAAGTTCAGTAGAAGCTCTAACATTAAAGTTGTGAGATTCTAATTCTGAATTTGGCAAAATACCAGTAGTTGTATTGTTGGTGTAAGAAAACCTAGCGGTTGAACCTTCACCACCTTTTTCAATAGCAAGTGAATTAATCGATTTTATTCCTGTTCTAAAAAAGTCTTTTACGTTATTTGGTTGAGCAGTGTAAGATCTATCAACACCTGTATAATAAGGTTGTGCTGAACCATCCATTTTAGGACCCCAAGAACTTGTAGTATTAAGACCAATGTTAACACCATTTTCTTGAATGTAAGTTGGCGCAGCTCCTAAGCTACCTTGTCCATATTGGTTTTGGAAATCAGGTAAAAACATCACGTCATCCATTGTGGTGTTAGTGTTAATAGTTACACCCAATTTTGAATCACTAGATCCTTTTTTTGTTGTAATAAGAATTACACCATTACCAGCTCTAGAACCATATAAGGCTGCAGAGTTAGGTCCTTTAAGTACAGATATTGATTCAATATCGTTAGGATTGATATCAGAAATACCACCCCCAGTTACACTGTTGTTGTAGACGCTTCCTCCACTGTTAATACCGTCAGCGTTAATAGGAACACCATCAACCACAATTAGTGCTTGTGTGTTTCCAGAAAGAGAATTGTTACCTCTAATTAAAATTCTAGAACCAGAACCCATAGATCCCGAGCTAGTAATATTTAATCCAGCAACTTTTCCCATTAAGGAGCTAGCAATGTTATGATCTTTCACAGTATTTACTTCATCACCTTGAAGCTCAGTGACGGCATACCCTAAAGATTTTTTTGCTCTACTAATACCTAATGAAGTAACAACTACTTCATCTAAAGCACTATCAGTAGCAAGCATAACATTGATTGTAGTAGATGAATCTACAGAAACTGACTGAGAGGCGTACCCAACAAAGCTAAAAATAAGCGTATCGCCACTTGAAGCATTGATAGAATATTCTCCATCAAAATCAGTAGAAACACCATTTGTAGTTCCTTCAACTAAAACAGTAGCTCCGGGTAACGGAACTCCATTTTCATCTGTTACTGTACCACTAATCGATTGTGCTTGTATGGAAAATCCAAAAGCAAACAACATTAGAAAAGTAGACAGAATGGTTAGTAATTTTGTTTTCATATGTTTTATTTTTGTTTAAATCAAACACTAATTTACTAAATAAATTAACACTTTATTAACAGAATGGTAATTTTGTCTCGATATTTCGACCAAGTTCAAGATTTTTTCGATTAATAATATTAATTTAATAAGTGATTATTCAGAAAAAAAAACTATAAAATTAATTAACTTGCTGTTTGACAGAACTTTAGGTGAATTATTTCAAAAAAAACAGAAGAAATTATGATATAGCTTGTAAAAAAATGTTCTGTAATTAGTTTTTCTATTTCAATCCAATTATTTCACTTACAAATAACCAAGCATATTCCCCCTCAGCCACATGACCTTTAGGTAATTTTTTATTGCTTGTTACTACTAATCTTACTTTTTTAACACCTTTTTTGTTTAATTGGACATTATAAATCTTCACAGCAGGAACTTCTCCAATTTTAGATTTTGGTATTTTTTTTGAAGACAACAAAGTCTCTTTACTACTTGAAATATCATACAATTCTATTTTCTCTGGATAAATAATGTAAGCATTCATGGATGTTAAAACATTTACCCCAATGGATTTAATTTTATTTTTTATCGGCAAATCTAGCTCAACTATCATGTCTCCAGAGTTGGTAATGACAGATTCCAAATCACTCACTTTTATAAAGCCATTCCAAGTGCCATCTCTAAAGTTTGTTGAACCTAAAACTCCATCAAATAATTTACTGGGATTGGAATAGGTTTTTGAAGGAGACTCTCTAAGTTTATATTTTTCAAAAGTGCCTCCAGTTTCAAAGAAATTAACCTCGATGATCTTACTACTTTTCCATCCTTTTTTAAATGATTTTGCTTTAAATGTCAAGCTTTCGTTAATAGAAAAAGGACCTGTGTATAGTTTAGATAATGAATCTGGGGCTTTTCCGTTAGTAGTATATCTTATTTCTGGGTTTCCTGGCGGTTTGTAAAATTCTATTATTAAAGAATCAGAAAAAAGTGTTTTATTTTCTATAAGTACTGGGGCAAGTAAAGGCATGTTTTTAGAAAAATCCTTGATTCCAAAGTTTAAATCTGCTGAGCTTAAATTCTTTAATTCCTTTTGATCATCCAGACTAATATTTGTGTTCCACAAATAAATATTTTTAACATTTGATTTTTGAACAAAAGAAGCTAAACTCTCAAAATCGATCTTAGTATTATTAAGGTTTAAGCTTACAACTGATCTACTAATATTAGCAAGTCCTTTCTCTGAAATTTCAGTGTCATTAATTTTTAAATAAAGAAGCTTTTTTAAACTTCCAAGTTTTGCAATCATTCTGTCATTTAAATTAGAATAACTGAGGTCTAATTTTATAAGCTGATTTTTTACATTTAAAAGAGCTTTGATGTGTTTATTTTCCAAAAATTTACCCTGAAATTTTATTTCAATAAGATTGTTTTTACTGCTATTTCTCTCAACTCTGAAATTTAATTTTTGTAACATTTGTAAATGACTAATTTTTGGAGAGGGTACTGTAGCAATTGGTTTTGGAAAAAATGATGCTAAATTTCTAATTAATTCATCATTTGAGTCTTGTGTTTTTTCGAATTTCTCAAAATTAGCGCCACTGTCTATCCAATATTTAATGAGTTCTATTTCATGTGTTTTTAGTTGTCTATTGCCCTCAGGTGGCATATGAAGATCATCATCCATTGGTAAAACCAAATAATTGTACATATGACTTTCTAAAGAATTATTTGCTACAAAGATATTTCCCGACTTCCCTCCGCTAATCATATTATCCATACTATCCATCAATAAACCTCCCTTTGATTTGGATTGGTTATGACATTTCACACATTTATTATTTAAAATAGGTCGGATAACCTGACTATATAAATTGATACTATCTTTAAACTCAACCACAACTTCATTTTCAAAAGAGGGAGGAGTTAAAAAATCTTCTCCATGAGTCATGCTCGCTCCAAAATGACCTGTAACTGTTAAAAGAATTATGGTTAATCCAAAAAAAGAAAGAAAACGATTTTTATACAAAGATTTGTAATGAAACCACAAAAGAAAACCGTTTAAAACAGCTGTTGAAATTCCTAGCCACATATGAAGATTCAATAGTTTTTCTCCATATTCCCCTGAAAGAGAAAGAAAGTAGCCCAATAAGCAAGAGATTACAGCAAAGACAAAGGAAAAAAATAAGCCAATTCTTATTGGTACAGAAAAATTATCTTTAAAATATTTATCAGCTAAAGCCAAGCAAAATGTAAAGTATAAAGCTCCAATAGGCAGGTGCAGAATTACCGGATGGAATTTCCCTAAATACTGTAATAACTCAAGCATAATTTATTTAAATAAAATAGTCAGCATCCATTAAAAGATTCTTATTTTCCTTGTCACAAACAGCATAATTAAAGCCTTTTTTTAAACTATATCCAGCATATTCTCCTTTTTTATTAATAGCTATAAATCCTACTTGAAGATATTCCCAATCAGATCCAGATTTGTGAATTTTTGAAATTCGATCAACAATTGTTTTACATGCTTGCAAGGGTGAATAACCTTGTCTCATAAGTTCAACAACCATTGCACTTCCCGAGGTTCTAATTACCGCTTCTCCAAGCCCAGTTGCTGCAGCAGCTCCAACCTCATTATCCAAGAACAATCCTGCTCCAATAATTGGGGAATCTCCCACTCGTCCGTGCATTTTCCATGCTGCTCCACTAGTCGTACAAGCGCCAAAAAGATCCCTATTTTGATCAATTAATAGCATACTTATAGTATCGTGGTTTTCGATATTTATAACAGGACTATAGTTTGATTTTTTTTTCCAATTAAGCCAATCTTTTTTTGATTGATCAGTTAATAGATTTTCTTGTTTAAAACCCTTAGAAAGGGCAAAATCTAAGGCACCTTTTCCTGACAGCATTACATGAGGGGTGTCTTCCATTACTAATCTGGCTACAGAAATGGGATGTTTAATGTTTTGTAAATAACTGACAGACCCACAATTGCTGTATTTGTCCATTATACAAGCATCTAATGTCACAATACCTTCCCTGTCTGGCAATCCACCGTAACCAACTGACCTTACACTGGGATCAGCTTCTGAAATTTTAACACCTGACTCAATAGATGAAATCCCATTTGAGCCGCTCATTAATTTTTCCCAAGCTTCTTGGTTTGCGGCTAAACCATGTTCCCAAGTTGAAATAATTCTGGGATATGATCCCTTACCATTAGAATTATCACAACCAACTAATGCCGTTGCGCCTAATCCTCCAATCAAAGATTTTTTAATGAAATTTCTTCTTACCATTTTATTGATTTTTATCTACTGTACCAATCGGTCTATTCTCTAGTCCTGTGATGCCTTTTAAATCGTCTCCGATTTCTTCTCTTTTTTTGTCTGCTAATAATTTTATTTTTTTTACTATTTCTGGGTGATTAGCGTAGAGGTTGATAGTTTCCCCAGGGTCATCCTTTAAATTATACAATTCCATTTCTTTTAAATCAATGTACTCATATTTAATTGGCTGACCATCATCTTTTCCAATCCTTCCGTTTAACGTTCTATATTTGTGAGGAAAATACATTTTCCAATCTCCATATCTCACGCCATGTAAGCTATTGGTATGGTAATAGAAAAAAAGAGCTTCGTGAGGCGACTCGTCACTTTGTTTGGTTAATGTTTCCCAAATATTTTTACCATCAATTTTGTTAATTGAAAGGGTCCCACCTGTTAAACTTGCAAATGTCGGAAGCCAATCTATTCCCATAAGTGGGTCAGAAATAATAGAGTTAGGATTTATCTCATTTGGATACCAAACAATACAAGGAACTCGTTGTCCTCCCTCCCAAGTTGTTCCTTTACCTTCTCTAAATATCCCTGTTAACCCTGCATGTTCACCGTAGGAAAGCCAGGGGCCATTATCAGATGTAAATACTATTACAGTGTTTTCATGTAAATCATTCTCTTTTAAGGTTTTCATTAATTCTCCAACGGAATGATCAATTTCTTCAATAACATCACTATATAAACCATTTTCTGACCTTCCGTTAAATGCTGAAGAAGCAAACAGAGGAACATGGGGTTGTGGATGAGCTAAATATAGAAAAAAAGGATTGTCTTTATTATTGATAATAAAATCAATACTTTTATCAGTTAACCTTTTAGTTAAGTCTGATTGATCAGTTAACACCTCAATTGGTGTTTCATAATCATACAACATCAAATCGGGGTAACTATTAGGACGTTCTGGATGGTAGGGCCACATATCGTTAGAATATAAAATTCCAAAAAAATCATCAAATCCATGTCTAGTAGGCAAAAATTCTTCCCTATCTCCTAAATGCCATTTTCCGTAAATCGCTGTACTATAACCCCTGTCTTTTAGCATTTCTGAGATTAATAATTCTTCAGAATTTATACCAACCCGAGCATTAGGTCCCAAAGCCCCACTAAAACCTATTCTGTTGGGATAACTTCCTGTTAAAATAGCCGCCCTAGATGCTGAACAAACTGCTTGGGCAGAATAATACGAATTTAATAAAGCTCCTTCATTAGCTAATTTATCTAAATTGGGAGTATTTGTAATTATTGATCCGTAAGAGCTCAAATCTTGAAAGCCTAAATCGTCTGTCAAAATAAAAATAATATTAGGGGAGGGTAATTGCTTATCTTTAAAGCAAGAAATTGTAATCATTAAAATTATGATCCCAATAATCCATTTGATTGCTTTCATGAAGTGGTGAATAAAAGTGATTTCATTAAATTAGTAATAATTAAAACAAATTCACAAACATTTTATTAGAAGAATAATTTTTGTGATTTAATTAATAAACTTAGTTTTTATGAGTGTTTTTAAAAAGGGTATTTTTATAAACCCCGTTTATAACAAAATATCTTCAATTCCCATAAGGAGTCAATTATATTTTTGGATTGCCTATTTTTCATTTAATGTTCTTAGATGGGGTAACTTTTATCAAGATTACATCTATTCTTTTAAATCAAATTTGATAGGATTTCCTATACACATAATACTTTGTTATCTTTTTATATTTATTTTTCTTCCTAAATTATTTCAAGGAAAAATTATCGAGTTTTTTAGTTATCTAGCATTAAGTCTAGGTATTACATTAATATTAAAATTTGAGTTAACCTATTATTTTATCAACACCGATGTATTGCCTGAATTTGCTGGCATTACATCAAAAATCACTTTTGATTATGCTATCCAAACTATTTTAGGTGAGGTTTACGTTATAACATTTGTTACAGCTATAAAATTAATTATTGATTGGATGAAACAAAGAGATTTGTTAGCTAAGAACAATAAAATACTTTTAGAAAACGAACTAAAATATCTAAGATCTCAGATTCAACCTCATTTCTTTTTCAATACTCTCAATAATTTGTATTCACTAGCTATTGACAAATCTGAAAAAACACCTGATATTATTTTAAAACTTTCAGACTTGATGAAGTATTTCCTTTATGAAACTGGAAAGAAATTTCAAGAACTAGACAAAGAAGTAATGCATATAAAAAATTACATTGAGATTGAAAAGTTGCGTTACAATGAGAATTTGAAAATCAATTTTAAGATTGAAGGAGAAATCAAAAAAATAAGAATAATACCCTTGTTATTAATTCCTTTGGTTGAAAATGCATTTAAACACGGTGTAAGAAATTGTATTGGGCATAGTTATATTCATATTGATCTAATTGTTGATAAAAACTCAATTTATTTTGCTGTTGAAAATTCTATGTCTAAACCAAATACAAAACTAAAAGAACAAATTGGAGGGATAGGTCTTTCAAATATTAAAAAGCGATTAGGTCTTAATTACGGCAAAGGCAATTACCGCCTCAAAACTTTTGAGGAAAAAAACAAACATATTGCACAACTTAATATTAACTTAGCTAAATGATTAGTTGTATTATTATTGATGATGAACCATTGGCAATTAAAGTAATAGAAAACTTTATTGAAAAAGTTGATTTTTTAACTTGTGTTTCCTCTTTTTCTAATGCTCCTGAATCGATTAACTTTTTAAAAAAGAATAAGGTTGATTTAATGTTTTTAGATATTAATATGCCGTTTATTGATGGTATTAGTTTTTTGAAAAAACTAACTGATCCACCCAAAACAATTATCACAAGTGCTCATTCCGAATATGCTTTAGAGAGCTATGACTTGAACGTGACTGATTATTTGTTGAAACCTATCTCTTTCGAAAGATTTGAAATTGCAGTTACTAAGGTTTTCAATATTTTAAATGACCTTGAATCAAACTCAAAAAAAATATCTCATGACTTTGTTTTTGTCAGAGTAAATAAAGTAAACGTAAAAATAAATTATGATGATATTTTTGTAATTGAAAGTTTAAAAGATTATATAAAAATAATAACTAAAACTTCTTCATTTATCGTGCACACAACTCTTACATCGTTTACCGAGTCTTTGCCTCAATCAAAATTTATTAGAATTCACCGATCTACCACAGTTTCAATAGATAAAATTGATATTGTCGACGGGTTTTGTGCTTACATAAATAAAAAACCATACAAGATTGGTGGAAGTTACCGTGAAAATTTTAAGAACTTATTATTGAACTCGGGCCCTAATTCATCTTTTTAAAAGCCTAATTTTTTTAAGACCTTATTTCTAATACTTTTATGATTAATTTGTAAAATTAAATACATAAATATTGTATCAAAAATTAATGAAATATCAGCTAATATTATTCTCTTTTATTATGTGTACCCAATCTTTTGGGCAAATTGAAACAAATAAGCAAATAGACAGTTTAATTAATGCTAGTATAAAAAATAAAAATTTTCCAGGAGCGCAGGTTTTTATAAAAATTAAAGATTCTGTTCTAATAAATAAATCTTATGGTTTTCATACTTATGACTCTATCGTTTCAGTGAAAAATACTCATCTATACGACCTTGCATCTCTAACAAAAGTTTTGGCGTCAACATTTTCAATAATGAAATTATATGACGAAAACAAATTAGACCTAGACACTAAATTATCCTTCTATTTTAAGGATTTGAAAAATTCTAATAAAAAACACACTACGCTATTTAAAAGTCTTAGTCATACCAGCGGATGGATTCCATACATAAGTCATCAAAATTTTATTAAAAAAAGAAACGGAGAATTAAAAAAATCTATTGTAAGAAATCAAAGTAGTAACAGGTTTTCATTAAAAATTAGTGAAAACTTGTTTTTAAGGAATTCTTATTCAAAGAAATTGTTTAGAAAAATAAAAACATCTAAACTTAACTCAATTAATAAGTATGATTACTCAGGTCTTTTCTTTTTCTATGTTCCCTCTTTAGTGCATAAAATTTCAGGTTTAAACTTTGAAAAATATTTTAGAGAAAAATTGTTAGTCGATAAAAATGTTACCCTGCTCTTTAACCCAACAAATAGTTTTGATAAGAAATTTATTGTGCCAACAGAATATGATTCTATTTTTAGAAAGACATTAGTGCATGGATTCGTTCACGATGAAGCTGCAAGTTTAATGGGAGGCATTTCTGGAAATGCAGGGCTTTTTGGAAATGCTGAAAGTATAGGCATTCTATTGGCTGATTTAGAACAAAATAGTTTAATGTTTAAAAAAAGTACAATCGAAAAGTTTACTTCTTATGCTTTTAAGAATTCTCCTATTAGAAGGGGACTTGGTTTTGATAAGCCCTACTCTAAAAAAGAATTTGGCGATTATCCCAATCCTAATTTATCAAAAAAATCTTTCGGTCATACTGGGTTTACTGGTACAATGTTTTGGGTAGATCCAAAAACAAAATTAACAATCGTTTTTTTAACCAATAGAGTTTATCCAACAAGGAAAAACGAATCGTTTTATGATGATGATGTTAGAAGTAAATTGATTGATATTATTACAAAAAATATAAATTAAGATGAAGCAGATATTTCTATATGTTTTACTTTTTACAACTTTCATCTCCAGTTCTCAAAACTTTGAATACGAAGACTTGTTCGATATTTCAATAAACCCAAATGTATCATGCTATAGAATTCCTTCGTTAATAACAACTACTAACGGAACTTTAATTACTGCAATTGATGAGCGTAATAATTCATGTGGGGATTTAAAATGGAATCGTGACATAAATATTGTGATTAGAAAAAGTTTTGATAGTGGAAAAACATGGACAAAAATTGAAAAGATCGTGGATTATCCTATGGGTGAATCTGCTTCAGACCCTTCAATGATTGTAGATCAACAAACTAAAGAAATATTTCTTTTTTATAATTATATGAACTTGGATGAGGCAAAAGATGTGTACCGGTTCATGGTAATTAAAAGTTCTAATAATGGCAAAAACTGGTCTTCTCCAGTTGAGATTACAAGTGAAATAATTAAAGATGGTTGGGAAAAAGATTTTATGTTTATAACATCTGGAAGAGGAATTCAAACAAAAGATGGAATATTATTACACTGTCTAGTAAATTTAAATAAAGGGACTCACGTGTTTGGAAGTAAAGACCATGGTAAAACTTGGTTTTTAAATGATTCTCCGATAATTCCTGGTGATGAATCTAAAATATTAGAGTTGTCAAACGGTGATTGGTTGATTAATTCTAGGGTTAATTCCAACAATTCAAGGTATTCTCATATTTCTAAAGATAAGGGAATGAGTTGGGATACATTTAAAAATTACGACCTTCCTGATCCAGGATGTAATGCAAGTCTTATAAATTATAACAAAAACTACTTGTTATTTTCTAATGCCTTTGATAGTAAAAGTAGAACAAACCTTGCTTTAAGCGTAAGTAAGGATCAAGGAAAAACTTGGAAAGATAATCTCATAATTTATAAAGGAAAATCCGCTTATTCATCAATGACCAAATTAAAAAATGGAGACATAGGTCTATTATTTGAGAAAGATGATTATAGTAAAAATGTCTTTGTTCGAATTCCCAAAGATCGATTTATTAAAAATTAAACACTTCTAAATCTTCTATTTCCGGACCATGCGATTCTTTTTGCTTGCCCTAAATAAAATTTCATTTCGATTCTGCCGTTAAATTCGTTTCTTATTGAATTCACCTGTTCATTTCCATTGTCATGTCTTTTCATTCTAATTTTTTTTAAAAATTCCGGCAAATTTATAATAAAGTTTTAATTTTTTTTATAAATTTTAAGAAAAATTAAAAAACTACATTTTGTCAAAAATTTCATTAAAAAAATTTCCACTAATAATAATACTATTATTGTTTGGATTGTTATTAAATGCTCAATCAACTTTTAAATTTTCATCACCAGAATCTCAAGGAATTTCAACAGAAAAACTATCAAAATTAAAAAGTGAAATGCACCAATTTGTTGATAATAATGAGTTTTCAGCAATACAAACTGCAATTGTCAAAAATGGTAAATTAATTTATTTTGAAAATTACGGATTTTCAGAAATTTCATCTAAAAAAGGGCTTGATGATAATGACATTTTTAGAATAGCCTCTATGACTAAGCCAATTGTTTCAGTTGGATTAATGATGCTTTATGAACAAGGTAAGTTTAATTTAAATGACCCGGTTCATAAATTTATTCCAGAATTTAAAAATTTGAAAATAAAAAAAGGTAAAAAAATAAATTCTACTAAAAATGATATAAAAATTATCGATATTTTAAGGCACTCTGCTGGGTTAGAATTTAAGGGGCCTGAAAGTTATTTAGAATCAATCAGTTTGAATCTAGAGGAGTTTATTAAAAAATCAATAAAGGATCCCTTAATATATGAGCCAGGGACTCAATGGAGGTATAGTTACTCTACTGATATATGTGGTTATCTAATAGAAGTTATCTCAGGTGTTAGCTTAGACATGTTTTTAAAAGAAAACATTTTCGATCCATTAAATATGCAGGATACTTTTTTTGAACTACCAAAAGAAAAAACAGAAAGATTAACAACATTGTATGAAAAAGATAAAAATGGGGGATTAAATATTTTTGATAGTCCATCGAAATCTCCGTTTACTAATAACGTAAAACTTTTTAGTGGATCTGGTGGTCTTCTATCTACAACAAACGATTATCTAATCTTTTGCCAAATGCTTTTAAATGGAGGCATGTTTAATAATCAAAGAATTATAAAAAACTCCACTTTAAATTTAATGCTTGAAGATCACAGTAATGAGTTAAAATACTCTGGACTAGTTTTTGGTAAAAACAAGGGTTTTGGGCTAGGATTTGAAGTTGTAAAAAATTCTGGAACTAAATTTGGATCAAAAGGCACCTTTGGATGGGGGGGCATGTTCGGGACTTATTTTAGAATTGATCCAAAAGAAAAAATGATTTTTATTTACATGACACAATCATTTGAAACATACAAGCTTAAACTAGCTAGAAAATTTAGAAAGCTGGTTTATGATTCGATTATAAAGTAATTTTTCAAAGTCATTTATTCTGTTTTTTTAATAATCGGTTTTGTTCTTCTAACAAAACATTCATTTTTGTGAGTAACTCAATATTTTTAGGCGTAGACACTGTTTTATCTTTAGGATCTTCTGCTTGTCTGTTTAACTTGTTAATAAACTTTACAACTATAAAAATTGTGAAGCCTACAATCAAAAAATCCAATAACGTTTCAACAAACGATCCGTAATTAATAGCAACTTCCTCAACTACTTGATTTCCTAAATCATCTATTTGATTAGGCCTTAAAACTAATTTTAAACTTTCTAAATTAACTCCACTTGAAAGTAGCGATAGTGGAGGGAGTAAGATTTTTTTTACTAAAACATCAATAACCGAATTAAAAGAAGCTCCAATTATTATTCCAATTGCCATGTCAATCATATTACCCTTTACGGCAAAATCTTTAAATTCTTGTAATAATTTCATAGCAATTTATTTAGATTTATAATAAATATTTTGATGTGATTTGAAACCAATCACAGAATCTTTTTCATTTCTTAACATTTCTAAGGTCTCTCCCAATTCCATGTTTTTTAAAACTCTTTTAAAAATATCTTTACCTGTTTTTTTATATATGGTCAAGTCAGGAGAATTTGTTGGAATACTCAACATAGCCAAGTGATTCCCCCATGATTGAATATACGTTTCACTTCCCCAAGGTTGAGCAATATATTGCCCTTCCATATCACTGAATTTATTTATTATATTAGTTTCATTTTCAGTGGCTTTTTTTAATAATTTATGAATTCCTTGGATATATTTACCAGGGTTTGTCCCACTAGAATTAATCATAACTGAGTAAGAAATTTCCATTTCAGGGTTTAAATATAATTGAGATCTATATCCAGGGCATGAGCCACCATGACCGACAAAAGTTTCTCCATTAAAATTATAAACACCAAAACCTAACCCGCGAGTTATTGAGGTTAATTCATCATCCCAATTAACTTTATGCATTTCCTTTAGAGAATTAGACGTAATAATATTTTTTTCTAAAGATTTTAACAATTGGATTTGCCACGCAGCAAATTTTGCTAAATCTTCCACATTTGAAGTGAAGCCTGCTGCAGCAGCAATTCCATCTGCATTGAAAAATTTTACTTTCTCACGATTCCTTTTTCTGTTTATTGATGAATAGCCTAATGAAAGAATCCCACCATACTCTTGTATTGACATAAACGGTTTAGTTTTGTTCATCTTCAAAGGAGATAATATATTTTTGTTAATATATTCTTCAAAGGATTCACCGGATACTTCTTCTACAACAAAACCCAAAAGAGATAGCCCCAAGTTACTATATTGATAATATTTTGAACTTGGATAAAGTGTTTCTTGATTCTTTAATTCCTGAACTACTTCCTCTTTGGTGGGAAATGGAAAATCTGGCCATGACCAATAAGGATGGTTAGATTCCCTTGGCAAACCAGAAGAATGAGTCAAAATTGATTTAATTGTAATGGGAGGCGAATCTTCAAACTGTTGTTTTAAATCAAACCAGGGCAACAACTTTTCGATTGGATCCTCTAAACTAATTTTTTTTTCTTCAACTAACTTCATAATCGCAACTGATGTAAATAGTTTAGAAATTGAACAAATACTAAAAGTATTTTCAATTTTCATTTCATCATTTTCATTAGCCATTCCAAATGCTTGTGACCACACCACTCCTTTTTCATCTCCTACCATCGCAGTTAAACCTGGAATATTTTCATAATCTTTTTGAGCATTTAACCAGTATTCAATCAATTGAAATGCCTCATCATATTTTTTTTCAGAAAATGAAATTGGTGTAATTTCTTGCTTGTCATTATTACATGAGAGTATAAAAATTAAAACAATAAAAAATCTAATTGCCTTCATAGAATTGTTTTTATAAGTTATATTTATTCAAGATACGTATTTAAATAAAATTGGGGATGTAGCTCAGCTGGCTAGAGCGCTTGACTGGCAGTCAAGAGGTCGTGGGTTCGAGTCCCATCTTCTCCACAACACATTTCTATCTGGTATTTTACAAAGGGTGATGTTAAGCATTTAATAGATGTTTAATTCAAGCTTTATATTCAAATAAATTCTCGAAACTAACATAATCGAGAGTTTTAATATTAGTAGCTTCTAAAATTAAATTTGGAGCACATCCAGCTTCATATGCTTCAATCCATCTTGAGACACATAAGCACCATTTATCACCCTCTTTAAGTCCTTCAAATTTGTAGTAAGAATTAGCTGTTGTTAAATCATTTCCTTTGCTTTTTGAAAACTCTAAAAATTTATCTGTAACAATTGCACATACGGTGTGCGTGCCAACATCATTAATACCTGTATTACAATATCCATCTCTGTACGCTCCAGTAATAGGACTACTACAACATAATTCTAATTCTTTACCAAAAACATTTAATTGACTCAATTTTTATAAAATTTGATTTAGAATGTTTAATTAGCCACTTCTAAATATAAGAATTGCTGAATTAAAAGAAGAAGATATGCCTATGGTTTAGTTCTTTTTGGAGTTTACAAATTGACCAATAACCACTTCGGAAGTTTTATAAATCGAAAATTTCCTTACACTAACATTTCGAATTTCTTCTTTACTAACCGATTTTAACTTACCACTTTTTTTTAAGGTTATTTGTTTCTCATCGATATAAATTAGCTTCCCTTTAATATTTTCTTTATAAATTGTTTCAATAATAATTTTTTGTTTTTTATCATTTGAGATTTGACTATACTTTACAGTTTTATAACTAAA
>JAQWJH010000029.1 GCA_029248455.1 Flavobacteriaceae bacterium
GGTAGCCCTGATTTGTTTCCATCAAAAACTGTAATAAATATTTTGAAAAACAGTTTGTCTGATTTAAATTCTCACAGATACCAAAGTTATCAAGGTCTTCCAGAACTTAGAGAAGCAATTTCGAAATTCTATTTAAAATTTTTTAAAGTTAAATCTAGTCCAGTTGACGAGATTTTACCATTAATGGGTTCTAAGGAGGGTATTATGCACATATCCATGGCATTTTTAAATAAAGGGGATGAAGTTTTAATTCCAAACCCTGGGTATCCCACATACTTAACAGTGACTAATCTTGTAGAGGCAACCCCAGTTTTTTATGACTTAAATAAGGAAAACAATTGGTTTCCGGACTTAGTAGAGTTACAAAAAAAAGACTTAAAAAAAGTGAAAATTATGTGGATTAATTATCCCCATATGCCGACAGGATCATCTGCGACTAAAAAACAACTTAGTGAATTAATTAAATTCTCAGTAAAAAATAATATTCTTTTAATAAATGATAATCCTTACAGTTTTATTTTAAATGATGATTTTATCAGTTTATTAACAATAAACAAGGCAAAAGAAAACTGTATGGAGCTCAATTCTCTAAGTAAATCATTCAATCTCTCAGGTTGGAGAGTAGGGATGCTTTTGGGGTCCAAAGAAAATATTTCAAGAGTATTAAAAGTCAAAAGTAATATGGACTCAGGAATGTTTTATGGAATTCAAAAAGGTGCTATTGAAGCCCTTAATCTTGATAAAAAATGGTTTGATGATTTAAATAAAGTTTATAAAAGAAGAAGAGAGTTAGTTTGGCAACTTGCTACAATTTTAAAATGTGAATTTGATAAAAACTCAAAAGGATTGTTTGTTTGGGCAAAGCTCCCTAATCACATTAATAGTTCAGAAAATTTTATTAATACTTTATTAACTAAAAAAAATATTTTTATTGCTCCTGGGACAATTTTCGGTAGTAATGGAGAGGGTTATATTAGGTTTTCTTTATGTGTTGACGAAGAAAAAATTAAGGATGCTATAAAAAGATGTAAAAAATGAAATTAGGAATTATAGGATTAGGTTTGATGGGAGGTTCATTTGCTTTAGATTTCAAGTCAATTTATCCAAAATCTAAAATTTTCGGATTAGATAAATCTAAAATAAATGAAAATCGTGCCTTAGAATTAGGGTTAATCGATGAATTAATAACTTTGGAACAATTATCAAAGGTTGATGTAGTACTTGTAGCAATACCAGTCGATAAATCTTTAGAAGAGTTACCTAAAATTTTAAATTCTGTACATAAGGATACATTAGTTTTTGATGTAGGTTCAACAAAACTTCCAATTTGTGAAGCATTATTAAATCATCCAAATAGAAAAAATTTCCTAGCAACACACCCAATGGCTGGTACTGAATTTTCAGGCCCAAATGCTGCTGTTGAAGGCCTTTATTTAAATAAAAATAATATTGTGTGTGACATTGAAAAAACCAATCCTAAGATTTATAAAAAAGCCCTTCGAATATTTAAGATGCTTAATATGAATATTATAAAAATGGACTCAAAATCTCATGATGTTCATGTTGCGTATGTTTCTCATTTATCTCACATTAGTTCTTTTATGTTAGGAAAGACAGTAATTGAAAAGGAAAAAAACGAAAAAAATATTTTTGATTTAGCTGGAAGTGGATTTGAATCAACTGTAAGGTTGGCAAAAAGTTCTCCAGCAACTTGGACTCCAATTTTTTTGCAAAACAAAAACAATTTAGTTTTAGCGATTAATGAATATATATCTAACCTAAATCAAATCAAGGAAATGATTGAAGAAAATAATTATTCAACGTTATCTTCAATCCTTAATAACACAAATAGAATTAAACAAATTTTAATAAAATAGAATTATAATAATGGAAAATAAAAAAGAAATGAAAAATTGGCTTGATAATTTTAAACTAAACCACCCATTGGTAATTGCTGGACCTTGTAGTGCAGAAACTGAAGATCAGGTTTTAAAAATTGCACATGAGCTAAAAAATTCGGATGTATCAATATTTAGAGCTGGTATTTGGAAACCTAGAACGAGGCCGGGAATGTTTGAAGGTGTTGGAGCTATTGGTTTAAAATGGTTACAAAAAGTAAAAGAAGAAACAGGTCTTTTAATAGCAACGGAAGTTGCTAATTCTAATCATGTGAAGCTTGCCTTAGATCATGATGTGGATATCTTATGGATTGGAGCCAGATCAACAGTTAGTCCATTTATTATTCAAGAAATTGCTGATGCTCTTGAGGGAACTGACAAAATTGTATTAGTTAAAAACCCAGTAAATCCTGACTTGGCCTTGTGGCTTGGAGGAATTGAAAGATTATACAGTGCTAATATTAAAAAACTAGGAGTTATTCACAGAGGTTTTTCAACCTATGAAAAAACTACTTACAGAAATAACCCAGAGTGGCAATTACCAATTGAATTACAGAATAGATTTCCTGATTTGCCTCTAATTTGTGATCCCTCACACATAGCTGGAAGAAGAGACATTTTACAAGATATTTCTCAAACAGCTTTGGATTTGAATTTTGACGGATTAATGATTGAAACGCACACAAATCCTGATAAAGCCTGGAGTGATGCTGCTCAACAAATCACTCCAAAAGTTCTAATCAAAATGATGGAGGATTTAAAAATGAGAAAAATTACTAATGAAGAATTAGATTATAAGAACAGCTTAAACACATTAAGGACTCAAATTGATGTTATAGATCACGGTCTTTTAGATAATTTAGGTAAAAGAATGAAAGTTGCCATTGAAATTGGTAATTTAAAAAAGAAAAAAAATGTTGCAGTTTTACAGACTAAAAGATGGAATGAAATTTTGGGAAAAATGATTTTAGACGGTGAAGAAAAGGGATTAAGTGAGGAGTTTATTTTAAGAATGTTTAAAGCAATTCATCAAGAATCAATTAATCATCAAAAAAGAGTTATTAATGGCTAATTTATGTTAGGAACTGTTTATAAATCAACTGGAAACTTATATTCTGTTCAAACAGAGATTAATGAGGTTTTTAAGTGTACAATAAAAGGAAAATTTAGATCATATGGCATCAAGAGTACAAATCCAATTGCTGTTGGTGATAGGGTTTTGTTTGATATTGTAAATCAAAACGAATATACAGGAGTTATTTATGAAATTGAAAAAAGAAAAAATTACATAATTAGAAAATCAGTAAACTTATCAAAACTTTCACATATAATAGCTTCTAACATTGATTGCTGTTTTCTATTTGTTACACCAAATAATCCAATTACTTCTTCTGTTTTTATTGACAGAATTTTGGTGGCCACTGAATCTTTTGGAATTGAAACAGTTATTTTATTT
>JAQWJH010000046.1 GCA_029248455.1 Flavobacteriaceae bacterium
CCCACCACATTACATATCCCGTAAAGAAAAGCACCTTTTTCTTTGGCCATTTTAATAGCTGCAAGTGTGTCTGCAGTTTCACCAGATTGCGAAATAGGTATTACTATATCACCTTTTTTAATAACTGGATTTCTGTATCTAAATTCAGAAGCATATTCAACTTCAACAGGGATTCTTAAAAGCTCCTCAAAATAATATTCAGCTAATAAACTGGAGTGCCATGATGTTCCACATGAAATGAAAATGATTCTATTGGCATTTTTAAATACTTCATAATGTTTTTTTAAAGAGGATATAGAAATCGGATGGCTGGCTGAAATCAATCGTCCTCTAAAAGTGTCAGTTATTGATTGAGGCTGTTCAAAAATTTCTTTCAACATGAAATGCTCATATCCACCTTTTTCAACTTCTTCAATGTTTTGTTTAAGTTCTTGAACGAAGGGGTCTATTATGGAATCTTTTTCAATTTCTCTTACCGTCAATCCTTTTTCCAAGTTTACTATAAACATCTCATTATCGTTAAGATAAATACAACTTTTAGTAAATTCTAAAAAAGGAGTTGCGTCTGAACCAAAATAATATTCTGCATCTCCCACTCCAATGGCTAATGGACTTCCAAGTCTTGCTCCAACAATTTCTTTTGGGTTGTTAGAATCAAAAACTACAATTGCATAGGCTCCAACTACTTGTTTTAAGGCATAATAAACAGCTTTACCAAGTTTTACTTTTTTTGTTTTTATAATATCTTCAATTAAGTTTACTAGTACTTCTGAATCGGTCTCGGAATGAAAAATATATCCTTTTTTTATTAAAACTTTTTTAATAGAATCATAATTTTCAAATATTCCATTATGGACAAGTGTAATCTCACCAGAATTTGAAGTATGCGGGTGAGAATTAGTCTTATTTGGAGGGCCATGAGTCGCCCATCTTGTGTGGCCAATTCCTATATTCCCTTTTTTTTCATTGGAATTTGTAAAAAGATTTTCAAGGTCAGCAACTTTTCCCTTTGTTTTTTTTACTAATTTTTTTTCATTGTAAATCATGATCCCAGACGAATCATATCCTCTGTATTCTAGTTTTTTTAAACCATTGATTAGAATATCATATGCTGGTTTGTTGCCTATATAACCTACTATTCCACACATTTAATTGTTTCTTAAAACCATTTGTATTTCATTGACTTTAAACCCTGATTTTTCATAAAAAGAAATATTGTCTTTAGATGAGTTTAAGACAATTTTGTCACATCCCATATTTTTTGCTTTAGATGTTAAGTTTTGTATTAATTTAATTCCAATTCCTTTCCCTCTATAGTTTGAATCAACAGCAACATCCTCAATTAACCCCATTTTCCTCGTTAGTTTTTCAATAATATATAGAGAGGCTACTCCAACAATAATATTATTTATTTCTACAACAATGAATGTAGATTTTGGATTAGAAAGTGTTCCAATGATTGGAGGATTATTGTACCTAGAACTAAATGAGCTAACAAGAAGATTTATAACTTGATCTATATCTCTATTGATTAACCTACGTATTTTCATAAAAAAAACGAAAATAGCAAATTAATCGATGCCAATAAACTGTTTAGCTATAAATAATATGTTTTTATCGAAATTAAAAAATTAGTTCAGAGGATAGAACTACATCGTCTAATATAAGTTTATCTCCTAAATTCTCGAAAAAACTTCCAGATCTAAAACGTATGTTATACTTGCTTCTGTCAAAAGTTAAATTAGCAGTAAAACCTCCTCCGTTTTTTATCATATCAAATTGAATTGGATGTGTGATATCTTTTATGGTTAGATCGGCGTCAACCTGAAAACCATTTTCGGATTTCTTTGATCCTTTAATTAACAGGGAAGCTTTTTTGTGTTTGTCTACTGAAAAGAAATCATCAGATTTTAAATGCCCTTCAAGCCTTTGTTTACCCTTTCCTTTTATATCTTCAACAGATATAGAGGTCATATCAACTATAAAATTTCCAGAGGAAGGAATACCATTTATGAAAGTTAGTTCACCAGATTCGAATTTTAAATTGCCATAATGTTGGCTAGTAGTTATTTTTTCTCCTATCCATTTTAATGAACTTTTTTCAGTATTTATTTTTTGAATTGATTCTTGATTGGAATCATTCGATTGAGCTGATAAAGATAATAGTGTGAAATAAAATAATATAGATAGTGTTTTAAATGTTTTCATAATAAATAAAATTAATTTGTGATTTTTTCGAGTGGGAATGTTAAAAATTTCTTTGACTTTAATTCCCTCTTCCTGTTTTTCTAACGCCTCCAGATTTTGCGTTGTTTGATTTATTTTTAAAGTTTTGTTTAGCTCCTTTTTTACCTGGAGATTGCTTTTCCATTAGGTTTCCAAAAAATTTACTTCCCATAATTGTATGTTTTGATTTTATTAAAATTAATAAAAGATGGTTAAATTAAGCTAATAATTGTTCAAAAAATCCCCCTATTTGTTTTTCTGCATCAACAAAATGTATTTCTAATATCCAGTTTCTTACATTACCTTTTTTATCATATCCTAACATATCTTCATGATTTTCAGGATGAATATAATTTGTTTTATCTTCTTTCTCTAGCTTCTCGTGAGGATACTGACCTATAATATGTCCAGCTATTTGTCCACCAAAGATCCAACCATAATTAATAGCTAAATTTTGACAGTAGGCATAAAGTTCTGCACCAGTAATTTTAGATTGTGACTCAAAAAATGCTTTTCCATCGTGCCACGCCGATTCAATATCATTTTTAAGTTTAATTTTGTATGGGTCATTTCCAACAACGAATGTTCTTCCGAAATCAGCCTCCCATTCTTCAAAAATTGGACCAAAATCTAAAAACAAGATATCATCTTTTTGCAATACCAAATTTTCAGGATTTTCATTGTATGGCTCTAAAGTATTTTTACCACATCTGACAATTCTTTTATGCCAATATTTTTTTATTCCATACATTTCATATGCTAATTCAAAAATAGAATTGTTTATTTCCTCTTCTGATTTTCCAGGGACTAGTAACATTCTAGATTCTATTTCTAAAAACAAATTTTCTGCTTTTTTTTCAGCTTCTATTAAATTAGTTAATGTAGAATTCAATTTTTAAAACTTTAAGTTAAATAAGCTTGACAGTAAAATTGCTGGCTCCCAATTTTTAGATTTTTTACAGTTAACGATATGATTGGTACTTTTAGGCTCTAAAAATTCTTTATTAATTCCAGAATAAATAATATCTTTTTTACTATACTTTTCATTTAAATCTGTTTTTATCTCTTTTGAAAAATAATCTACCTTGGTTACAGGGATTTTTTTGAAACCTATTTTTTTTAATGCAAAAAACCTGTGATGGCCATCAATAATAACCATATTTTTTGAACAACATAATATTGAAGATATTATTATGGACTCATTAAATGTATTTAAATAGTCAATTAATAAAGTTGTTTTTTTATCAATAACTTTTTCGTGTGGTAAAATTAAATTAGAATTAACCAGTTCAACTCCACTAATAAGATTTTTACTATACGAAATGGAAGACATTAATAGTAGGTATAATAGGCAACTGCGATTGCAACAATTACCAGAGCGACTATACTAAAAGTTATTACCCCGTATTTATTGTTTGATATTAAAAAATCGTTTTTTTTCTTTCCCATTATTTTAAATTTTAAATAAAGTTAAAGAAAATGGTGTTAATTAGATTGTAATTTAAGCTAAGATTAGTTCAAAATCTTTTTCCAATCGATACCCCAGCTCTGATGGTTCCAGCAGATCTATTGCTATCATCTTCACTATATAATAAATTTCTACCCACACCAAACATTAATTCAAAAGTAAATCCTTTTCTGTTAATCCATTTTCTTCCTACCGCTAATCCTGGAGCAATATCGAAGTATGAATCAGATACTTTATTAGGAGAGGAGTTGTTATAGTATTCGTTTTTACCAGAAGTAAATTTCCCAAAAAGTTCAGCAAAGATTCCATAACCACCATAGTCTTGTGATTCTAAAAAATAAAATCTATAATATGGCGTAATAGCAAACTTATCATTCCAATCGCTTCCAATATCTCCGTCAGAAGCTAGATTTATAAACATGGTAGCTCCATATGCAGTTGAATTATTCCGACTTTTTTCATATCCAACTGTTAGCGCAGGAAATAATAAAAAATCTAAAAAATCAATTTTTAATTCATTTTCTCCGACAAGTTCTGTTAATTTTTCAATTTGTTTTTCTGATTTAACAATTTCTACTTGTTGAATTTCTTGGGAACTAGATAAAAGAGGAATTAACAATAAAATAAGCAGTAAACTTCTCATGTGTTTATTTTTTTGTTAAAAGTACATCATTATTTAATAGTATAAATAATTGGTTTTATGAAATCAACCCAAACTTGATAACCCTTTTCATTTAAATGAATTCCATCAGTATAAAGTTCACTTATCATAATTCCTTTTTCATTTATAAAAACTGAGTGAAGATCAATAATCTTATATGGATTACTTTTTTCACTTTCTTTTAAGATTGTGTTAATTCTCAAAATATTTTCTTTATAAATTTCTTTTTCAACCGGTAATATGGTTTGAATATAAATTTTAGTATTGGGGGATTTTTTATTAATTACTTTACCAATTTTTATAATATTAGATGAAATATACTCTACAGAGGGAACATTAGGCGTGGTGTTCCATAAATCATTGATTCCAATTAATAAAAAAACAGCTTTTGGCTTAAAGTATACAACTTCATTTATTCTTGCTAGAATACCATCTGTGACATCTCCTCCAATTCCCCTGTTTTTTATATTTGGGTAATTAAATCTTTTACTCCAATCCTTTCCCCCAGCAGTGATACTATTGCCTAAAAATACAATTTGGCCGAAGTCAAGAGGAGATTTTTTAAATTCTTCAATTACTTTTTTATAATTATTTTTTCCCCAATCATCTTGATATGTTATAATTAAGTCTTTTTTTGGATACAAGTTCTTTAAACTGACATCATTTTGAGCCATAGAAACTGCACAAAAAAGAAGAGTTAACAATTTTTTCATTTAAAACAATATTGAATGTAAATTTAGAATAATTAAATTGTTATATATTTTATTTAAAATTTTAATATGAGAATAAAAAAACCTTATTTTTTAAAAAAAACAATTAGTTATTTGTTTTTTATTATTCCTTGTCTTAGTTATTCTCAGGAAATTATAAAAATATGGCCTGATGAAATTCCCAATCGGGTCAATTCTAGCGAAAAAGAAATTAAGTTTTATAGTAATGACAGTACTATGTATTCTTACACAAAAGTGCAAGTGCCAACTTTAGAAATACATCTTCCGCCTAAAAAATTTGCAACTGGAGAAGCTTTAATAATATTTCCTGGAGGAGGGTATAAAAATTTAGCATATGAGTGGGAGGGGATATCTGTTTCAAATTTTTATAATTCAAAAGGGATTGCAACATTTATTTTGAAATACAGACACCCTCAATCTAAATCCGTTAAGATTAGTCATTTGGCACCCTTACAAGATGCTCAGCGAGCGGTAAGAATAGTTAGAAAAAATGCAGTAAAATGGAATATTAACCCTAATAAAATAGGCGTTATTGGATTTTCAGCTGGAGGACATTTAGCTTCAACACTAGGAACACAATTTAATAGAGATCTCATTGAAAATAAGGATAAAATTGATTTTATTGATTCAAGACCAGATTTTATGGCTTTGATTTATCCAGTAATTTCATCAGATTCAACCATATATCACGGTGGATCTTTTAAAAGACTTTTAGGGAACAATCCTCCTAAAAAACTGCTAAAACAATATTCCAATGATTTAAATGTTAATTTAAATACTCCTCCAACATTTATAGTTCACTCAAATAATGATAAAGCTGTAAAAGTTGAAAACAGCTTAAGATTTCATAAAAGCTTAAATAAATTTGGCATAAAAAACGAACTACACATTTATGCTATTGGAGGGCACGGATATTCTTTAGCAACAGGAAAAGAAAATCTAAGTAGGTGGCCATATTTACTCATTGATTGGATGGCGACACTTGACTAAACTAGAATAGTTGTGCTAGACAAGCTACAAAAGGCAATGGGACACTCCAGTTTAAATGTTAGTTTAACCTACTTACGTGGATTAGAAGTTGCTGAATTAACAGAATCTGATATGCCTATGGTTTAGTTATCCTAACTTCCAAATAATTGGAATGCTATAAGGAACTCTTACAGGTTTACCGTTAGCTTTTCCTGGAATCAATTTAGGAAGCTTCTTGATTATTTTCAATGCTGCTTTTTCTAAACTTTTATCTGCGCCTCTTGTCTTTATTTCACTTATACTTCCATCTTTTTCTATTATAAACGTAACGAATACTGTTCCCTCAATTCCTCTGTTAAAAGCATATTTTGGATAATAGAAATGTTTACGTATATGTTTAGTCATTCTGTTTTGAAAACACTCTATTCGTTGAGATTTAAAAACATTTTTACAACTACGAAACATAGGCACGTCATCAATTATTATATCGAGCTTACCTTTTTCTAATTTTTTAATTAATTCTAAATACTCGTCTTTTTCATTTTTTTTTACATTTTCATTTTGCCCAAAAGTCACAAGTGGAATAAACAGTAATAGTAGAATTAGTTTTTTCATTTATTCAAACTTGTCCTTAATACTTGTAAAATACAACGTTGTTAAAATTACGCCATCAACAACATATAGTAAATTTTCTAAAGCTGAAATTACAGGTGTGTAATTGGAATAATCTACTGGTTCAAAAAGAAGAATAACAATGCTCAAAACAAATGTTGATACAAATAACTTCTTTCCAATTGGCTTAAATTTGTACAATATAAACAAAGAAATAAAGTAACCAAGTCCAATAATAAGAGAAATGGTTTCTATCGAAGAAAAACTTAAATCTTCTTCAACTGAATTTCCTGATTCATTAGCAATTACGACGGCAAGTACAGTAACCATTAAAGCTAATTGAGTTAAAATGATGTTTTTAAAAATCTTTTCTGTAATCATAATATTTATTTAATGTTGAAATACAATATACAATAAAACATTCAATACGGAATGCTAAATGTTAGCTTAACCTACTTACGTGGATTAGAAGTTGCTGAATTAAAAGAAGAAGATATGCC
>JAQWJH010000057.1 GCA_029248455.1 Flavobacteriaceae bacterium
GGATACTTATTTCCTGGTTCCATTATTGTTTTAATAATTTTAGTTTTATGTACCATGCATCTAAATCATGTTTTTGTTTGGATGGATCCAGACGTAGTAGCACATGACAAAATAATTCAAGCCAAATCAGGGTATTTGAATTCACAATTTTTTATTGGAAGAGCAATTTTCTATATACTTGGATGGAATTTATATAGATTCTTTTCGAGACGATTTTCACTTGCTCAAGATAAATCCAAAGATATTTCTAATCACAAGAAAAACTTTAAAATTTCAGCAGGATTTTTAGCCTTCTTTATTGTAACAGAATCCATGATGTCTTGGGATTGGATTATGTCAGTAGATCCACACTGGTTTAGTACACTTTTTGGTTGGTATGTTTTTGCTAGTATGTTTGTTTCAGGAATAACAACAATTGCTCTAATTACTATTTATTTAAAATCTCAAGGTTACTTAGAGAAAGTAAATAACAATCACATGCATGATCTAGCTAAGTTTATGTTTGGGGTTAGTATTTTTTGGGCTTATTTATGGTTTTCACAATTTATGTTGATATGGTATGCAAACATTCCTGAAGAGGTCACTTATTTTATTACAAGAATTGAGGATTATTCATTGCCTTTTTGGGGAATGTTGGTAACAAATTTAATTTTTCCATTTCTGGTTCTAATGAACAGTGATTATAAAAGAATTAATTGGCTCATAGTAATGACTGGTTTAGTTATTTTATTTGGACATTATCTCGACTTTTATAATATGATTATGCCAGCTACAGTCGGGGATCAGTGGTATATTGGCGTCCCAGAAATTGGTGGAATAATGTTCTTTTCAGGTCTTTTCATTTATATTGTTTTCAAAACTATATCGAAAGCACCTTTGGAACCAAGTGGAGACCCTTTGTTTAAGGAAAGCGAAAAATTTGTTTATTAAATATTAGAAATGATTGGATTGTTAACAGTTGCGGTATTAGTTTTAATGGGAATTGCTATTTGGCAGATTAATAATATCTATCAATTAATTCAAAATAAATTAGGAAATAAAAGAGATGATTCTCAAATAGCTACTGAAAAGGATAACGATTTACAAGGTAAGCTAATGTTTGCTTTTCTTGTATTTATATATGTTGTTACTATTTATTGTTTTTGGGCTTATTCAAAAGTTTTATTACCGGAAGCCGCTTCTGAACATGGGGTTCCTTATGATAGACTCCTATGGATATCTTTCGCTATAATTTTATTTGCTCAAACAATTACTCAAGCATTTTTACATTATTTTGCCTATAAATACAGAGGAATAAACAATAGAAAAGCCTTCTTTTTTACTCATGATAATAATTTAGAGTTAATATGGACAGTAATTCCAGCAATAGTTTTTTTCTGTTTAATTATTTATGGAATGTTAACTTGGTCAAATATTATGAATTTTAATGATCAAGATGAAGACGCGCTAGTTATAGAGTTATATGCTCAGCAATGGAACTGGAAGGCAAGATATGCTGGACAAGATAATGTGCTTGGTGATGCAAATGTCAGGTTTTTAAATGATTTTGACGGTAGAAATACCGTAGGAATTGATTCATCTGATCCCAATGGTTGGGACGACATAGTAGTTACTCAAGAATTTCATATTCCTGTAAATCGCAAAGTTATTTTTAAAATGCGGTCTCAGGATGTTTTACATTCTGCATACATGCCTCACTTCAGAGCTCAAATGAATTGTGTTCCTGGAATGATTACTGAATTTTCCTATACACCAACTAAAACTACTGCTGAAATGAGAATGAATCCAGACGTTGCAGCAAAAGTTGATAGAATCAATAAAATTAGATATGAAAAAAGTCAAAAGTTAATCGCTAAAGGTGAAGAAAGTCTTGAACCTTATCAGTTTGATTATTTATTACTTTGTGCTAAAATTTGTGGAACTTCGCATTATAATATGCAAATGAAAATTGTTGTTGATACTGAAAAAGATTATAATAAATGGATATCAAGTCAAGATGCTTTTGCTTCAATTATGCAATAAAAGTTTTTTAAAAGAATATTAAATGAAAGGTAAAAAAAATAATAACCCAAGAGTCAGAGTTAAAATGGATTCGACAGAGTTTGAAGATTTACTAAAAGATGATAAAAGCGGAGATTTTCATCAAGATCATCACCACAAAGAGACTTTCATTACTAAATATATTTTTAGTCAAGATCATAAAATGATCGCTAAGCAGTATCTTATTACTGGAGTACTTTTTATGGGTTTTATTGGAATTGCTCTATCACTTTTATTTAGATTACAGCTAGCTTGGCCCGAAGAATCATTTGCTGTTTTTGATATTTTTTTAGGAAAGTGGGCACCTGAAGGTGTTATGGATCCTAATATATATTTGGCATTAGTTACCATCCATGGAACCATTATGGTATTTTTTGTTTTAACTGCGGGGTTAAGTGGTACCTTTAGTAATCTGTTGATTCCATTACAAATTGGTGCCCGTGATATGGCTTCAGGTTTTTTAAATATGGTTTCATTTTGGTTATTTTTTCTTTCCAGTGCCATAATGATTGCCTCATTATTCGTAGAAGCTGGTCCAGCAGCTGCGGGTTGGACTATATATCCTCCACTCAGTGCTTTGCCTCAAGCGCAATCAGGTTCTGGAATGGGTATGACTCTTTGGTTAATTTCTATGGCTATTTTCGTTGCATCTTCTCTATTAGGTTCTTTAAATTATATTGTTACTGTGATTAATTTAAGAACGAAAGGAATGTCTTTATTTAGATTGCCCTTGACTATTTGGGCTTTCTTTGTAACAGCTATCATTGGTGTAATTTCATTCCCTGTTTTACTGTCTGCAGCTTTACTTTTAATAATGGATAGAAGTTTTGGAACTTCATTTTTTCTTTCAGATATTTTTGTTCAGGGTGAAGTTTTACATTATCAAGGAGGGTCGCCTGTACTTTTTGAACATTTATTTTGGTTTTTGGGCCATCCTGAAGTGTATATTGTTTTATTACCAGCACTAGGAATTACCTCAGAAATTATTGCAACAAATTCAAGAAAACCAATTTTTGGTTACAGAGCTATGGTAGCTTCAATATTAGCTATTGCTTTTTTATCTACAGTTGTATGGGGACACCATATGTTTATTTCTGGAATGAATCCTTTTCTAGGCTCAGTATTTACATTTACTACATTGCTTATAGCAATTCCATCTGCTGTAAAAGCGTTTAATTATATAACTACATTATGGAAGGGTAATCTACAATTTAATCCAGGCATGTTATTTTCCATTGGCTTAGTTTCTACTTTCATTACTGGAGGTCTTACAGGAATTATTCTAGGAGATAGTACTCTTGATATTAACATTCACGATACTTATTTTGTAGTAGCACATTTTC
>JAQWJH010000061.1 GCA_029248455.1 Flavobacteriaceae bacterium
GTATGAAGTAACAGCTAAAACAACCGACGGGACCAATTGTACTAAAAGTTTAAAGTTCACTATCAACGAGTCTAAAATAGCCACTGTACTTAGAAAAGATATTGTAGTAGAAGATCTAACAAAAGACAACAATAACACCATAACTATTTTAACAGAAACACTAGGTATAGGAGATTATGAATATGCTATTGATGATAGCACTGGTCCTTACCAAGACGAACCGCTATTTGAGAAAGTAAGACCTGGGATACATACAATCTATGTAAGAGATAAAAACGATTGTGGCATAGCAAAAATAGAGGTGTCAGTGATTGGGTTTAAAAAGTTCTTTACACCAAACGGTGATGGGTACCATGACAAGTGGAAAATACTAGGAATAAGAGCTGACTTTCAAGCGAAAACAAAAGTTTATATTTTTGATAGGTACGGAAAACTAATAAAAGAGCTCGATCCGCTAACGGATGGATGGGATGGAAACTTTAACGGACGACCAATGCCAGCATCAGATTACTGGTTCAGAATTAATCTAGAAGACGGTAGAGAATTTAAATCACACTTTAGCCTGATTAGAGCGTGGTAGATGGATTAAAAACAATCACAATCAATAGAACCTCTTAAGAAATTAAATCCAAGTGTTATTTGATGAAAACCTCCAGAACCAAATTTTATATTTCCCTGTTGATAAGAATAATTATATGAGAAAATAAAATCTTTAAAATCAATTCCTATCAGTGGTGTAATGAGCTGCAAGCGTTGTGTTTTTAATAATTGACCATCTAAATATTGAGCACTTTCGAAACTATTTCTGTAAGAGAAACCAGCCCAAAGTCTCCCTTGTCTCAACTTGTAATAAGTTTTAAAATTTATGTCAATAGCTTTCTCTTCTGTCAGCTCAGCTGCTTGAAAAAGAACTGATGGTTCAAAAGACCAAGGCATTTCAGTATAAAAAATATAACCTAAGGAGGCTACCAATCTCTTAAAACTTGTCCTATCAGGTCTTTTGCTGTATGTATCGACTCCATACATATTGTGGGGACTCCAAAGTAAATTTTTAACAGTTAAATGAGCATAATATTTATTTGTGATATAAGACATTCCTGCATCTACATTAAAATATCCTGTACTTTGTTTAATACCCGCAATTAATGGATCAAAATCATAGAGATCGAAAGAGGTTTGATCTAATGAGTTCTGAATACCCCCAACGCTAATTCCAAAAGATAATTGATTTATATCATCATCTTTCGAAGGATAAGGCCTCTTTGATGGTAACAATGATTTATTGAATGTAATGTGATGAGCATATGTTAAATAACCTCCAATTTGAGAGTGATAACCGTTTTGATCTTTAAAAATAATACCACCAACTCCAGATCTATCCGTAAGTCTGTAATCAACAGATAAAGTTTGTAAATTAGGAGCATCAACCTGATCAAACCATTGCTTTCTTGAAGTTAATCTCACTTTTCCTCCAACCAGATTTACTCCTGCCATTGACGGATGAACTAAATAATAATTTTCAGTAAGATAATCTGTATAAATCGGTAATCCCTCTTGGCTATTTCCGTTAAGAAAAACTGATAAAAAAAATATAGTGATTAATCTTTTCAAAATAATAATCTAAATGTAAGACAACAGAATTCACATTCAATTGAATTTTTTTTAAAGATAATCATTATCTGGAATTAAAATAATTGGATAATAAATAATTATTCAGTTACTACTTTAACTAATTCTTCTTCAGTTAAATCACCCAAATCAGTAATTTTTTCCATCCAATCATCCAACTGTTCTCTCATATTAATAATTTGCTTTAAATAATCGGTCTTATTAATAAGATTATTTAATTCAAAAGGGTCGTTCTTCAAATCATAAAATTCTTCTGCACTTTTGGGTACTTTAAACCAAAGTTGCTGTTCAAGGGATAGTTGGTTTGATTCATTGAGTTTGTTTAAATGCTTCATTAGATTCATTTGAGTTCTGTAACCTACAGAAAGTGCGTGTGGTTTATCTACATTATAGTTTCTAACATATTTAAATCTTTTATTTTTTACTGCCCTAATTCTATCTGGATGCTCGTCGAATCTATCACTAGCCGTAAATAAGTATTCTCTTCTATTTTGGGATTTTTTTAAGCCCAGAAATGCAAGTCCTTGAAAAATTTTAGGTATCTCTAAACCAGCAATCGACAACACTGTAGGAGCGAAATCAATAAAATTAAGCATATCACTATTTCTTTTTTGTTCAGGTTTTTTGTCTGATGGAAACTTTACTATCATTGGCACCTTTGAACCTGTTTCATAAATTGCTCTTTTATGTCTAGGGAAAGGGCCTCCGTGATCACTGTAAAAAAAGATGTAGGTATTGTCATACAAACCCTGCTCTTTAAGCTTATTTATTATTAACCCCATTTGCCTATCCATTTCTACTAAATTTGAATAATTTACAGCCAATGCATGTCTAGTAATTGAATCATCAGGAAAAATTGGAGGAACTGTCAAATTATTTGGATTTACCTTTAGTATTAGCTTGTCTCTCTTCCAAATTTCTGATTCGTGAGTAACATTAAAATTAAAAACAGAAAAAAATGGTTGATTCCCCTTTCTATTTTCCCAAGTAGCTTTTCTACTAGATTCATCCCATGCCTCATCTCTCAATTTAAAATTATAATCTTCCTTTCCATTATTTGAGCAGTAATACCCATTTTCTCTTAAAATTTGAGTAAAGGGTTTAATTCTTTCTGCTGTTTTAGAAGAATAATAAGGTACAATTAACGCCTCTTTTTCGCTTCTTTGGGTAGCATTACCTTTGTAAGCTCTCATATTTCCGGTTCCTATAGAATTTGGATACATTCCAGTGATAATACCACTTCTTGCAGGTGCACAAACTGGGTAAGGTGAATTCATGTCGTCATAAACAGTTCCATTTTCTAAAAGCTGACTAATATTAGGAAGTTTCACAGCTTGATCTCCATAAAATGGAAAAAAATAGGATGATTGGTCTTCTGCAACTAACCAAACTATATTTGGAGGTGTTTGCTTATGATTTGTACAACTAAAAAAGCATAGAATTAAATAAATTGCAGGAGTTACTTTTAGCATGATTCTTTTCAAAATGTGTAATTTTATATTTTTAAAATTAAAAATTATAATTTAAAGACTTAAAGAATTGTCAAGAATTAAAAAACTTCTAATTTTTTTTACAAAGTGGACCTTAATTTCTTTATTAACTATAATTCTTTTAGTTATTGGTTATTTTGAATATAAAGAAATCCCCATATATGATTACAAATTAGCTTATAAGTTTATGAAAGGAGACCAAAACTACACTCAATACGAAAATATTGCTCAAAAATTAGGATATAAAAAAGAAGATAAACTATTGATTATTCATGCCGATGATTTAGGTTTATCAAATTCTGTTAATAAAGCCTCGCTAGAGGCTCTTAAAAATGGTAGTGTTAACTCTGCAAGTGTCATGATGACTTGTGAAAAAATTTATGAGATTTCTGAATTTTCAAAACAAAATCCAGAAATTGATTTTGGTGTTCATCTTACAGTAACAAGTGAATGGAAACACTATAAATGGGATGGTGTACTAGATTCGTCAGTAATTCCATCATTAATTAATAGTGAGGGTTCTCTACATGAAAACATAAAGCTTGTTACTCTTAATGCAGAGGTTAAACAACTTAAAAAAGAATTACAAGCACAAATTGATTTAGCAAAATCTTTAGGTATTAATATTAGTCATATTGATAGTCATGAGGGTGCCCTTTTTTTTAAAAAAGAATTTTTTAAGGCTTATTTAGAATTAGCAGATGAAAATAATCTGGCAGTTTTTGTTCCTGATTTAGTAACAGTACAATTTGATGATAATTTTAATCAGCCAGAAAATTTGGTAATTATTGATGAGTTGTACATGGCCGAAAACGGAATGAATCCTAATGATTTTGAAGACTTTTATGTAGGTATACTAAACAATCTTAAACCGGGTTTAAATCAAATTCTTGTACACTTAGGTTATGATGATGAGGAAATGAAAAAAATCACAATCGATCATCCAAATTTCGGCTCAGAATGGCGGTTTGAAGATTTAAACGTCATTACAAGTAAAAAATTTAAAAACACATTAATTGAAAATAACATCAAATTGGTTAATTGGAGGGAAATACAAAATATTATCCATCCTAGCTCACTTTAAATCTAAAAATTAATATTGAACATATGGATGTGAAAATTCCAAAATACAAGTAGGGATAATCAATAAAAGATAATTTTGAATGCATTAAAAAAACCACTGTAAAACAAATAAGAGTTAGTGCTATAAATAATCCGAAAAACAACCATTTTAAAATTTTTTTCATTTAATTTTTTAATTATTCATTAAATTAATATTTTCTTTTTAAAGAAAAAACATTAGGAAATTTAATTACTTTAACATTATTATTAATATAAAATTAAATACAATGAAAAAACTCATTTTAATATTTGTTCTAATCTTTTCCTTATTTAACAATGCACAGGAAAATTATATTCCATCTAAAGAAAATTTAGAAGCTAGGAAATGGTTTGAAGAGGCAAGATTTGGGCTGTTTGTTCATTGGGGCGTATATAGTGTTTTGGGAGATGGAGAATGGGTTATGCACAGACAAAATATATCGGTAAACGAATACGAAAAACTTCCTGAGTTTTTTAATCCTACTGGATTTGATGCAGAACAGTGGGTGCTAATGGCAAAAGATGCAGGGATGAAATACATTACCATTACTAGCAGACACCATGATGGATTTTCAATGTTTGATTCCAATGCATCTGACTATAACATTGTAGATAGCACACCTTATGGAAAAGATCCATTAAAAATGCTTGCTGAGGCTTGTAAAAAACATGATATCAAATTATTTTTTTACTACTCTCAATTAGACTGGAACAGGGATGATTACTTCCCAAGAGGAAGAACTGGAAATGGGATCGAAGGTAGAGGAGAAGGAGATTGGAACGATTACATAAGTTTTATGAAAGCACAGCTTACAGAATTACTCACTAATTATGGAGAAATTGGCGGAATATGGTTTGATGGAGAATGGGATCAAATGGCTTGGAACGGTAAAAGATTTGGAGAAAAATTGCAAGATTTTAAACTAGATGAAGTTTATACCTTAATTCATAAACTTCAACCTCAGGCTCTAATTGGTAGTAATCATCATTTAGCACCTAACCCCGGAGAAGATTTTCAAATGTTTGAAAAAGATCTACCTGGAAAGTCAACAAAAGATTTTGCAACTTCTGCTGATGATATTGGTGATTTACCTTTTGAAGTTTGCGAAACTATTAATGGGTCATGGGGGTTCAATTTAAAAGACAGAAAACATAAATCACAAAAAGAATTAGTTCAATATTTGGTTAAATCAGCAGGTTATGGAAGTAACTTGCTTTTAAATGTTGGACCTATGCCGAATGGTAAAATCCAAAAAGAACATATCGAATCTCTTAAAAAAATCGGAGCATGGGTAAGAGAAAATGGTCAAACTATTTATAAAACAAAGAGAGGGCCAATTGACCCAACAGACGAAATAGCTTCCACTCAAAACGGTAATACGGTTTACATACACGCACTAGATAGTGAAAAATTAAATTATTTTATTGACGGATTTGATGTTAATTTTAAAAAGCTTACCTATTTAAATTCTAAACAAAAAGTTTCTTATAAGAAAACCAAAAAGGGCTTATTAATTTTCTTAAATGAAAATGAAATCAACCCCATTGATACCATATTGAAAATGGAATTATAATGCGTTATTTATTATTTGTAATTTTTTTATTTATTTCATGTTCCCCCTTAAAAAAGTATGAATTAACTGGAAAAAAATGGGAAGATGAAATTAAAAAACTTGAAGCCTTAGATAAAAAGGAAACATACAGCGACCAGGCTGTATTATTTATTGGAAGTTCAAGCATAAGATTATGGAAATCCATTGAAGAAGATTTAGGCACTTATGAACCCATCAAAAGAGGGTATGGAGGGGCGCATTATTATGATATAATACACTTTACTAATAGACTTGTTTCCCCACACAAAGTAAAGGCAATAGCTATTTTCGTAGCTAATGATATAACTGGAAAAGAAAAAGGGATTAATAATCAAACTGTTGACCAAGATTTATCTCCAAAGGAAGTACTGAAATTAGTAAAATTTGTTACCAAAGAAATTAGAAAAAGTCACGAAAAAATCCCTGTATTTTTTATCGAAACAACTCCAACATCAAAAAGATGGAAGGTATGGGATAAAATATCTTATGCAAATGATTTAATCGAAAATTATACTAATAAAAATAAAAACCTCTTTTACATCAAGACCCGATCTTTTTACATTGGTTCTGATGGGATGCCTAATGATAATCTTTTTGTAAAAGACAAACTACACCTAAACAGAAAAGGTTACAAACTTTGGGGTAAAATTATAAAGGAAAATTTTGACAAAAATTTAAGTCTCTAAAAAATGATTTTTTGAGGGCTCCAAGTTTCTAAGTTCCCATTAATTCCATTATTAGGATCAACAATTTCAAGAGAAATAGGTTTTACTTTAAATAATAAGGCATTTTCTTTAGAATCATAATAAGGCGTCCACTCATCTTTCCAGAATTTATCTTTTTCATTTGGATTCTTTATTATTGAAACCCGTCCTTTAATTGTAACGTATCCATTATTATTTTGGAATGTTAAAACAACCCTAGGGTCTTTATTTATTTCTAGTACTTTTCTGCTGTTGGGGTTGGTAACTAAATATATAACAAAATCATTATTGGGAATATAAGGGTCCATTACTCTTGATGAAGGAGCCCCATCGTCGCTAATACTTATTAAAATACACGTTTTAGACTCGTTTAAAATGATTAGTGCTTTTTCTTTTAAAAATGATTCAGAAAATTCTTGACAGTAAGCTAAATGCAAAAAAGTAGAACTAAAAAAGAATACAAAAAGTTTAATTAATGTCATACTTATAAATAATATATACTTTCTAAAAGTAGAAAAAGTAATAGATGAAATTGTCAAAAAAGTATAATTTTTAAGGTTTATGTAAGAATACTTGTTAACAAGTTTCGATTTTCTTTAAATTTTTATCTCTGTTATTCCTCTGAAAAATTTTTGAACTTAATAATAGAATTGAAATAAATACCAATAAATTTTAAAATACTGATAATGAGTACTTTAAGATGGTATTAATATTTTAACTTATTTATAAATTAAATGTTTTCAACGAAAATAATAAGTCTTAAAAATATTATTAAAAAAAAGTAATTAACAAATATTATCGTCTGAGATAAATCTTCATTTACAGATAAGAATTTTTTTTTATAGATTAGTATAAATTAATGTTTAACTAAAAAATTTAACAATGGGATACAAACACACAAACAGTAAAGGAAAAAGTTATTTTTTACATTCTAAGGATGTAGAATTAAAAGGAGGTAGAAACCAAACTATCTATTACTTTGCCAAAGACGAAAGACCAGAAGCATGTGATTTACCGGCTGG
>JAQWJH010000091.1 GCA_029248455.1 Flavobacteriaceae bacterium
GCTTCCAAACCTAGAAAAGTATTTACCAGAGATGAGATCATGAGTAAAGTTTGGGGAATCAATGTTGTGGTTGGGGACAGAACAATTGATGTTCATATTAGAAAATTAAGAGAAAAAATCGGAGATTTACGTTTTAAAACAGTAAAAGGGGTAGGCTATAAGTTTGTCCAATAATTTTATGCCTTTGTTCAATAAATCTAAAGTTCAGTCATTATTTATTTCAATTATTCTTAGTTTTCTATTAATAACAAGCCTTTTGGTTTATAATTATTTTTCTGACGATGATATAAAGCATTTACTAGTTCTTGTTATCCCATTGTTTGTATTTTCCTTTTTGATAGTTTATATATATTTAGAATTCTACGTATTTAAAAAAATAAAAAATCTTTATCGTGATTTAATTCCTGAAAATAATGAAGAAGAGAATTCGTTAGTTTCTACAAGCATGGATCAATTAATTGATGACCTCAAAAAATTTTCTAAAGAAAGTCAAACTGAAATCAAATCCATGCAAGAAAAAGAAAACTTCAGAAGAGATTTTATTGGAAATTTAGCTCATGAATTAAAAACCCCATTATTTACTTCCCAAAGCTATATTTTAACTTTGGTTGATGGTGCACTAAAAGATGAAAAAGTTAATTTAAAATACTTAAAGATTGCTGAAAAAGCTATAGAAAGATTAATTTTTATTGTAAAAGATTTAGATTTGATAACAAAGTTAGAATCTGAAGGTCTAAAACTTGAGAAATCAAAGTTTAATATAATTTCTTTAATAAATAATGTATTTGAAATGTTAGAACTTCAAGCTAGTAAAAAGAAAATCACGTTAGCTTTAGGTTCAAAAAATATAAGAGTAAATGTTAATGGAGATCAAGAGAAAATACATCAAGTATTAACTAATTTAATTGAAAATTCTGTTAAATACGGAAGAGAATCTGGAACAACTGAGGTTTCAGTTGAAAATATAGTTGAAAATAAAGTTATAGTTAGAATAACGGATAATGGTAATGGAATTCAAAAAGTTAATTTAAAAAGGTTATTTGAAAGGTTTTTTAGAATTGAAAATTCTGGTAGCAGGTCCACCGGCGGGTCAGGATTAGGTCTGGCTATTGTTAAACATATAATTGATGCTCACAACGAGAAAATATATGTAGAAAGTGATTATGGTGTAGGTTCTGAATTCTCATTTACTTTAGAAAAATCAAATTAATTATTTTAAGTTTGTTTTATTCTTAAAACACTAATTCTTGGGAAGTAAAAACAAACTAAAAAGATTCATTGAAAATGAAACTTTTTCTAATGTAATTCAACCTACAAGAGAAGAATTAATTTCTAATAAATTTCATTATAGAGGAAATTGGAATAATCTTTATTTTAAAAACAAAAATCCTATTGTAGTTGAGCTAGGTTGTGGAAAAGGTGAGTACACTGTAAGTTTAGCAAAATCAAACCCCAAAATAAATTATATTGGAATTGATATAAAGGGAGCTAGATTTTGGAGAGGAGCAAAAACTTCGCTAAAAGAAAAATTAGATAATGTTGTTTTTTTGAGAACTCAGATTGAATTAATTGACTTAGTTTTCGAAAAAAATGAAGTTCACGAAATTTGGTTAACTTTTCCAGATCCTCAGATTAAATTTCAAAGACTAAAACATAGGTTGACAAATCCTTTTTTTTTGAAACTGTATAAAAAAATCTTAATACAAGAGGGATTAGTTCATCTTAAAACGGATAGTGAATTTCTTCATGGTTATACTTTGGGAGTTTTAGAGAGTTTTAATGTAAAGCCAATATTTTCAAATCATAATATATACAAAAATAATAATGCTCCCTTGGACGTAATTAACATTAAAACTCATTATGAAAAGTTGTTTTTAGAATCGAATAAAAATATTTCATATTTATGCTTTAATTTTTTTAATGAGTAAAAAATTAGATTTTTTTGAACGTGTTTACGGTGTGGTTTCCAAAATTCCAACTGGTCGAGTTTCTACTTACGGGGCGATAGCTAGTTTTCTAGGTACTAAAAATAGCGCAAGAGTGGTTGGATGGGCTATGAACGCTTCTCATTTGAAAGGAAATATTCCTGCTCACAGAGTTGTGAACCGAATTGGTTTATTGACAGGAAAAAATCACTTTTTTGGAACTAATTTAATGCAACAACTATTACAAAATGAAGGTATTGAAGTGAAAAATAATCAAGTCACTAACTTTAAAAATATTTTTTGGGATCCAGCCTTAGAGTTATAATAATTTACACACTTAAGCTTATATTTGTATTTTAATTAATATTGATTGAAACCAAGTAAAGACATTATATTATCGCTTTTAAAAACTATTTATTTAGAAAATGGTAAAACTGACATTGTTTCTAATAAATCGATAACAAATGTTATTGTTTTTGAAAACGAAGTAATTATTGATTTGGAAATTAATAATCCTACGTTAAAGTCAAAGAATAAAGTTAAAGCATCAATTAACGATGTTTTAAAATCAAAATTTAATCAAATTGACGTAAAATTTAATTTTAAAATTGCCAAAACAACTAATAAAACAATTTTAAATAATTCAAGAGTTTTAGAAAATGTTCAAAATATCATCGCTGTTAGTTCTGGAAAGGGTGGCGTTGGTAAATCTACCGTAACTGCTAATCTTGCAATTTCATTACAAAAAATGGGTTTTTCAGTTGGAGTTTTAGATGCGGATATTTATGGACCCTCAATTCCTATGATGTTTGATGTTGTTGATAAAAAGCCTTTAGCAGTAAATTTAAATGGAAAATCTAAAATGAAGCCTATTGAAAATTTTGGTATTAAAATTTTATCTATTGGGTTTTTTACCAAAATGGATCAGGCTGTCATATGGAGAGGACCAATGGCCTCTAAAGCTTTGAATCAAATGATATTTGATTCTGAATGGGGAAATTTAGATTTTTTATTAATTGATCTTCCACCCGGAACTGGAGACATCCATTTAAGTATCATGCAAGCTTTACCAATTTCTGGGTCAATAGTTGTCAGTACACCACAAAATGTAGCTTTAATTGATGCCAGAAAAGGAGTTTCTATGTTTAAACAAGAAAATATTAATGTTCCTGTCTTAGGTATAATTGAAAATATGGCATATTTTTCTCCAGCCGAGTTTCCTGACAAAAAATATTATTTATTTGGAAAAGAGGGTGCCAAAAATTTATCATCAGACTTAGGTGTTCCTTTTTTAGGAGAAGTTCCATTGGTTCAAAGCTTAAGAGAAGCTGGAGATATTGGAAGACCTGCTGCGCTCCAAGATGAATCAGAAATAAAAGATACCTTTAATTTAATTTCAAAAAATATGATTTCAGAATTATTGTTACGAAATAAAAAACTCCCAGCTACTGAGGTCATAAAAATAAAAACAATGTCTGGGTGTTCAGCAATAAAGTAATTATTATGAAAAAAGATTTATTAACTAAAAAAGTAGAATTAGCTCTTGATGAAATTAGACCTTTTTTGATTTCTGATGGAGGAGATATCTCGTTAATTTCAATAGATAAAAATATTGTAAAAGTTCAGTTGATGGGAAATTGTGTAAGCTGTTCAGTCAATCAAATGACTTTGAAAAATGGTGTTGAAATGACTATTAAAAAGCATGCTCCGGAAATTCAAGAAGTTGTTAGTATTGAGTAACCAAATGAAAATAATTAAAACGGATATTCTAATAATTGGTGGAGGTCCAACGGGGCTATTTACTGTATTTGAAGCAGGATTATTAGGCTTAAAATGTCATATAATTGATGCATTAACAAAGCCTGGCGGACAGTGTGCCGAGTTGTACCCTAAAAAACCAATTTTTGATATACCTGGAATTCCAGAAATCCTAGCAGGAAAATTAGTAGAAGATTTATTAGAACAGATTAAGCCATTTAGCCCAGGTTATACTCTAATGGAATCTGCTGAAAAATTAGAAAAACAAAAAGATGGTTCTTTTAACGTAATTACCAATAAAGGAACAATACATAATTCAAAAGTAGTTGCAATTGCAGGAGGTTTAGGAAGTTTTGAACCTAGAAAACCAAACATTAGTAATTTAGAAATATTTGAGGGTAAAGGTGTAGAATATATGATCAAAGACCCTAATTTCTTTAAAAATAAAAACGTTATTATATCTGGCGGAGGTGATTCAGCTTTAGATTGGACCATTGAATTACAAAAAATTTCTAATAAGGTTACCCTTATTCACAGACGTACAGAGTTTAGAGGTGCTATAGATTCTGTTGAAAAAGTACAAGTTTTAAAAAATAGTAACTTAATTGATGTAATAACTCCTGCAGAAGTTATAGATTTAATTGGGAAAGATACTTTGGAAAGTGTAAAGGTTTCATTAGATAATGAAGAAAAAATAATTAACACCGATTTTTTTATTCCTCTATTTGGATTGATTCCTAAATTAGGAGCTATATCAAATTGGGGATTAGATATTGAAAAAAATTCAATTTGTGTAAATAATTCTTTGGATTATCAAACTAATATTCCAGGTGTGTTTGCGATTGGAGATGTAAATACTTACCCAGGTAAATTAAAATTAATTTTATGTGGTTTTCACGAGGCTACATTGATGTGCCAAGCTGCTTTTAAAATAATATATCCTGAAAAAAAGAATATTTTAAAATATACAACAGTTTCTGGCGTAAATGGTTTTGATGGATCAAAAAGAAAATCTGAGGCATCAACAATAAAGTCAATTCGATGATCAATGATTTTGTTTTTAATAAAATTAAGAATGTTGAAGGAATTTCAGAATGGAGGTCCCCAAGTAATATTGCCTTAATAAAATATTGGGGAAAAAAAGAAAATCAAATCCCATTAAATTCTTCACTAAGTATAACATTAAGTAAATGTTTTACTCAGACCAAGCTTACATACAGACCAAAAATAAATAACGAAAAAGATTTTACTTTTTTATTTGAGGGAGTTGAAAATATAAGTTTTGAACCAAAATTATCTCAATTTCTCAAAAGAATTGAAAAATATTGTCCCTATCTAAATTATTTACAACTAAAAATTGAATCTCGCAATTCATTTCCACACAGTAGCGGGATTGCTTCATCCGCTTCTGCTTACAGTGCATTAGCCTTATGCATTATGGATATTGAAAAAAAAATCAATCCCCTGTTAGATGAAAAATTTTTTCTAAAAAAAGCTTCTTTTTTAGCTAGGTTAGGCTCTGGAAGTGCATCAAGAAGTGTAATAGGATCTTTTTCAATTTGGGGTGAATCTAAACATTTTGAAAAAAGTACAGATTTGTTTGCAATAAAATATTCAGATCAAGTCCATAAAATATTTAATGATATTTGCGATACAGTACTTATTGTAGATAAAAATAAAAAAGAGGTTTCTAGTACTGTTGGTCATCAATTGATGGATAATCATTCTTTTTCATTTGGTCGGTTAGCTCAAGCTGAAAATAATATGGGTTTACTAAAAAACGCTCTAAAAAATGGAAATTATGATGCATTCATTGAGCTGGTAGAACTGGAAGCATTGACTTTACACGCTATGATGCTAACTTCGAAACCATATTTTATATTAATTAAACCAAATACCCTGGAAATAATAAATTTAATTTGGAATTACAGAAAAAAAAATTTATCAAAAGTTTGCTTTACTTTAGATGCAGGAGCTAATATTCATCTGCTTTATCCAAAAAGAGAATTTATCAAAATACAAGAGTTTATAAAAAATGAATTATCCATTTTTTGCGATTCCAATAGATTTATAAATGACAGGATTGGTAATGGACCATTTAAATTGTAATTTTGTAATATGAAAGCACCTTTATTTTATTCCAAAATTCTACTTTTTGGAGAATATGGTATTATAAAGAACTCAAAAGGACTATCAATTCCATATAATTCTTTTAAGGGTGGATTAAAAATTGGAGATATTAATTCAAAAATTGTTGATCAATCGAACAGAAGTCTTCGAATATTCAGAGACTTTTTATCTAATATTGACAGCTCAATTGTAGTTTTTGATTTAAAAAAAATGAACAAAGATCTTTCTAACGGAATGTATTTTGACAGCACAATTCCACAAGGGTATGGTGTAGGAAGTAGCGGTGCTTTGGTGGCGGCTTTTTACGATCGATACGCAATTAATAAATTTACTGTTTTAGAAAATTTAACGAGAGATAAAATATTGCAATTAAAAAGTATTTTTTCATCTATGGAATCTTTTTTTCATGGTAAATCATCAGGGCTTGACCCACTAAATAGTTATTTGAGCCTTCCTATTTTAATTCATTCCAAAGATAAAATTGAAACAACTGGAATTCCACTTCAATCTTCTAATGGCAAAGGAGCAGTTTTTTTAATTGATAGTGGAGAGTCTAGCGAGACTGCTCCAATGGTTGATATCTTTTTTAAATCAATGAAAAACACTAACTACAGTAGAGTAATAAGAGAGGATTTTATTAGAATAACCGATTCGTGTGTTGATAATTTTTTAGCTGGAGATTTCAAATCTTTATTTTTTGATATCAAAAATTTATCAAAGGTTGTTTTAGAAAACTTTAAGCCAATGATTCCTCAAAATTTCCATAAAATATGGGCAAAAGGGATTGAATCAAATGATTATTTTTTAAAGCTTTGTGGTTCTGGAGGTGGTGGTTATATTTTAGGTTTTTCTCAGGATTTTGAAAAAGCTAAATCTGCTTTAAAAGGATATAAATTACAAGTTGTTTATAATTTTTAAATTCAATGGTTTCCAAAACAAGCAATAAGTTTTTAATAAAAATTTTGAGCTTGTTTTCATTAGTAAGAGGATACAACATTATATTTATTATTATTGCCCAAATAGTTTCCTCAATTTTTATTTTCTCTGGGTACCACAATATTTATAAAGTTATATTTGATTTAAATATTTGGTTAATAATTTTATCTAGCTCTACATCTATTTCTGCTGGATACATAATAAATAACTTTTACGATTCTAGTAAGGATTTAATAAATCGGCCATTAAAAACATTTTTAGAACATGAAATTTCAGGATCTACTAAGTTATCTGCTTACATTATTTTAAATTTTTTAACATTATTTTTTTCCTTATTAGTTTCATTGAAAGCTTTTATTTTTTTTGGCATATACTCACTTGGAATTTTTCTCTATTCAATTAAAATTAGTAAATATCTTTTTTTAAGAAATTTTCTTTCTGTAATGCTTGTGATTACACCCTTCTTCGCCATTACTGTTTATTATAAAAACTTTTCTTTAGAAATTTTCACTCATGCTATCTTTCTTTTTTTTGTCATATTAGTTAAAGAATTAATTAAAGATCTCGAAAATATTAAAGGAGATTTCACAATGAATTATAAAACAATTCCTGTTGTTTATGGAGAAAAATGGACAAAAATTTATATCAGTTTATATGTTTTTTTTATAATGGGAATATCAGTCAATTTGATATTTAATTATGAAATTTTTATGATGAAATATTTTTATGTTATTTCTATTCCATTTTTTATTGCTTTTAGTTATTTGCTTTGGAAACACAACAATAAAAAATACTATGAAACTCTTCATAATTCTATAAAAACACTTATTACTTTGGGTATATTTAGTATTATATTACGTGGACTTTGATAATTTCTTATGATTGAAAGTGTATTAATTAGACTAAATAAGTTTATTTCAAATTCTGGAATTTGTAACAGAAGACAAGCAGATGAATATATTATACAAGGCAGAGTTAGGGTAAACGGAAAAATTCTAAATACACTAGGTTCTAAAATATCATTAAACGATGTTGTAGAAATTGATGAAAAAAAAATTATTCCAACAAAAATGGAATACATAATCTTAAATAAACCAAAAGGGTTTCATTGTGTGTATTCTAAATCTAATGTTAAAACTATTTTTTCTTTATTATCGTCTCTTGAAGATGTAAGCAGATTCACTTCTTTAGATTTTTTGAGAGATAATTATACTGGACTTATTGTTATATCAAATGACACTAAATTTATTAACCAGATGCACAATAAATTACAATCATTCCTACAAATTTTTCATCTAAAATTAAATGTTGATTTTTTAAAAAAAGACTTAAAAATCATCAAGGATTTTGATTCGAAATATAATTTAAAAATTAAGTCAATAAATTTTGTTGATGGGGCTAATAAAAATGAAATTGGATTAGAAACTAGTGCTTGCTCTGTAAAGGATATAGAAAAAATTTTTTTGAAATTTGATTACAAAATAATTTCTTGCGACAGGGTTCTTTTCTCCAATTTAACAAAAAAAGATTTGTCGCGAGGACAATGGAGGAGGATGAAAAAACAAGAACTTATAAATTTAACATCTTTTTAATTTCTACAAGCCCAGATAAATCCTCTTGTTAATAATTTCCAACCGTCAGGATATCTAATAAATTCATTAGGATCATGTCCAATTGAAATATAAAAAACTTTTCCTTTCCCATATTTTTTTTTCCAAGCAACTGGCATGACTACCCCATCAATCCATGGGTAAAATTTATTGTCAAATATGGTATTAGCTATAATTTCAATATTGGGGTCGAAGTGCATATAATATTGTTCTGTGAAAATTTCAAAATTATTAAGTCCCTGAGTTAATGGATCATTTAACATATTAACCTCAAAATTTACTTTTCCACCTGGATGAGCAACAAATTGACCACCTATCATAAACTGATAATTGGTTTTAGTTCTAAACGAATCCGTAAGACCACCATGAGCACCAGCAATTCCAACACCATTATTAATGGCTTTTACTAAGTTATCTGCTTGATTGTTAGAAATATCTGAGAGAGTAACAGATTGAATTATCAAATCAAATTCTGTTAATGAGTCATAATTATCATAGACCTCTAAATTATTAGATTCAGTGATTTTTGCATTTTGAGATTTCAACCATTTAATTACATTATCAGCAAAAACCTTTGGTTGATGTCCTTTCCACCCTCCCCATACAACTAATATATTTTTATTTTCTAATGATTGAGAGAAATTAAGATTATTCGATAAAATTAAAATTAGAAAAACCAATAAAACTTTTTTGATTTTCATTGGAATTAAATAGTAATCAAATTTATGAAATTTATTCATCTATATTTTTTTAATTTTTAAAGATTAACTTTAAAATTACGTCTATTTTAATTATTTTAAAATAAGTTATTACCTATATTGAATTGTATGAAAAAAAAATCAAGAAGAAATTTTTTAAAAAAATCATCGGTCTTTGGCGCAGGTGTTTTTATAATTCCAAGAAATGTTTTGGGAGGTACAGGTTTTACAGCACCAAGTGATCAATTAAACATTGCTGCTATTGGCGCAGGCGGTAAGGGTTCAGATATTCAAGATTCATGGGTTTCAAATGAAAGAGTTATTGCCTTGTGTGACGTTCATTTAGATGGTAAGCATGGAGTTGTACAATCTATTAAAAAATACCCAAACGCGAGACTTTATGAAGATTTTAGAGAAATGCTTGATAGAGAGAAGGATTTAGATGCGGTTACTATCAGTACTCCAGATCACACTCATGGTGTAATTGCAAATAATGCTATGAACAGGGGCTTACATGTTTATGTTCAAAAACCTCTTACTCATAACATTGAAGAAGCTAGGCAATTAACTTTAACAGCAAAAAAAAATAAAGTTGTTACTCAAATGGGAAACCAAGGTGGTTCAAGTGTTGGGGTTCAAAAAATTCAAGAGTGGGTTGACAACAAAATGATTGGTAAAATAAATAAAATTTATGCCTGGACCAATCGTCCTGTTTGGCCTCAAGGATTTCAAATGCCTGACAATGATGCGGATAAACCTAAAAATTTAAATTGGGATTTATGGTTAGGACCTGCATCTCATACGAATTATTCTTCCAATTTACACCCTTTTAATTGGAGAGGATGGTGGGATTATGGAACTGGTGCGCTTGGTGATATGGGTTGCCATATTCTTGATGCACCCTACAAAACACTAGGACTACACTACCCAACTGATGTTGAGTGCAGCGTTGGTGCAGTTTTTCAAAAGCCATGGAGTTATAATTATGTTCCTAAAGGCTGCCCTTCCTCATCAATCGTAACTCTTCACTTTGATAAAACAAAAAAAAATGACTCTAGAATTAAACTGGTTTGGATGGATGGAGGATTGAAACCCAGTCATCCAGATTTAATTCCAGCTGAGGATTATTTAGGTGAAAAAAATAGTACAAATGGTATTTTGATGATTGGTGAAAAAGGTGTTATTTCTTGCGGAGTTTATGGACTAAATGCTAAGCTTTATAGAAAAGGAAAAGAAACAATTCATTTGAAAACCGATTTAATTTATAATAAAAGCAATAATCTTGATACAATTCACCATCAACAATGGATTGATGCTTGTAAAGAAGGATACGGAAGTGAGTCATTTCATAAACTTACTGCTTCTTTTGATTATGCAGGACCATTTACTGAAACTGTTTTAATGGGTAATTTGGCAATTAGATCCTATATGGATATTGGTTTTCAGAAATTAAAGTATTCGGACAATTATGTTCATATTAACGAATACGATGTTTTTAAGGGTAGAAAAAAGCTTTTGTGGGATGGTAATAATATGAAAATTACAAATTTTGATGAAGCTAATCGTTTTGTAGGCAGGGAAAGAAGAGCTGGTTGGGAATTATAATTTATTTTTAGAGATATAATTTTATGATTCGTCTAAAATTTTAATTAACTTTTAATTTAATCAATAAATTAGTTTAATGAAAAATTTTTTTTATGTTTTTATATTTTCTTCTCTAATCATTGCGGGTTGTAATAATCCAAGAAAAAATTCAAAAACTGTTAATTTAGAAAACGATATGGGCTCAAGCCCAGATAATAATTGGGTGTCGTTAATTCAGGAAAATTCTATGGATGGTTGGCACTACTATCAGGATAACGGTAAAAAAACTGGTTGGGATATTAAGGATGGTGTCTTAACTTTTACTTCTGCAAATGCAATTGGCGAAGGAGACAAAAGTCTTGTTAGCGATAAAGAGTACACAAGTTTTAAAATTCATTTAGAATGGAAAGTAAGCTCAGGATCAAATAGTGGATTTTTTTGGGGAGTAAAAGAGGATATGAAATATGAGTTTCCATTTGTAACCGGGCCAGAAATTCAAATTCTAGACCCAGCTGTTCCAGATCCGCCTTTAACCCAAGCAGGTGCATTGTATGGCATGGTAGTTCCGTCAAAATGGGTTACTAAACCTGCAGGTGAGTGGAACAGTTACGACATAACAATTGATCATAATTCTAATCAAGGAATAGTTGTTCATAATGGCACAAAAATTGTAGAGTTTCCGTTGAGTGGAGACGAATGGGACAAGATGGTTGAACCAACGAAATTTAATAATTGTGACCAAAAGCCATGGCAAAATTGCGATTTTGGAAAATTTAAAACAGGTAAAATTTCTATTCAAGATCATCCTGGTGTTATTTCATTTAGA
>JAQWJH010000110.1 GCA_029248455.1 Flavobacteriaceae bacterium
AGTGGGAGATTTTACTGATAATTGTATTAGTATTTTAATAACTAGAGATGGTGGAGAATCTTGGAATAAACTGGACTGTTCTGTTTTTAATAATGTAAAAGAATCAGAAGGATTTTTTGCTGCTAGTGATACAAATATTTCTATAGTTAACAATAAAGTTTGGCTGGCAAGTGGAGGAGTCAATAGTAGAATATATTTTTCGGATGATAAAGGAAAAAGTTGGAAAATAATCGATACGCCGATTGTTCAAGGAGAATCAACAACTGGAATTTTTAGTATTGATTTTTATGATGAATATAATGGGTTCGCCATTGGTGGGGATTACACTAAACCTTCAAAAAACACATCAAATAAAATTGTTACAAGTAACGGTGGAAATACATGGAAAGTAGTTGCTAATAACAAAGATCCAGGATATAGAAGCTGTGTTCAGTATTTTCCAAACAGCAGGGGAAATTCTCTGGTAGCCGTTGGTTTTGATGGAATAGACATTTCAAATGACAGAGGAAATACATGGGAACATGTAAGTGACGAGAGTTTTTATACCATAAGATTTTTGGACGAAATTACTGCTTATGCAGCTGGGGATGGAAAAATTTCAAAACTTCATTTTAAATAAGAAGTTATACTTAAAAAGCCCTAAAGGTTAGGGCTTTTAATAGTAATATTATTTGAACAGAAAATTATTCAGAGGCTGAGGCAGCTTGAGCTGCTTCAATGGCAGCGGTCATTTCGCCTGTATCATAATTGTGAAATTCTTGAGCAATCTTTCCATCCTCGTTCCAAAGAAAACTAATATGAGCAGGTAGATTAATAGTCTCACCAGTTAACTTACTAGTAGCATTCCAATTAAACCAAGTTTGGGTAACGGTAACCGCATCATTAGCAGGTCCAGCAGGGTAGGTAGTAGTTTCAACCCATTGTCCAATATCTTCTTGTTCATTCTGACCCCAAGACATAGTAATTGGATCAAAAGTAGCATGTTGAGCTTGTAATAAAACAACAAGTTCATCAGTACTGATAGCTTCTGTACTGTTCAAGAAAACTTCTAAATCTGATGCCCATAGTGACTTAAGTCCATCCATATCGTTATTTAGATAATTTTCATAATGTGTTCTAATAGCATTTGATTTTTCATCATCAAAAGTCACTGTGACTCCAGTATTGGTGCAACTTGTTAATGTAACAATTAGTATAAGTAAAAATATTTTTTTCATGATTTTAATTTTATTGTTTTATTTCTCTTTTAGATGATGTCCAATCAACTAATTTACCATCAACAATTTGATACCACTCATCATAAACAGCTGTTTCTGAAGTAAATCTGGCACAAATCCATTCTCCATTAGTATTTGTATTAGCTGGATCATCTGAAGCACTTGGTTTTGCAGCAAATGCAAAGTTAGTTGTCCAACCCCATTTTTCACCTTTATCAATGGTGTCTTGATAATCTTTTTCAATTGAAGCAATAAATTCGTCTCCGTTATTAGAAATGCTACCATCAGCATGTCTGTATATTCCTTCGTCGGAAAGATGTGCTTTTAATGTGTAGTAATCTCTTTCTAACCAAGCTTTATCAATTGTTTTAAACACTTCTACAGTAGCTTCACTTCCAAGCATTACTGTTTGATTTGTTCCAGTGATAAAACCATTTGTAGGTTCATCACATGGTTTGGTATCCGCGCAAGAAACAATAAGTCCAAATAGACTAAATAATAATATAATTTTTTTCATAAGTAGATTTTATAATTCTAAGGAAGTTAGAAAAAAAAAATAACAAAGCTTAAATAATCTAAAAATGATTAGATTAATTTAAATATTATTTTATCATTCATGTGTTTTTGAGATAATTTATTAATTGAACTCTCATTAAGCTGTAAAATTCTAGGATACCCCCCACATGTTTGATTATCTCTCATTAATACAATTATTTTTCCAGAGGGCGTAAGTTGTACTGTTCCTTGGATTACCAGCGATGTTATGATAGAATCCAGATTATTTTCAATGGTTTCATTCATTTGGTAGGCCATTCTGTTATTTTTGTTTGAAACAGTAAATTTTTTATTAAATAAGTTTGTTTGTTGTTTGATGGACAGCTTTTCATATTCGGGCCCTTTGTAAACTTCAATGAAGGGCCCTTTAAAATGATTTTCGTATTCAAAATCATTTAACGAAATTGTATTGTTTGAATTTATTTTAGATTCTAAATTTAATATGTCTCCTTTTGAAATTCTAAACTCTTTTGTAATATTTGCGTACATACTTCTACTGTTCATTATTTTTTTTGTTTTAAACCCATTTAAAACACTTAAATAACATCTTAATCCACACTTTAATTTTCCAAATGAAAGAATATCTCCATTTTTAATTATATGTGGCTTAAATAAATTTATATTTTCTCCGTTTAACAAGGGACTCATATCTGCTCCTGTTATGCTAATAGTTGTTTCAGTTTTAAATTTTAAAGTAGGTCCAATCATGGTTATTTCCATGACAGCATCATTATCATTATTACTGATTATTTTATTTGAAAGTATTGAAGAAAATTGATCCATTGAGCCTGAGATAGGCACACCATAATTTTCAAAACCAAACCTTCCCTTATCCTGAATTGATGAATATAAACCAGGTTTGATTACTTCAATCATTTATTGTTTTTTTTAATTTATAAATTCCAGATTTTTCTTGAACAGTTATCAATTGAAATTCTTTTTTTGAAATTGAATGAAAATTTATCTTATCTCCTGGCTTAACAAGGCAAGGCTTATTTCTATTTATATCAAACAAATCAATAGGTGTTTTTCCTATTATTTGCCAACCACCAGGACTATTATTTGGGTAAATTCCAGTTTGTGAACCACCTATACCAACTGATCCTTTTTCCACATTCATCGCAGGTTTTTCTTTTCTTGGATGAAAAATTCTTTCATCCATTCCACCTAGGTATAAAAATCCAGGAAGAAAACCAATATTATATACTGTGTATTGTTTAGCTGAATGTATGGAGATAATTTTATTTATACTTAGAGATAAATTTTTTTCTAATAAATTCAGGTCATTTCCAAATTCAGTTTCATAACAAACTGGAATTTCCCATTTATCAATATCTAATTTTTTTGAAATTTTAATTTCATTATAAAATGATTTTAATTCAGAAATTTTATTATTGTGATCAGAGTAAGTAACAAGTAATGAATTATAAGAAGTTTTACAGGAAATGATTTTAACATCATTTTTTTTGTCTAATTCAGACTTAAATAATAAGATGTTGTTTAAAACTTTTTCATTAATTATCTGTGGCCATTCAACCAAAATCGAGTGTTCTCCAAATTTTTTATATTTTAATGTATAAGTTTTCAATTTTAGTTGATTTTTAATCCATTTTCTTCAAATGTTAAAAATAAATTTTTCATTAATTGAACAGCTTTAGGGTTATCTCCGTGAATACATAAGGTGTCGAACGCAACAGAAATATTTTTTTTATTAATTGTCAATATTGTTTTATTATTTATTATGTGATTTACATGATTAAATATTTTTTTAGAATCTTTTATCAATGCATTTTTATTATTTCTACTCACTAATGTAAAATCATCATTATAATTTCGGTCAATAAATAATTCGTTACAAATCCTTATTCCTTCATTTAGAGCTAATTTTGAAATTAAGGAGCCATATGGAACATATAACTTAGTGTTATATTTGTTAGCTAATCCTATTATAATTAAAGCTGTTTTTTTATCATTGGCTGCTAAATTATATAGTGCACCGTGCGGTTTTATATGATTTAGTTTTATTTTATTCCTACTGAGAATTAGAATAAGGGATTTAATTTGACTTTCTAATGAATCGATTAGTTTATCTTTTTTTATTTTTAAAATTTTCCTGCCAAAATTTTTTTTATCATCAAATGATGGGTGTGCGCCAATTTTAAGCTTAAACCTTTTTGCTAATTCAACAATAGCGTTCATTGATTGCTGGTCGCCAATATGTCCACCACACGCTATGCTACATGAGGATATGAAGGGAAATAATTTTAACTCATTTCCCATCCCTTCTCCAACATCTGCATTAATATCTATTTTTAGTTTTTTCATTATAGTATTTCAAAAACTTTAAGAATACTTTTTAATCCTAAAAAACAGGTAATTATTAAAATTAAAACACCTAATATATTTTGCCATTTTGAATTTTTGAACTTACCTAAAACAGATTCTTTATTTACTATCCAAATTAATAATCCTGCAATTAAAGGAAGTAAAATACCATTAGTTACTTGGGCAAATTTTATAATTTCTATTGATTTAAATCCAGATGAGGATGAAAGAACTCCAATAGATAAAACAAACATCCATACCATTCTGAATTTAAAACTTTTCATTTTTATCGACCAGCCTAAACATCCAGCTGCAACATATGACGCTGCAAGTGGTGCTGTTATGGCACTTGTAATACCAGCTGAAAACAATCCGACTGCCAATATATATTTAGAATGAATTCCAAAAAGCGGTTCTATTCCCTTTGCTAAATCAGCTGCACTTTCAATACTTTCAATATCTAATGATGCACTAGAAATAACAATGCACATCGAAACTATTCCACCTAATATCATCGCAATAATTGTGTCATATCTGGCAGATTTTAAATCACTTATTTTACTCCATTTTTCTTTGACTAAAGATGCATGTAAAAAAAGATTATAGGGCACTACTGTAGTTCCTATTAAACCAATAATAATTAATAAGCTTCCCTCAGGAAATTTTGGTATAAATAACCCTTCAAATAATTTACTAATATTTGGCTTAGTAATTATAGCAGTTATTATAAAAGAAACACTCATGAGAATTACTAGAAATATTAATGATTTTTCTAAAATCTTATAATTCCCTACAAATAATAAACAAAATGCAATTACACCTAAAACAACACTGTAAAAATTGATATTGATATTTAAAACATCAATATTTTTAATTCCAAAAACAGCTTCAAGACCTAAAACACCTCCACTAATATTTCCTGCTTCATATGCGGTATTTCCAATGACAATAGCAAATAAAATTAACAGAATAATAATATTTTTAAGAACTGGATTCTTTATTTCATTTCTAATAATCTCAGAGAGTCCTTTTCTTGAAATAATTCCTAGTCTTGCAGACATTTCTTGTAAAACTATTGTTGCTATTACTGAAAGAACTAATGTCCAAAGAAGAGAATAGCCAAAATTAAGACCAGCAATACTACATAAAGTAACTGTTCCTGGGCCTATAAATGCTGCAGCAATTAATGGTCCAGGCCCTATATTATTTATCCATTTTTTCATAAAAAATTTAATTTGAGATAAATATTTCTGGTGCTTCGTAGTCTAAGCCAAGTAGCTCAAAATAATTATTACCTAAAACAATGTTCCTAAAAGCTTCATCGCTTAAATACTTATGAATTTGGCTAGTAACCTCTAAATCTGTTTTATATGATTCAAAATTTTTATTTGAAGATGCTACAAAATCTGTTCCAGGTAAAATTCTCTCAGAATAATCATTAAAGAATCGTGTGTAGATTCTTCTGTGATTTTTAAAATAATTATCCTCCAAAACTCGCCATGTTATATCCAACATTAGTTTAGGATGGTTGTCTAAAAGTCTTTTCATTATTTTGATGTGATTTTCAGGCTTCATATTGGATAATTCTTTGGAAAGTCCCATATGTGCCCATACTATCTTGTTTTCTGGATATTTTTTTAAAACCTCTTCCATTAAATATAAAAATTTAGTATTGGAATTGTTATTTCCAAGATCTGAATGAATATTTATTGGTATGTTACGTTTTTTCAATTCTTCCATAAAATCTTTCCATTTGGATATATCTTCAATAACAGCTGGTTCGTGAAAATTATTTAGTAGTGCTTGCTTTATCAAATTAACTTCTCCCATCCAATTAAAAACATTCGGATATTCTTCATCCAAAAGTTTCATTTTTTGTAATATTTTTTCTGGATTTGCCAAATCAGGAAAAGTCATTGATAGTGTCAAGTGAATATCATTTTGTTTTGATTTAATGAAATTTTCAGCATTAATCATGTCATTTTTTATTGTTGGTAAAACTGGAACTCCAGGACAATCTAAGTAATAAGTACAATCAGAATCAATAGGAACTCTTTGACCAATTCCATATACATTAACAAAGTATACCTTAGATTTTTTGAAATAATTAATTACTTCATTAAAAGGTACGGCATCTCCTCCAAAGGGCATAAAATGCACATGTGAATCAACAATAGGGGTGTAGTTTTCGGTATTTCTGTTGTAGGGAACCTGTTTATTACCTTTTTTAAACGAACTTAAATTTCTTTCAGTTTGATTTAAATTGTGAAATGATAAAAAAATAATTAGAAACAATACTAAAAATAAATAAAAGAATTTTTTTGTCATTTTTATGTTTTTTTATAAAATTAATAATATTAAGATACACCAAATTTTATTTTGACTAATTTTGAAATAATGAAAAGTAAAAAAGATATAGTAAAAGATTGGATTACGAGATATACCGGTATCGAATTGGATTCTTTTGGAAATTTTATTTTACTTACAAACTTTCAAAAATATGTTGATGAGTTTGCCAAGCTCAACAAGGTTAAGGTTGATGGTAAGGATAAAAACATGCCCTCTGCAACTCACCAAAATATAACGATTATAAATTTTGGTATGGGTAGTCCAAATGCTGCAACAGTGATGGATTTATTGTTTTCAATTAAACCAAAAGCTGTTCTGTTTTTAGGAAAATGTGGTGGTTTAAAGAAAAGAATTAATATTGGTGATTTTATTCTTCCTATAGGTGCCATCAGAGCTGAAGGGACATCTAACGATTATTTTCCAATTGAAGTTCCTGCAATGCCCTCATTTTCTTTACAAAGAGCTATTTCCTCAGCTTTAAAATATCAGAAAGTTGATTATTGGACTGGAACAGTTTTTACCACTAACAGAAGAGTATGGGAATTTGATAATAAATTTAAAAATTATCTTAAAAAAGTTAGAGCTTATTCAATTGATATGGAAACAGCTACATTGTTTACCGTTGGTTTTCACAATAGAATTCCTATTGGTGCTCTTTTACTTGTAACCGACCAACCCATGATTCCTGAAGGAGTAAAAACTAATGTTAAAGATGATGTTAATTCGAAGCTTTTTGACAAAAAACATCTTTTAATTGGAATCGAATCTTTAAAACAAATAATTAACAATGAGGATACGGTCAGGCACCTAAAGTTTTAAATTTTAAAGAAATTAATTTTTTCTTTTCCAAACTTCTGTTACCTCCCAGCTTTCTGTTTGATCATCATTATATTCTGTATGAACTATTGTGAAATAAGTGTAGTCACTAGTATATTCTAGTTTCCAAGGTGGAGCATTATTTAAATCAACTTGTTTGTCTGCCACTCTAACTTTATTATCGTCACCAGTATACTGCCAATATCCAGAATCCTCGTCGGTTTGCATTTGGTCTCCGTTAGTAAAGCATACATATCCCTTATAAGAATATGTTCCATATGTATTGTCATCTCCTTTAATTTCTAGTTCATCTGGGTAATTTTCACATTCTTTTTCGCCATCATTCCATCTTGTTATTCCATTTTCTCCAGTCCAACTATCCAATTGCCATGTTCCAATTAACGGACAATCAGGCCAAGTTCCCCACTTTGGTTTATTATCTGAATCACATGATGTTCCACTAACAAAATCTGTAGGTTCAGTTGTCAAATTAGTTACACACCACTTAGATAGGTCCTGATTGAAATTTGTTGCTGATTTAAACATTTTATCCATGTTAGTGACCTTATTGGTATCCCATTTAGAAATATCTTTATTAAAGTAAGCAGCTCCTTCAAACATCCCCTCCATGGTGGTTACATTACTAACATCCCATGATGAAATATTGGTATTGAAAGAGGCATTATCTTTAAATAATTCCTTCATGTCAGTTACAAGGGTTGTCACTGCTGTTGAAAGATTCTTTTCAGCACTAATCCAACTTTTTAACATAGTATTATCAACTACTGTATAAGTAACACTATTAATTTCAAAAGTAGTGCCCGCAGCTGTTCCAGCTTTTGCTCTTAAGGTAATACCATCATTGTCTAAAACGACTGGAGCCATATTTTTATACACTGCTATTACAGTACTATTAGCATTCAAAGTGACTCTGGTTGGATTATCGGTTCCAGATGCTCCTCCTGCCCATTTAACAAAAGCCCATCCAGCACTTGCTGAGGCAGTTAATTCTATTGTAGAACCATCACTGTATCCATCTGCTGATCCTGAAATAAGATTTTTTGAAACTGAACCTAATCCATCATTTATAAGAGTTAATTCAAATCTTTCTTTTTCTATAAATGTAGCGGTAACATTTTTTGCTTTATCTAATGTAATTTCAACTGGATTTGTACTTCCTATTAGAGCGCCTGACCATTCTTTAAATTCCCAGCCATCTTCAGGACTAGCAGTTAGTTCAACTACGGTTCCTCCATTATAATTTGTAATAGAACCTTCTTTTATTACTTTTTCAGCAACAGTTCCTTGACCAACAATTGTTACAGTTAAGGCGTATTGAATTCTTTTAAAATTACCTATTACTTCCTTATCAGCATCAATAACTAAAGTAGTTACAGAATCGCCTGTAGCTCCAGTCCACTTATCAAAAACATAACCATCAGCAGGAGATGCAATTAAATTTGCAGTACTTCCAGCTTCATATTGTCTTGTAGACGGGAAAACATTTCCTCCAATTTCAGGTTGAGAAGAAGTTGTCAATAAATATTTGACGGTTTCTTCCTCACAGGATATAAATATTAAAATACAAGAAATATATAATAGGAATTTTTTCATAATAGCCAGTTTTTTTATAAAGATAATAAACATAACATTAATTTGATTTTTTATTCTATTTGATATCAGCTTTTATTAAAATAGCGGAGTGAATTAGTGTAGTTGCTATTTTACCCTCAGAGTTAAATAATTCTCCTTTAACTGTGGCTATATTTTTACCTTTTTTAATAATCTCTGCTGTAGCAATTACACTACCCAGAAATAATGGTCTGTGGTGAATACTGTGAAGGTTAGTAGAACTTGGATAGACTTTGCCTTTAGATTCGTATATAATCAGCAAGCTTGTTACGTCGTCTAGCATTGAGGTCATCATACCACCTTGAATGGTTTGATTTGGATTCAATGATTCTTTAGGAAAAACACCACTCAGTTTTAAAAAACCTTCTTTGTATGAAATAAATTTAAAATTAAATAATTTTCCCGATCCACCATTTTTTTTGTGAAAATCAAGGTAGGAATTAATCTCATTACTCATTAATTAAATTTGATTTATTGGTTCGACACTTATTACTACAATAAATAACATTTTCCCAATCTCTTTCCCATTTTTTTCTCCATGAAAAAGGTCTTTTACAGACGGGACATGTTTTGGTAGGTAAGTGTGTTTTTTTCAAAGAATTAATTCGACATTTCCATATTATATGCTGTAGGGTCAAAAGCATTATAAACTTCAACTACTTTATCATTTTCCCATTTAAACCAGCAATACCCTTTTAACACCAATTCTTCGTTTGATTTTTTAGAAGTTGCTGCCCAGGTGTACCAATAATTCGTAAATATTTTTCCGTCATTGTAATACATGGTAGAAACATCGTATTCACTATGTCTTATATTATCAAAATAATCATGTCCTGCTGAAAACCCTTCTTTGACTTGGTCAAATGTTAAATCAGAATCATTGACGTGAAAAACAACATCATCACTGAAAATAGTTCTAGCACTTTCAATATCATTGTCTTGATAAGCTTTAGTAAATTGGACCATAGCGTTTGATTTATCATCATTTCCGACCATATAACCAGACATTGGATCACTATTGTCAGAATTAATATTTTTTTGGTTACTGTCGCAAGAAAATAGGATGGAGCTAACAAAAAGTAGTAAAATTATTTTTTTCATTTTTTTAAATTTAAAATTCTAGGTTATTTTTACAATCAACTAATATAGTATTTTAATTTTCTCAAAATGAAAACAGATTACAGCGAAATTTTAAAAAAAATTGATCTAATAGACCCAATAAATTATTCAAGAAATAGAAATTTTATTGACGGATCTGTCAGTAAGTTATCTCCATATATTTCGCGCGGCGTGATTTCTACTAAAATTATTTTCGATTTTTTAATGAAAAAACAATACAGTTTTTCCAAAATAGAAAAGTTTATTCAAGAACTATGTTGGAGAGACTATTGGCAGCTTGTGTGGAAAGAAAATAAAGACTTGATTAATCATGATTTAAAACATGCGCAAACAGACGTTACAAACAATCAAATTGCAAGATCTATTTGTAATGCCAGTACTGGGATTCAAGCAATAGATAATGCTATATCAGCCTTATATGAAACGGGCTACATGCATAACCATGTTCGAATGTATGTTTCATCTATTGCATGTAACATTGCTAAGAGTCATTGGAATACACCTGCTAAATGGATGTATTATAGTTTGTTAGATGCTGATTGGGGAAGTAATGCATTGAGTTGGCAATGGGTCTGTGGCTCTAATAGTAATAAAAAATATTATGCCAATCAAGATAACATAAACAAGTATTGTTATACATCACAAACCAATACTTTTTTAGATGTTGAATACTCAGATTTTGAAAATCTTCAAATTCCAAAAATTTTAGAAAAAACCATTAACCCCGATTTAACAACTAAACTTCCCGATAGTGATGATTTGAAAATAATTAACACGATTCCAACTTTAATTTACAATTTTTATAATCTAGATCCATTGTGGAGAAAAGATGAAAATTGTAATAGGGTTTTATTGCTAGAACCTGAAATTTTTAATAAATATCCGATTTCAAATAAATCAATTGATTTTATTTTAAATCTAGCAAAAAACATAAATGACATTCAAGTTTTTGTAGGTTCTTTTAACGATTTAAAGAATAGTTATGGTTTAAAAACAATAATATTCAAAGAGCATCCTTTAAATAATCATTACGTTGGGCAAGTTGACGAAAGAGATTGGATGTTTACTAATAAATCTAATCTTAATTCATTTTTTAGTTATTGGAACAAATCAAAAAAAATATATAAGAAGTCTAAGTTTGATTGAAATATGTTTATTGTTCAATTGAAACCACAGAAAAGGAGGTAAGTTCATTTTCAGAAAAGGTTAAATTAAACTCAAGAGGATTACAGCAAACTTCACAATCTTCAATGAAGTTTTGGCTGGAAATTGATGGATCAATCATTTTTAATTGATTTTCCCAACAATGAGGGCAGTCAAAATAATGTTCAAGCATTTTATTTATAAAAAACAAGTTCTTTGGCAATAAGTGACCATTTAACTTCATTAAATTTCTTTAAAAATCCCATGCCTAGTAAAGAAGTGTTAGCAGATTCTAAAGTTCTAACTATTGCAACAACATTTTTAATTGTATAGCTACCAATTTTCATCTCTTTGATAACGATAGCATTACTTTTAAAAGACACACCACTAACCCCAACTGTAGAAATATCAACATTTAAGTCTTCATATTCTAATCCTTTTTCTTTTAAATCATTAAATAGTCTATATCCTATTGAAAAGGATTCTGC
>JAQWJH010000049.1 GCA_029248455.1 Flavobacteriaceae bacterium
TGGATTAGGTAGTTCATTACCAATAAGGGTACCATCAGGCAGGTAATAATAAGTTGTTACATTTGTTTGACTACCAACTAAAGTTGATTGAATCGCTGAGGTATCAAAAGGAAACTTACCATCTTGAGGGTCTAAATCCAACACACTATCGCCATCACATTGTTTAGCAATAGTAACCGCGTTGGCAATAGGTTTTGGCTCAACATAAAGTGTGGCAACTTGTTTAAGACCTAAGCACTCTACACTTGAAAGTTCTGTGTTTTCAATACTGGCCCAAATAGCTTGATTAGTTGGTGTGGTATTGGTGTAATTGTTTTCAATATTAATGATATTTTTATTTGTCAAAGCATCCTCTTTATTTTCAAACAAGCTTACTTTAATGGTTTGAGCAGAAAACTTTGTATCAGAATTTATAAGCTTTTGTTTAATATCTTTTAGAATATCACTACTAAAAGTAGCGATACCATCTTGGCTAAGAGCTGGAGAATCATCACAAACCGCATAAGAAAGCATGAAACTATCAGCAATTAGACTCGCACCAACTTTAATATCAATTTGAGAGGTTCTAAAGCAGTTATTTGAAGTAATAATTTTTACATAAACACTTTGATTGAAAGCCTCATTAGTAAACTTTGTTGGATCTGTAATTAGTGAATCCACATTTAAATCAGAATCTGTATAATATTCAAAGGTTTCATTTTCGTAATCAGATGAAATAAGGGATTCGTTTTTAGTTAAATTGAATAGCGATTTGCCATCATTTATTTCATCATCGTCACATTGTTCTACAGTGATTAATGGTTTTACCGCCGGAAGGGCAGCGACTTCAATATCAAAAGAAGTTGTTGCTCTAAAACATCCAGAACTTTTATTTAAAACTCTTACATAAATTTTTTCTCCTCCCGCTTTACTATTAGTGTATGGAGATGCTAAGCCTGTGCTTGCCGTATTATTTGCATCATCTTGACTGATATGGTAAGTAACAGTAAAATCGTCAGGGCTTTGATCACCAAGAATAATAGCTGTTTGAGAGGATAAATCAAAAGAAGAAATAACACCATCTTTATCATCGCCAACAGAGTTATCATCACATTTAATAATTGAATTGACTTGGTTGGAAACAGGAAGTTTTTCAAATACTGTTAAAGAGACCTCATCACTTTTTGTAGGACATAGGTATTGGTCAGAGTTAACCAAAACTCTATATATTTCACCATTCATTTCAACTTTGACATTATTGATAATTAATGTTGAACTTTCAGTTCCGCTGTAAGTGTCTGATTCAACCAGATCGTCCCAAGGTTCAAAATTTGAAGAGCCAATATTGTATTTTTGCCACTGAAATGAGGGGTTATTTAAAGTTTCTACACCAACACTGAACGTCGTATTAGCCCCCTCTTGACAAGCTGTGGTTGAAACCGGAACGGAATTGATGGTTACGGGACTGCTTACCTTTTGAAAAAAATAAATTCCATTTTCATCTTTAAGCGGTTCTTCGGAATAATCATGTTCAGCCACCCCTCCGTTTTCATTCACTCCGTTATTTTCAGTATTTGGAATTCCAATTCCAATCATTCCATTCCCATCAACATCTATGTAACCAGCCTCTGTTACATCGTTACAACCATCTCCGTCACTATCTAAATCTAAATAATCTTTTATATTGTCACTATCAGTGTCCAATGAATAGTTTTGAATAGATATTATACCGCTAAAGACTCCATCGGTTGTAGTGTTGCTTCTTTTTTGAGTTATAGAAATGCCTGAAATCTCACTAGCGTTAAAAGAATAATTAAAATCTTTTCTAGTATTAAGCTTAAAAATAATTTCATTAGCCGTATGATTAGCTACACCAGATTCAAAAGCCTCATCAAAATTTGTATCAACCAATAAGTTTCCATTGGGATCTAAAAGTGTAACATTTTGAGTTATAGGGTAGACTTTAATTGAAAAAATATCTTCAGTATTTTGAAAATCATCTTCCGAATTATCAGATAATTTTATATTTAAATTTTCAATAAAAGAAAGTGTGTAGTTTAATTCCACATCACTTCCAGCTCGAACATTTGTTTTAAAAACCCCGTTTTCAGTTCCCTCTAAAGTATTTATACCAACAGGAATGCTTGTAATAGTTCCGCTATTCTCTAAAATAGTAGTGTTAATTGAGTTGTCTTTTTCAAATTTTATAGTTGGACTATCTTCATTGGTAAAATCAATTGAAGCATTACCAAAAGATTCATTAGTATTAGTAATTCCATCATTATCTAAATCGATATCAATATTATCAACTATTCCATCTTGATCAGAATCGGTTGGACATAAACTAACAACAATTTTATTTGACAAAAAGTTAAGATTGGAACACTCCAAAACACCTTCTAATTTATATGACCCGACCTGAGTTGGTTTAAATGTGGTTTCAGTATTTCCAGTTGGTTCAAAATCTCCAAATTCATTTTCTTTTAACCATCTAATACTATCAAAATTTTTGATATTATCAGCTGTTAAAATAATATTAGACTCTCCATTTTGTTTTATACAAGATCCTAACACTTCTAGCTCAACATCGTATACTATTTCTGGTGGGGTAGCAAACCCTGAATAAAACCCACCAGTCGTTGCAGCACCTTCGTAATTAAAATAAGCCACGTATAATTCGTCGTTTCCCTTAACCGAAATATTGCCAGTTAACCCTTTTACTATATATGTAACGTAATTTTCGTTTCCAATTACATCAAGCGGTCCAGTCACTTGACTGTAAGTTCCTATTGCCTGATCGTTTATTAAAATATTCGAATTTTTTTTGGTTATAAAAGTTACCGCACCTTCAAATGTTTTAATACCTACTTTATCTATACTTGCTATGTTGTCTACATCTCCTTTTGAGGAACAATTTAATGGAGGCACAAAAAACATACCCTGATTGGCAGCTGCCGCAAACCCAGATGCGTAAACACTACCTGTTCCTTGAAAAGCAAATAATTTATGATCTAAATTGGATGTTTTAACATACATATTCCCACCCGCTTCATTTGAGCTATATTTATTACCCTCAACAATAAAGTATCCCCCAGCTTTTTCAATGGTTCCATAAGTCTCACCATTTATAATTATTTCGGTATTATCTTGATCGGCTATTAATAAAACATTTTCCCAACCATTATTCCCATTTCCCCTGATAAAAATATACTCTGATCCAACTAAATCTGATCCAACAATTTGATCAAATCCATAATCTTGTCCTCCAGTTTCTGTAGCAAAACTTCCACTGGCTGACCCTGTGTTAATTATTACTGGCTTGGTGGAGGTTACTAAAGTCCCTATTAATTCGTTTCCAAAACCACCTTGACTAGCCAGGATATAGCTTTCTCCTTTATTAAGATTGACAACATGAGGCAGATCAGGGGTTTTAGGACCTCCTGTTGTATCAATATCTTTGGTGAAATTAAAAGTAACTTGAGTTAGATCTTCAGAAGCCATCACCGAAATAAAACCAATGTGTGAAGAGTTTTGGTTTTGAAACATTCCAGCACGAAATCGGGTTCCTAGTCCAGATTTACCTTTACTAACCAATGCCCCTGCTTGATATTGTTGGCCATCTGAATTTGCTCTTACTGAGACATAGACATCTGAATCAGACTCAACAACGAATCCTTTATTTAAAACTTGTTCTGTTTGAGATGGATCAACAAAAAAATTACTCCACCAGCCGTTATTATCTCCAGGATCTTGAGCTAGTTCAATTGCTGCAGGTATATTATTGTCAATAGTTCCTTGAAAAAAGACAGTACCTGAGTCCGATGTTGCACCAACTACTCCACCTACTTTTACCTCAAAATTTACTGGCGATGTACTAGGAGTCGAAATATACAGCCACTGATCTCCTGGGTCATCTGTAGCAGTTATTGGCGGGATATAATGAATTTTACTTAACTGAGCATTAACAACAGCTAAAGAAAATAAAAAGAATAATAAAAAATATTTTTTCAACGTATATATTAATCTTGCGTAAACTTACATGATAATTACAAAATAACAATTATCAAATAAGATTATTGCACTTAGATTCATTTTAAATTTTAATAAATTAAAAATGATAATAGTGTAATTTTTTTATGTAAATGGAGATGCTTTTTATAAATTTATAAATAGTTATAAAGAGATGCTTAAATAAATGAAGAATAAAAAAAACAGAAGAGAAGCATTAGTATATCATGCAAAACCAAATCCTGGAAAAATTGAAGTTGTTCCAACAACTAAATATAATAGCCAAAGGGATTTATCTCTTGCTTATTCTCCTGGTGTAGCTCATCCTTGTCTTGAGATAGAAAAAAATATTGAAAATGTATACAAATATACTTCAAAAGGAAACTTGGTTGCAGTAATTACCAATGGAACAGCTGTTTTAGGTTTGGGTGATATTGGCCCAGAGGCTTCAAAACCTGTGATGGAAGGTAAAGCGTTGCTATTTAAAATTTTTGCTGGAATTGATGTTTTTGATATTGAAATAAACACTAAGGATACTGAAAAATTCATTGAAACAGTAAAAAATATTTCTCCAACATTTGGAGGGATTAATTTAGAGGATATTAAAGCGCCAGAAGCTTTTGAAATTGAAAAAAGACTCTCTGAAGAACTTGATATTCCTGTAATGCACGACGATCAACATGGAACAGCAATAATTTCCTCTGCTGCTTTATTAAATGCCTTAGATATAGTAGGAAAGAAAATTGAAAATGTAAAAATGGTAGTTTGTGGAGCTGGTGCGGCTGCTATTTCGTGTACAAGAATGTATAAAGCTTTTGGGATTGATCCCAAAAACATAATTATGACTGATAGTAAAGGGGTTATAAGGTCTAATAGAAAAGAACTATCAAGTGAAAAAAAGGAATTCGCTACAAATAGAAAAATAAACACTTTAGAAGAGGCCATGATTAATTCCGATATTTTTATTGGTCTTTCCAGAGAAAATATGGTTACTCCAAAAATGCTGTTATCAATGAAAAAAAATCCCATTGTTTTTGCAATGGCAAATCCAAATCCTGAGATTGCGTATGATTTAGCAATGAAAACTATGGATGACATCATTATGGCTACAGGAAGATCAGACCATCCTAATCAAGTTAATAATGTATTGGGATTCCCGTTTATTTTTAGAGGAGCTTTAGATGTAAAAGCCTCTAAAATTAATGATGAAATGAAGATGGCAGCTGTAAAAGCACTAGCTTCATTAGCAAAAGAAACTGTTCCTGAATTTGTGAATATTGCCTACGACAAAACCAAGCTTACTTTTGGAAAAAGTTATATTATCCCAAAACCTTTTGATCCAAGGCTAATTACCAAAATACCACCTGAAGTGGCCAAAGCTGCTATAAAATCAGGTGTGGCAAGAGCTCCAATTGAAAATTGGGAAAAATATGAAGAAGAACTCCATTCTAGACTTGGAAATGACAATAAAATAGTTAGACTTTTAGCAAATAGAGCCAAGGCAAATCCTAAAAAAATAATTTTTGCTGAAGCAGATCATTTGGATGTTCTAAAAGCTGCTCAAATAGTACATGAAGAAGGGATAGGTTTTCCCATTCTATTGGGTGATAAAGATGTAATATTAGAACTAAAATCTGAAATTGAGTTTGAGGATGAAATTCCAATTATTGATCCAAAATCTAGTGAAGAAATAGTAAATAGAGAAAAATACGGAAAAAAATACTGGGAACTAAGAAGAAGAAAAGGAGTTACTTTGTTTGAAGCAGTAAATAAAATGAAGCAAAGAAATTTATATTCTGCAATGATGCTGTTAGATGGTGAGGCAGATGCTTTAATTTCTGGCTATTCAAGAAGTTACCCCGTAACGGTAAAACCAATGTTGGAAGTCATAGGTAAAGCTCCTGACGTAAATAAAGTAGCCACAACTAATCTAATGATTACAAGTAAAGGCCCCTTATTTTTATCTGACACATCAATTAATATTGACCCAAGTTCAAAGGATCTTGCAATCATAGCTAAAATGACTGCAGAAACTGTTAAAATGTTTGGAATGGAGCCAAATATCGCTATGTTGTCTTACTCAAATTTTGGATCATCAAATCATCCGATGGCTTTAAAAGTTAACCAAGCAGTCAAATTTTTACATAGAAATTTTCCTGATTTGAAAGTAGATGGTGAAGTACAATCTGATTTTGCTCTTAATAAAGAAATGTTTAAGGATAAATTCTCTTATTCAAAACTTTCTGGAAAGAATGTTAACACATTAATTTTTCCAAACTTAGATTCAGCAAATACCAATTATAAAGTAATAAAGGAATTGGACAATGCGCTTTCAATCGGACCAATTATGATGGGAATGTCTAAGGCAGTACATGTTTTACAATTAGGTGCAAGTGTTGAAGAAATGGTAAATATGTCTGCTGTTGCAGTTGTTGATGCTCAAAAAAAAGCTAAAATTAAAAAATGATTACACAACTAAAAGGAAGAATGATTGAGAAATCTCCAACAGAAATCGTCATTGATTGTAATGGAGTGGGTTATTTAGTGAATATATCGCTTAATACTTTTTCAAAATTGTCAGATTCTGAGAGTGTAAGTTTATACACTCATTTACAGGTTAAGGAAGACTCACATACTTTGTTTGGCTTCTTTGAAAAAACAGAAAGAAATTTATTTAGACAATTAATTTCAGTTTCTGGAATTGGAGCTAGTACAGCCAGGACAATGCTTTCTTCATTGACACCTGGGGAAATACAAAGTGCGATAGTTTCTGGAAATGTTTCAGTTATTCAATCAGTAAAAGGAATTGGCTTAAAAACTGCACAAAGAGTAATAATTGATTTAAAAGATAAGGTAAGTTTAATTTCAGAAAACAACCAATTTAATGGAAATATTAGCAATACAAACCAAGATGAAGCGTTATCAGCATTAGAGGTTCTAGGTTATAATAGAAAACAAACTAGTAAGCTAATAGAAATGCTTGTTAATAATTCGCCAGAAATGTCTGTGGAAGAGTTAATAAAAGGGGCATTGAATAAATTGTGAAGTATTGAATAAAATTTCCTTTAAAAAAAAGTTTTTTTTATTATCATCCATATTAACTCTAATATACAATTATAGTTTATTTGGTCAGAAGGTTATAAGTTTAGACACTATTGGTAATACTGTATATTTAGGAAGTTTTAAACTAAAACCACCTTCTTTTTTTGTTTCTAAGTATACTTATGATCCACTCACTGATAAGTATGTATTTACGACAAAAGCAGGAGAGATTAATGTAGGCACCCCTCTTTTTTTAACTCCCTCAGAGTATCGAAAACTAATAAAAGCAAATAATATAAAAACATATTTTCAAGAGAAATTAAAATTGCTTGAGGATGAAGATTCTGATGAGTCAAAAAAAATAAAAAACTTACTTCCTGATCTATATTTAAATTCAAATTTTTTTCAGTCAATTTTTGGAGGTGATGAAATTGAACTGACCCCCCAAGGGTCTATTTCAATGGATGTAGGTGCTCGTTATCAAAAAAGAGAAAACCCTTCAATTTCTACAAGAAATCAAAGCAATATTAATTTAGATTTTAACCAATCTATAAGTTTAAGTTTGAATGGAAAAATTGGAGAGAGATTAACTATATCTTCAAACTATGACACTCAATCTACATTTGATTTTCAAAATTTATTAAAGCTTGATTATACTCCAACTGAGGATGATATTATTCAAAAAATTGAGTTAGGAAATGTAAGTATGCCATTAAGTGGGTCTTTGATTTCTGGAGCTCAAAGTTTATTTGGTTTCAAAACAGAACTAAAATTTGGAAACACAAAAGTTACCACAGTTCTTTCTGAGCAAAGATCTCAATCACAAACTGTTATGGCCAAAGGAGATGGAAGCTTTGAAGAATTTTCAATATTTCCTTTGGATTACGATGAGAACAGACATTTTTTCTTGGGACAATATTTTAGAGACAAGTATGATAAAACCCTTAAAAACTACCCTTATTTAAACACGCAAGTTAATATAACCAGAATCGAGGTTTGGGTTACAAACAGAGTAAATCAAACTCAAAATGTAAGAAATGTTTTGGCTCTTCAAGATTTAGGAGAATCAGATCCTTTAAAAACAAAAATTGATGAATTTTACCCCAGTTTTATTTTAAAGCCTGGGAGTAATGTCTATCCTGACAATTCAGTAAATAAATTTGATCCTTTATCAATAGGTACTGGGCTTTTAAACTCTTCAATAAGAGAAATATCTACAGTTAAAAATGGATTTGGACCAATATCAAACTTAATAAGTGAGGGCAATGATTATTCTGTTTTGGAAAGTGCGAGAAAATTAGAACCCAATGAGTATAAACTACATGAGAAATTAGGATACATATCATTAAATCAACCATTAAATAATGATGAAATTCTTGGAGTTGCCTACCAATATACAGTTGGTGGTCAAGTTTTTCAGGTTGGAGAATTCGCTAACGATGGAATTGACGCAACAGACACATATGAAAACAATGGTCAACTTCAAATTTCAAACAACAGTCTAATTGTTAAAATGCTGAAAAGTAGTCTTACCAATATTAATCAGCCAGTTTGGGATTTGATGATGAAAAATATCTATTCTATAGGATCATATCAAATTAACAAAGATGATTTTAAATTAAACATATTTTACACTAATCCTTCCCCATTAAATTATATTGAACCAGTAGATTCTTCAATATGGCCCTCGTCAATTGATGGTAAAACTTTACTATCAGTTTTTAATTTGGATAATTTAAATATGAACAATGATATCCAAAATGGAGGAGACGGTTTTTTTGATTTTGTTCCTAACCTAACTATAAATTCAACTAATGGTTTAATTATTTTTACATCTGTTGAGCCTTTTGGGGAGTATCTTTTTGATAAATTAAAAAATAGTAATTCAAACTCTGAGGATTACAAAAATTATAACTCTTACAATGACAATCAAAAAAAATATGTTTATCAGGAAATTTATAAATCTTCAAAAATCGAAGCTGAGGAAAAAATAGAAAAAAATAAATTCCAATTAAAAGGGTCATATAAGACATCGGGAGATTCAGGGGGTATTGCTATTGGTCAGTTTAATGTGCCAAGGGGTTCTGTTAAAGTTTCTGCTGGCGGAAGATTATTGCAAGAGGGAATTGATTATACTGTAAATTATCAAGCAGGTAGAGTTCAAATTTTAGATGAAACATTAAAAAACTCAAACATTCCTATTGAAATCTCAACTGAGAGTAATTCTTTTTATGCTCAACAGAAAAAGAGATTTTCGGGATTTAATATTGAGCATAAGTTTAATGATAACTTTATTTTGGGTGGATCTTTAATGAATTTAAGTGAAAGATCAATTAGTCAAAAGGCCAATTACGGGGTTGAACCCGTAAACAATACAATGATAGGTCTAAATGGAATTTTTTCTACTGATGTTCCTTTTTTAACTAGAATGGTAAATAAACTTCCAAACATAAATACTCGAGTTCCATCTACCATTTCAGTAAAAGGTGAAGTGGCTTTTTTACATGCTGGTAAACCAAAAAATTCAGGTTATGATAATAGTGCTACTGTTTATGTTGATGATTTTGAAGGTTCAGAAACCAATATAGATTTAAGAGATAATCTTTCATGGAAACTTTCAAGTGTTCCACTTAATGTTAATGGTTCACAGTTTGGAACAGATGACTTGAGACTAGGTCACTATAGAGCAAAATTGGCATGGTATAATATTGACCCGGTTTTTTATACCAGACAAAGACCAGCCGAAATAGACGATAACGAATTATCAAAAAATGAGACAAGGAGAATTTTTATTGATGAAATTTTCCCACAACAGGACTTAATTGAAGGTCAATCAAGAATTCAAAATACATTTGATTTAAATTTCCTTCCAAACGAAAAAGGTCCTTACAACAATATTGAAAACGATTTATTTATAAATAATACTGAAAAAAATTGGGGAGGTATCTCTAGAAAAATTAACACTACTAATTTTGAACAGTCTAATGTCGAGTTCATACAATTTTGGTTATTAGACACATTTGAAGACAATTCATCTGGAGATAATTATCTTGGAAATTTAATTTTTAATCTTGGAAGTATCTCTGAAGATATCTTAAAAGATGGTAAAAAATTATATGAAAATGGGTTGCCAACTGTTAATTCTCAACAGATAACAAATAACTCATCATGGGGAATTTCTCCAGCTACTCAGTCATTGGTTTATACTTTTGATGCTGATGCTAATAATAGAAAACTTCAAGATTTAGGTTATGATGGATTGAATGATCAAGACGAGAAAAATAAATACTTTAACGGAGATAATGCCGATCCAGCAGGAGATAATTATCAATATTATTTAAATACAAATGGAGGAATATTAGATCGATATAAAAACTATAATGGTACCCAAGGCAACTCACCTGTTTCTTCAGAATATAGAGGTTCAACAACAGTACCAGATTCTGAGGATGTTAATCAAGATAATACTATGAACACCATAGATAGTTATTTCGAATACATCATACCAATTAAAAAAAATATGGATGTTGGAAATCACCCTTTTATAAGTGACGTAAGAAATGATTTAAAAGTTGATCTCCCAAACGGACAAACAAAAAATACTCGCTGGATTCAATTTAAAATCCCAGTTTTTAAACAGTTTTATAAAAGCAGTAAATACAGTCCATACTTTAACGCGGTAAATGGAATAGATAATTTAAGATCAATTAGATTCATGAGGATTTTATTGAAAGATTTTTCAAGTCCAGTGAACTTTAGGTTTGCTACTTTGGATTTAGTTAGAACTGATTGGAAAAGATATTCAAAAACTCTTAATAAGGATAACATATTGTATCCAAATACTTCATTTGATATTGGTTCGGTAAATATTTTAGAAAATGAAAATAGGGTTCCTGTAAATTATATCCTTCCACCAGGTGTTCAAAGAGAAGAGATTAATTCTAATAGTTCAATTATTAGACAAAATGAACAGTCTATGACAATTAAGGTTACTAATCTTCAGCCTGAGGATTCAAGAGCAGTTTATAAGAATTTAGATTTTGACATGAGACAGTATAAAAAGTTAAAAATGTATATTCATGCTGAATCTATTGAAGGCAGTCCTTCGCTTCCTGGTGAAGGATCTTTTGAGGATTATGATAAAAGACTGGTCGGTTTTATTAGAATGGGCTCAGATTTCACGGACAATTACTATCAGATTGAGGTACCATTAAAGCCCACTGCATTTAATCAGGGTAGTTCAAATAAATTTAGTGCAGATCAAGTTTGGGAACCTGATTCAAACTCGATTGATTTTTCTTTAGAAATATTAACAAAATTGAAGGCTTTAGCTCTGTCGAGTCAATCTAATTTATCTCAAACATTGTATTTTAACGAAGATCTTCAGCAAATAGATGAATTTACTTCAATTTCAAGTTTGCCAGGAGATAAAAAATATAAGTTTGCTATTAAAGGTAATCCAACCATCGGAGGAATTAAAACTCTAATGATTGGAGTTAAGAATCCATCAACAAATAAAGGAGATATTCTCTCAGGTGAAGTATGGTTTAATGAACTTAGACTTTCAGAAATTGATGGTAAGGGTGGGTGGTCTGCCTTAGGTTCTCTAGAGGCAAATATTGCAGATGTAGCAAATTTCTCTGTCTCTGGAAAAATGTCTACTGTTGGTTTTGGATCAATTGATAAAACTCCAAATCAAAGAAGTAGAGAAGATTTTAAACAATATGGATTTATCGGAAGTGCAAATTTCGGAAAATTTTTACCTGAAAATTGGGGAATTCAAATACCGCTAGCATATAGCGTTAATCAGCAAGAAACAACCCCTGAATATGACCCTTTTTATCAAGACATAAAATTAAATGATAGGTTAGCTTCTGCAGAGAGGAAAAGTCAAAGAGATTCCATTAGAAATCAAGCAATTTCTTTTAAACAATCTAAGAGTATAAGCTTAATTGGGTTAAAGAAAAATAGAAATGAAGATAAATCCGAAAGATTTTATGATATTGAAAATTTTGATTTTTCGTACAGTTACAATCAAGAAATTGAACATGATTATGAAATTGAAAATTTAAGCAGAAAAACTGTCAGAGCAGGCGCTCAATATAGTTTTAGTTTTGAACCATTTGTAATCTCTCCCTTTAAGTCAATTTCATTTATTAGCGATAGTAAATATTTGGAGTGGCTTAGTGAATTTAATATCAACCCTTTACTATCTTCAATCTCCTTTAATACTAATATCAATAGAACGTTTAATAGTCAGCGCTTTAGGGAAGTTTATATTGAGGGGGCTGATTCTTCAAAACAAATAGCACTGCCTGATATTCAACAAAGGAATTTTTTATTTGACTGGAATTTAAGTTTAAGTCAAAACCTTACTAATTCTTTAAGATTGGACTTCTCAGCATCAAACAATAGTGTGGTAAAAAATTATTTTGAAAATGACTCGGATGGAAATAAAATTGTAAATAAAGAATTTGAAATATGGGACGGATTTTGGAATACTGGAGAAACTAATTCACATAATCAATCTTTTGGATTAAGCTATGAGTTGCCATTTAAATTATTCCCTCTCATTAATTTTATATCTACAAGCTATAATTATTCTGGGGATTTTAATTGGGAAAGGGGATCTGATGCGATGGCTCAGGTTGAAGATGAGTTAGGAAACGTTTTGGGAAGGGTTAATACAATTCAAAATGCAAATACTCACACTCTTAGCAGTTCTTTTAATATGGCTAAACTCTATAGAAATATTGGGCTTGTAAAAAAGAAAAAACCAAAAAAAGTTTTAAATAAAATAACAAATTCAATTATTGGTTTATTAACAGGTATATCCAGACTAAAATTAAATTATACAGAAAATAATGGACAAGTGTTGCCTGGATACACACAGACACTAGGCTTTTTTGGAACAACTAAACCTTCATTTGCTTTTGTGTTTGGGAGTCAGTCTGATATAAGATTCGAAGCTGCCAAAAATGGTTGGTTGACTGATTTTCCAAGTTTTAATGAACAATATTCAAGAGTTCATAATACAAAATTTAATATAGTAACTGAAATAAATTGGATTAAAGATTTTAAAATAGATTTAAACGCAAATCGAGAGTATTCTGAAAATTTTTCTGAAAATTACAAGATTGTTGATAATAATTATAATGCTTTGGGCTCGAATTTATATGGAAATTTTTCCATATCATCAATTTTGATAAAAACATCTTTTAGAGACAGTGATCAGTACAAATCCCAAACTTTTCAAACTTTCCAAAATAATAGATTAATAATAGCAAATAGATTAGCTACTATAAATGGAAATTCGAATGGAGATTTCGATAAAGATGGTTTTCCTCAAGGTTATGGTAAAAATAATCAGTCCGTACTGATTCCAGCATTTTTATCTGCATATACGGGAGAAAATCCAGAAAATATTTCTTTGGGCGCTTTAAGAAGTACACCGCTTCCTAATTGGTCCATTCAATATACAGGATTATTAAATATTGAATTTTTCAAGGAAAGATTCAAACGATTTAGCCTAGGACATTCATACAGGTCTAGTTATACATTAAATAATTTCAAATCAAATTTAGAATTTAATTCATCAAATAATAAAATTACCGATTTGGCTGGAAATTTTTTAAACGAGACATTGTATACTAACATAAATTTAGTTGAACAATTTAATCCTCTTTTAAAATTAGACATGGAACTTAAAAATTCTGTAAGAGTAGTTTTGGAAATGAAGAAAGACAGGGCATTATCGTTAAGTTTAGATAATAATTTACTAACTGAGGTTTCAGGAATGGATTATTCAATAGGATTGGGATATAGAATTAAGGACTTAAAATTTAGAAATAGTTTTGGAGGGAAACAAAGTGTTTCTAAAGGCGATTTGAATATTAAAGCTGATTTAAGTTTAAGAGATAATATTACCATCATAAGAAATTTAGACATTGATGACAATAAAGTAACTGCAGGACAGTCTATATGGTCGTTGAAATTTTCCGCTGATTATGCTTTGAGTAAAAGTTTTAATGCTGTATTTTTTTATGATCATTTATTTTCTGAATTTGCTATTTCTACAGCATTTCCTCAAACAACAATTAGATCAGGGATGACGCTGAGATACAATTTTGGCGAATAAATTATTTATGAAAAAATATTTATAAAACTTACATTTACAAATTAAAAATTTATTAAAAATGGAAATTAAACCTGAATTAAAATATACAAAAGACCACGAATGGATTAAGGTCGAGGGTAATGTGGCAACTATTGGGATTACTGATTACGCTCAAGGAGAATTGGGGGATATTGTTTACGTTGAGATTGAAGCTTTAGATGAAGAGTTACAAAAAGAAGAAATTTTTGGATCAGTTGAGGCTGTTAAAACTGTTTCAGATTTATTTTTACCAGTTTCAGGAAAAATTACTCATATCAATGAGAGCCTGGAAGATAACCCAGAACTAATTAATGAAGACCCCTATAATAAAGGATGGATTATAAAAATGGAAATTCAAACCCCAAGTGAGTTAGATGAGCTTTTAGATGCTGATTCGTATCAAGACCTAATCGGTGGATAAAGCTTTTTTAAAAAAACTTACAATATTATACACTCTATCTATTTTATTAGTTTCTATAATTCCTATTCCTAAACTCCCGTTTCCAGAGTTTAATCTGTTTGAATGGGATAAATTTTTTCATTTATGTGCTTATTTAATTATGGCAATAATGTGGATTAGATTAGGGTTTTTAGAAACTGGTGATTTGAAGTGGAATTATATCAAAATAGTAATTTTTATTGCAATTATTACTGAGTTTTGTCAAGGATTTTTGCCAATTGGAAGGTATTTCGAGATTGCTGATATTATTGCAAATATGACTGGAATTCTAATTGCATTTTTTTTAAGTAAAATCCATATTCTTAAAAATAAACACTCATAGCTTTTATTTTAAAAAAAAAAATTTATTTTAGCTAAGAATACATTGTAATTATGCAAAGAAAAAAAAATCCACAAGCAGATCTTAGAAAATATAGTAGTTTAATGTTTGCCCTAGGCTTATGTTTGGTGCTTTTTATTTCATGGCAGGCTATTGAGTATAAGACGTATGAGAGACAATACGATTTAGAATCTCTAAATGTTGAGGATGATGATGATGAAGAAATTCCGATTACTGAACAAATAAAAACACCGCCGCCGCCCCCACCACCACCAGCTCCTGAAATTATTGAAGTAGTTGAAGGTGAGGAAGAAATTGAAGAAACTATTATTGAATCTACTGAAACTGATCAAGAAGAGGTAGTCGAAGAAGTTGAAGTTTTGGAAGAGGAAATTGATATGGATATTCCATTTGCAATTATTGAGGATGTTCCGTTATTTCCAGGTTGTGAAAACGTAGCTAAATCTCAAAGAAGAAAATGTTTTCAAGATAAAATACAAAAACACATAATTAAAAATTTTAGATATCCTGAAATTGCTCAAGAAATGGGGATACAAGGAAGAGTTTTTGTTCAATTTATTATTGGAAAAGATGGTAATATTAGTGGGATTAGAACACGAGGACCAGACAAAAATTTAGAAAAAGAGGCAAACAGAATTATATCCAAACTCCCAAAAATGACACCTGGTAAACAGCGAGGCAGACCAGTAAGGGTGCCTTTTAGTATTCCAGTAACTTTCAAGTTAAATTAAGCTTTTTATATAAGGTCTTAAATATCTGTTAATAATTGTTTTCTCAAATATTCTGTATTAACTTTGCGCCCTATTTTATTATGGCTATAAGTTCATCCAAAACCTATTATTTTTCGTTAAATAATTTTTTAATGACAACTCTTAAAGACTTTTTTGAATTAACAAAAGCAAGGTTAGCCATAAGTGTTGTGTTTTCATCTCTTGCGGGTTATTTAATTGCTGCAGACACTTATGATTTAAAGATAGTTTCAATGTTGTTTATAGGCGGCTACTGTATGGTTGGAGCTTCAAATGCATTTAATCAATTAATTGAAAAAGACATAGATTCTTTAATGGATAGAACTAAAAATCGTCCAATACCTTCTTTACGTCTTTCAACTTCAAGTGCATTTTTAGTCTCTGTTTTATTGACTTTATTTGGTATAATTATTTTATATAAAATAAATCCCAAAACAGCTCTTTTTGGAGCAATTTCTATTTTTATTTACACGTGTCTTTACACTCCTTTAAAAACAAAAACTCCGCTATCTGTTTTTATTGGCGCATTTCCTGGAGCCATTCCTTTTATGTTGGGTTGGGTTGCAGCAACGAACAATTTCGGAATTGAAGCCGGTACTTTATTTGCTATTCAATTTTTTTGGCAATTTCCTCACTTTTGGGCACTCGGCTGGATGCTTCATGATGATTACAAAAAGGCAGGTATTAATATGCTTCCTACTAAAAATAAAGATAAAGCTACCGCATTACAAACAGTCCTCTACACAATTTGGATGATTATGATCTCAGTGTTTCCAGTTAGTGGTTTAACTGGCGAATTACATTTAACGGTTTTTTCAGCTGCTTTAATTGGATTAATAGGGTTAGCGATGCTTTATTTTTCTATTAACCTTTATAATAAAATGACAACTGAAGCAGCAAAAAAATTATTTACAGCTAGTGTAATTTGTTTAACATTGGTTCAAGTCATATATGTAATTGATAAAATGTTTTTATGGAAATAAGTGAAAATGAAAACGAAATACGTTTAAAGAGGATAAAGGCAAAAAAAATGATGCTGTTATTTTCTATGTTAAGTATTGCAATGACTTTTGCAGGACTAACCAGCGCTTACATTGTTAGTAAATCTCGGCCTGACTGGTTAAAAGATTTTGAACTTCCAATAGCTTTTACTTTAAGTACTATTTTTATAGCAATTAGTAGCCTTTCTATAGCATTTGCAAAAAAAAATTTAAATCAAAACAATAGTTCCAAAACCAATTTTTTGTTACTTGTAACTTTTGGATTAGGAATACTATTTGTTGCCAGTCAATTTATTGGTTTCAATAAATTAATTTCTTCAGGTTATTTTTTTACTGGAGCGCAAAGTACAATTACTACTTCTTTTTTATATGTTTTAACTGTTTTGCATTTAGCTCATCTTTTTGCGGGATTAATTGTGCTAATCGTTGTTATAATTAATAATTATAAAAACAAATATAAAATAGAAAAATTAGGTTTTGAATTAGCAGTTACGTTTTGGCATTTTCTGGGAATTTTATGGCTTTATTTGTTTGTTTTTTTCTATTTCTTTAGATAGTAAAAAAATGTAACTTTGTAACAAAATTATTTTAATTTGATGAGTACAACAATATCAACAAACATAGAGGAAGAAGATCTTTGGGGAGGGGGTAAACAACCTTTTAAGGCTAGTTATGGAAAACTAATGATGTGGTTTTTTATTGTTTCCGATGCCTTAACTTTTTCTGGATTTTTAGTAGCGTATGGCTTTTCAAGATTTAAAAATATTGATTCCTGGCCTATAGCTGATGAAGTTTTCAATCACTTCCCTTTTTTACATGGTGTAGATGCTCCAATGTATTATGTAGCTTTAATGACTTTTGTTTTGATTTTTTCATCTGTTACTATGGTTTTAGCCGTTGATGCAGGCCATCATATGCAGAAAGAGCGTGTTGTTTTTTACATGGCACTTACAATTATTGGAGGAGCTATTTTCGTTGGCTCACAAGCCTGGGAGTGGAAAAATTTTATTAAAGGAGAATATGGGGCAGTTGAAACTAATGGCGGTCAGATTTATCAATTTGTTTACGAGGATAATCCAAAAAAAAGAATTGGATTAGAAAATTTAGCTTTAGAAATACCAGGAGATAGAGTACAACACGAGAGTAAAAATGGAATTTGGTTTAGAGATGAATCAACTTTACCTTCTTTCACCTTAAATGAAGTTGTCAGCGGTTTTAAATCAAATCCAAATATTGTAATTAAAACAGAAAAAATTGATGAAAAAGGTCATAAAATTATTTTAAGTAGAGAGGAATCCTTGGAAAAAATTAGCCAAGCCAAATATGTGGTCGAGGGTGCCAATTTGGTTCGTAATGAATATGGAAATAGATTGTTTGCTGATTTTTTCTTTTTTATAACAGGATTTCATGGTTTCCATGTTTTATCTGGCGTTGTAATCAATATAATTATTTTTTTTAATGTGCTTATTGGTACCTATGAAAGAAGAGGGCATTATGAAATGGTAGAAAAAGTTGGTTTGTATTGGCATTTTGTAGACTTAGTTTGGGTCTTTGTTTTTACATTCTTTTATTTGGTATAATTTTTAAATATGGAAAACAACACACATAAATTAGAGATTTTTAGAGGACTTTTAAAATTTAAGTCTAATCAAACAAAAATTTGGGGAGTATTAATTTTTCTATCTATAGTAACAACGATTGAGGTAGTATTAGGAATTGTAAAACCTGAGATCTTAATGAATACTTTTTTAAGTACTAAGCTTATTAATTGGATATTTATTATTTTGACACTTGTCAAAGCCTATTACATAGCTTGGGATTTTATGCATCTTAGAGATGAAACAAGCGGATTACAAGCTTCTATTGTGATTACTCTTATCTTTTTAATTGCTTATTTAGTGTTTATTATTCTTGTCGAAGGCAATTACATATATGATGTGATGTATGAAGGTTTTGTAAGCTGGAACTTTTAATTTATTCAATATAATTTCTTTAAATGCGAAAGTATTTTGTACTTACAATCCTTTTTGTTCTTCCTCTAGTAGTGTACCTTTTTTTTGCATCAGGTATAAATCATTTTGCTAAGCTTCCCATATTAACAAAAGACATTAAAGATATTTCTGTTATCTCCTCTGAAAGTTTTAATAATAAGATTACAATTTTGGGATTTTTTGGTTCCAAAATTCAGGAAAAATATGGAGATGCTGGTAATTTAAATCAGGAAATTTTTAAGAGATTTAATGAATTTAAAGATTTTCAGTTTTTAATGATTCAACCTTTAGGAACAAAAAATTTATCAGATAGCCTTTTGTTCGAAATGAACAGGCTTACAAAAACTAACTTTCAAAATTGGAAGTTTGTTGAAGTGAGTGATAAGGATTTGTTAGATGTTTTTGACAGTTTAAAAACAGATCTTAAATTGGATTCTAGTTTAGCCACATCTTATGTTTTTATAATTGATAGAGATGGAAATCTAAGAGGAAGAGATGACGAAGAGGGAATAAAATATGGCTATGACTCTAGATTTGTTGCCGATATTAATAATAATATGGTAGATGATGTTAAGGTGATTTTAGCTGAATATAGGATGGCATTAAAAAAAAATAATATTTATAAAAACGAATTATAAATGAAAAAGTATTCATACGTTGGAATTTCATTTATAGTTTTAATATTTGGGATTTGGTTTTTTCCAAAAATTATGGATCGTTTTGAGGATGATAGCTTAAAAAAGAATACTAGATTAAATTTTTCTAAAGAATTAAACTTTGTAAAATTAAACGGAGAGAAAAAGAAAGTCCCCGATTTTATTTTCAAAAATCAAGACAATTTATTGATTAGCAATGAAGACTTTTTAGGAAAGGTTTTTGTAGTTGAATTTTTTTTCACATCATGTCCATCAATTTGTATTGAAATGAATAAAAACATGAAAGTTTTAGATGAAGAATTTGGAGATAGGGATGATTTTGGAATTGCTTCATTTTCTATTGATCCAGAACATGATACGGTTCAAGTTTTAAAAGAATATGCTGAGTTGATAAATGTTAAATCTAAAAACTGGCATTTTTTAACTGGAGCTATTACAGACATATATGATTTATCAAATAAAGGCTTTAATATTTTTTCTTCGTTAAATCCTGATGTTGCTGGAGGTTTTGAGCATCAAGGATTTTTTGCTTTAATTGACCAAGAGGGTTATATTCGCTCAAGAGACAATGCAATGGGATCACCGATTGTTTATTATTTAGGAATTGGTGATGAAAATTCAGAAGTTCAGGGAATTGATATGATAAGAGAGGATATTGCTAAATTATTGAGTGATGAGTAAAAATAATTCAAAAATTTATAATACTTTAATAGTAATAGTTTCAATAGCTATTCCTATTGTTGTAGCGATTTTATTTACCGTAAAAATTCCAGATGCAACTCCCCTAACATTTCTTCCACCTGTATACGCCACTATTAATGCTGTTACTGCGTTATTATTAGTACTTGCAATAAGAGCTATTAAATCTGGGGAGCGTTTGTTACATGAACGATTGATGAAAGTTTGTATCGGTTTATCTTTGATTTTTCTTGTTATGTATATAGCTTACCACATGACCTCGGACCCAACTCCTTTTGGTGGAGAGGGATTTGTGGCCTACTTATACTATTTTATCCTTATTACTCACATAATTTTATCAATAGTTTTAATTCCAATGGTCCTGACAAGTTATGTGAGAGCCATTCAATCGCAATTTGATCCTCATAAGAAAATTGCTAAAATTACTTTTCCTGTTTGGTTATATGTAGCCGTAACTGGAGTGATTGTTTATTTAATGATTTCTCCATATTACTAAATGATTTTTTTAATTACATATAATCTTCAATGCGCGATGTGTAGAGCTGTTTTAGAATCTGGAGCAGATCAAAAAGCAGCAGAAAGTTTAAATGATGGCATTGTATATTTAATGATTATCCCATATGTATTAGGTTTTTTAACCCTTGTTTTTCTTTATTATAGGTTTTTTAAGAAAAAGTCATAATTCGATTTTTTTTTTTATATTTGCTACTATGTATAACAAAGTACTATGTATAATATATAATTAATTAAATTATGAAAAAAATAATATTGATTTTATTGACAATTTTCACTTTCACTTCTTGTGGACTTGATGTTAAGCCTAATGTTTCTGTGAAAAATGATATAAATTTAACTATTGATGGAGAGAATATTGATGGCCTACAAGGAGAATGGATCATATCGGTTGAAGAAAAAGAAGATGATAAGAAAGATAAAAAAGAAATCATAATTATAACTATTGAAAAGAACGAATTAGATTAAGGGGAGGTTGAGTACTGAAAATTTTAAAATACAGATACGAAAAGGTCTTCTAGAATTTTGCATTTTGCAAATAATTTCAAGAGACGAGGTCTACACATCTGATATTATTGATGAACTTAAGAATTCAAAAATAATTGTTGTTGAGGGTACCGTTTACCCTTTGTTGAATAGACTTAAGAAATCAGGATATATTCAACATGTTTGGCGTGAATCAGACCAAGGACCGCCTAGAAAATATTATTCTATAACTTATGAGGGAACTCTTCACATTAAAGAATTGATCATTTCATGGAATGAGTTAGACGCTTCAGTAAAGAAGTTATTAAAAACTAAAAAATGAAAAAACTATTTCTATTATTACTTGAATTTAAGATAGATATTTTAAAAAAAATTTTAGAATGGTTTAGGAAATAAAAAAAAATGAAAAAAACATTTACAATTAATATCGGTTATTCAATTTTTAATATTGAAGAAGGGGCTTATGAAGTACTGAATAGTTATTTAAATTCTATTAAAACTTATTTTTCTACAATTGACAATGATTCTGAAATCATTAAAGATTTTGAGCTCAGAGTTGCAGAAAATTTTTCATCAAAAATTTCATCAAGTAAACAGTGTATCAATTTAAATGATGTTAAAGAAATGATTCAAATTATGGGATCATTGGACGATTTCAAAGAAATCTACAGTGATAACGAAACAGAAACAACTAATGAGGATAAAAAAAGTAATAAACTCTTTAGAGATTCCAGTAATAGAATTATTGCTGGAATATGCTCAGGAATAGCTGAATATTTTAAAATTGATCCAATAATTATAAGAATCATATTTTTTATTGCTGTTCCTCTAAACTTAATTATATATATCATTTTGTGGATGGGAATACCCTCTAAAGATTTTGATCCTAATTTGAGAAAAATACTTTACAGAGATAAAGAAAACGGAATATTTGGTGGAGTGGCAAAAGGACTTTCAAACTACCTCAAGATTGATGTCAATATAATACGCGTTGTTTTTGTAGTTAGTTTGTTTTTTGGAGGAGCAGGGTTAATGTTCTATTTGTTATTATGGTTTTTCACTAAAGAGGCCAAAACTATTGGACAAAAAATGAATATGTCAGGATTCAATGTAAATTTATCCAACCTTGAGGATTTTATTAAAAAAAAAACGGGAAACTTTAATAAATCAGAAAGCACATTAACAAAAATATTTTTATTTCCTTTTAGACTGTTGGCTCCAGTAATTAATGTTTTTTTAAATATAGGAGCTTTAATTTTAAAAATAATATTTTTTGTAATGGCTTCAATATTCCTTTCAATTTGTGGAATTTTATTTTTTTTACTATTAACATTATTATTTAATGAAACATCTTTAAATCAAGATCCTGAATTTTATGAGCTCTTAAGCGCTATTCCAAATTACTTTATAATATTTTCAACCTTATTAATAGGATTGACAATAGTACTTACTATAATAACATCATTTTATGTCTTGTTTAAGAAAAAATCAAATATTAATGTCAGTATAATCTTAATGTTTTTGTGGATTGTTTTTTTTATTATTACATCTATTTCGATACCTAACATAATTTTAATTTTACAAGATTTAGATCATTTACCATATTGGATTAATGGGTTTGATAATAAGTCGTACTATTTTAATTGGATTTTTTAATCATGAAAAGATTTATAATTTTTTTATTGTTTGCTGTTAATTTAAAGGCCCAATCAACATCGGTTAAAATCTTAGACTCCATCTCCTTTAATCCTATACCATTCGCTACAGTTTATTTTTCTAATAGTAGCGGAGTAATATCAGATGAAAATGGAGATTTTGAATTAATAAAGAATGAATTAAACGATGAAGATTCCTTATTTATATCATCCATGGGATACAAAAAAGTTTCTTATTCTTTAAATAGATTTAACGATAGCATTATTTTTTTAAGCCCAAAACCAATAGAGTTGAACAATGTAATAATCACAAACAGGAAACTTAGTTCACAAGAAATAATAGAAAAAATAAAAGCTGCAATAACTCAAAATTATCAAACTGATTTATCAGAAAATAAAATTTTTTACAGAAAGGAATATAATAGTACAATAGAAAAGTTCGAAATAAATAAATTTAAATCGTCTATTGATAATGTAAATGATTTATTAATTGATAGTTTACTTTTAAATTTACCAAGTGATAATAAATCTGCTACAGAGGTCCTATCTTACTATTATGGTAATTTGGAAGAAGACAATCAGAAAATTAATTTAATAAAATCAAGAGAAACTTATAAAAAAGACAACGAAATATTAGAATCGTTAAATTCAAAACTTGAGGAATCTCTTAAGAAAAGTCTAAAATCTAATTCTTACTTTAAAATTAGATCTGGTTTATTGCCATTTTCAGGGGATTTAGAATTTGATGGTCTGTGGGATATTGATAGTACAAATCAAGCAGCTTTAAAAAAAGCTAACGATGATGAAATAAAAAGAAAAGAAAACTTTGCTAATTCTATAAAAGGAAGAGTTTCTAATATTTATTCAAACCTTTTTTATAATGATGCAACAGATTTAGATTTTATTTTGAAATCCAATAGATATGAATTTAGCAATCCAGAGCTTAATTATTTGGGTAATCAGCTAGTATATGTAATGACTTTCCGGCCAAAGGGTTCAAAAGATTATAAAGGGACACTACATATTAACTCGGATGATTTTGCAATAGTAAGAATTGATTTTAAAAATGTTAAATCTTTATTTAAACTAAAGCTACTTGGTTTTTCATCAGATAATTATTTGGTAGAAGGTCGAATGGTTTTTTCAAAACTAGACAAAAAAAAATATTCCTTGACTTATTTTCAGGTTTCATCAGGCTCAAAAGCAGGAATAGATAGGCCATTTAAAATTATTGAAAAAAATAAATTTGTTAAAGGTAGAAGAAAGCAAAATCAGATTTCTTTTAACTTAGATTTTATTGTTAATTCTTTAAATAAAGTTGAACTAAGGGTTTTTCAATCAAAACCTATTGATTTAAACCTGTATGAGAATTTAAAAGAAGAGAATAAAATTTTACCTGAATACGTAGATGAATTTAAAACTAATTTTTGGAAAGAATTTTAATTTGGTTTATAAAATAAACTAGTTTATATTTGTATAAAATTATATATCGAATCAAAAAAAATATTGACAATAAGTAATTGTTTTTGATTTTAAAATATTGTTTTTGGGTTCGATATTTATTAAATTTTTTATTATGACAAAAAAAGAACAATTAATTATTATCAACGAAGCAATTAAGCAAACAAAAACCAACTTAAAACCTATTGGATATAACTTGATTTTTTGGTCAATAGTAGTAATTTCAATGAGCTTATTTCATTATTTTTTTCCCAAAATAGTTCAATACAGCTATTATTCATCTACAATTTATTGGGTATCAATTCCACTAATAGGGATGGTGTACACCACTTACTATAATATTAAAACGGGTATTAAAATTGGTTACGAAACACAACTAGATAGAGTTATTAGAATAATCTGGGGAGTTTTTGGATTTGCTTGGATTTTTACAGTAGCTATTTCCATATTACATAATATAAATCCTGTTCAAGATATTTTATTTCTTTTGGGACTAGTTTTACTAATGAATGGGTTGATAATTAAATTCCGTAATATTACTATTGGAGGAGTTGGACTTTTAATTTTTACTATATATACTTACTACAATCCAGGTTTAAATCTACTTTTAGTTAATGTTATTGGAATAAGTTTTGGGATGTTAATCCCAGGGTTATCACTTTATTTGCATAAGAAGGATGAATAAAGAGATTGAAAAATTATTGTTTAATCCTATTAGACTCAAAACAATATCTTTTTTAATGACAGTAGAGACGTGTACTTTTAAAGCGCTACTTGACGTTACAACCTCATCTAAAGGAAATTTAAGTATTCAATTAAAGAAATTAAATGATGCTGGATTGATTAAAATAGAAAAATATTTTCAAAAAAGTTATCCAACAACCGATTACTCAATAACAAAAAAAGGAAAAACTTCATTTGAGGATTTTTTTAAACAATTACAATCTTTAAAAAATGAATAATAAAGCATTAAATTTGGGCACCATAATTGATATATTTCAAAATGAATCACAATCTTATGATTAAAATAAAAGATTTACATAAATCCTATAAAATGGGATCAAATTCCTTACATGTTTTAAAAGGAATAAATTTTGAAGTTGAAGAAGGAGAATTAGTTGCAATAATGGGATCTTCAGGCTCTGGAAAATCTACCTTATTAAATATTTTAGGGATGCTAGATCTTTTGGATAAAGGAACTTACGATTTAGATGGCGTGCCAATTAAAGATTTAGACGAAACAAAAGCTGCTAATTACAGAAATAAATTTCTTGGTTTTGTATTCCAATCTTTTAATTTAATCAATTATAAAACTGCCTTAGAAAATGTAACTCTACCTCTTTATTATCAAGGATTTAAAAGAAAAGAAAGAGAAGAGGAAGCGTTAAGGTATTTGGACAATGTGGGTTTAAAAGAGTGGGCAACTCATTTGCCTAGTGAACTTTCCGGGGGGCAAAAACAAAGAGTAGCTATTGCTAGAGCTTTAGTTTCAAAACCAAAAGTTTTGTTAGCTGATGAACCAACTGGAGCATTAGATTCTAAGACTTCCAAAGAGGTTATGGCTTTAATACAAAAAATTAACAAGGACGGTAAAACAATTTTGATAGTTACACATGAGGAAGATATTGCTAAAATGTGCTCTAGAATTGTTAGGTTGAAAGATGGAGTTATTATGGAAGATAAAAAAAATAAAATGGTAAAAGCTATTTAATGTTTAGTAGAGATCGTTGGTTAGAAATATTTGATTCAATTAAAAAAAATAAACTTAGAACATTTCTTTCTGGGTTTACTGTTGCTTTAGGTATTTTAATATTTGTCGTTTTATTTGGTTTTGGTAATGGACTTGATAATACTTTTGATAAATTTTTTACTGATGATGCATTAAATACTATGTGGGTTAATGCAGGAAGAACTACAAAGCCTTATATGGGTTACAAGGCTAATCGAAGAATAGAATTTGACAATAAAGATTTAGAGGACATCACAAACAGGTTTGCATTCTACATTGATGGAATAACTCCAAGAATTTCTGAGAGTGGAAATATTGGATATAAATTAAAATCAAATAATTATTCGGTGAGAGGTGTGGGTCCTTTTCATCAAAAAAACGAAATGACCATAATGATGCAAGGTCGATATATTAATGGATTAGACGTAGAAAATAAAGAGAGAAATGTTGTTATTGGTAGATTAGTAAAACAGGATTTATTCGGAGATGAAGATGCTTTAGGTAAATTTGTTTCTGGTGGAGGAAGATCATGGAAAGTTATTGGTGTTTTTCAAGATGATGGTGGAGATAACGAAGAAAGAATAGTATATGTCCCCTACACAACCCTACAACTAATTCAAAAAAATACTGATAAATTACAACAGATTATTATTTCATATAAACCTGAAATTGGTTATGCAGGAGCTGTTGCCTTTGAAAATCAATTAAAAAAATATTTAAAACAGAAAAAATTCATTGATCCAACCGATCCAAGAGGTGTTTTCATTAGAAATATTGCTTCAGAATTAAGTCGAAATGATCAATTTAAAAGTGGTCTATCTTCGATTATTTTATTTGTTGGGATCGGAACCCTTCTTGCTGGAATAATTGGAATATCAAATATTATGGTATTTGTGGTAAAAGAAAGAACTAAAGAACTTGGAATTAGAAAAGCAATTGGAGCAACACCAAGTTCAATTATTGGAATGATACTTCAGGAAGCGATTTTTATAACTTCAATTTCTGGGTATATAGGTCTTATAACTGGAATTGGTATTCTTAAATTGGTTGGTAACACCTTAGAAGAAGATTATTATATTTTAGATCCTTATGTTGATTTAAATACAGCAATACTAGCAACTTTTTTATTAATTGGTTTTGGGGCATTTGCTGGATATTTACCAGCAAAAAGAGCTGCTAAAATAAAACCGATAGAAGCTTTAACAGATAAATAAAATGAAAAGACTATTTGATAAAGATACTTGGCAGGAAATTTTTGGATCTATTCAAAAAAATAAAGTCAGAACTGTCATTACAATGATAGGAGTTCTTTGGGGAATATTTATTTACATTGCACTTGCCGGTTCTTCAAAGGGATTGGATAACGGATTTGAAAGAGCTTTTCAGTCTATTGCTTCAAACAGTATTTTTATTTGGGCACAATATACAAGCCTCCCTTATGCAGGATATAAATCTCAGAGAGCTATTCAATTAAAATTAGGAGATGTTGATGTTTTGAAAAAAAGAGTAAAAGGAATAAAGTTTATAGCTCCCAGAAATGTTGCAGGCGTTTTTGGTTCAGCAGGCGGAAATATAGTTCGAGGTAACAAGACAGGAACTTATGCAATATATGGCGAGTTTCCTGAATACATTAAAATAGCAACTTCAAAAATATATGACGGGGGAAGGTTTATAAATGAAACGGATATAGAAATGGAAAGAAAAGTGTGTGTAATTGGAGAAAGGACACAATTAGAATTATTCGAGGAAGATGAGAATCCAATTGGGAAGTTTATTAGTATTAATAAAATAAATTTTAGAGTAGTGGGAGTACATAAATTTGTTCAAGGTGGAGGTTTTGGTGATGATGGAGATATTTATATACCGTTTGCGACTTTTAAAAAAATATTTAATACAGGCGATAGAGTTAATTTTTTTATGATAGCAGCTGATGAAAATATAGATGGCGTACAAGTTGAAAAAGATATTAAAGCAACTTTAAAACAAATTCATAAAATAGATCCAAATGACGAAAGAGCCATATCGGGATTCAATCTTGGTGAAGTTTTCAAAAAAACAATGAATTTTGCTAACGGGTTAACATTTTTATCTTTAGTTGTTGGTATTGCAACTATTTTAGCCGGTGTGATTGGAATTGGAAATATACTGCTAATTTCTGTTAAAGAAAGAACTAAGGAAATTGGTATAAGAAGAGCTTTAGGTGCCACACCCTCTGAAGTTAGATCTCAGATTATTCTTGAATCGGTTTTTTTAACTATTCTGGCAGGAATAATAGGAATAATTTTAGGAGCATTAGTACTTTATGGAATTAATGCTGCTACAGCTGACATGACAGATTTCCCATATACTAACCCAACTGTACCCATACCTTATGTTTTGGGTGCTTTAACACTTATGATTGTACTGGGTACATTAATAGGTATTATCCCTGCTCAAAAGGCAGTTAGTGTTAAACCAATTGACGCATTAAGAGAAGAATAATTAATTAATTAATATGAAATATTTAAAATACATCGGAATTGTTTTGCTAATAGGAGGAATTTTATTTGCCAGTGCTTTTTTTATAAAGTCTAACAGTAAATCTTCAATTGTTTATGAAACACAAAATTTAATTACTACTACCATTGAGGAAAAAATTGTAGCTACAGGAAAAGTATTGCCTGAAGATGAAGTTAACGTAGTTCCTCAAATAGCTGGAATTATACAGGAAATATACGTTGAAGAAGGAGATGAAATATTAGCAGGAGATTTAATTGCTAAAATTAAAGTCGTTCCCAATGAGCAAACTCTTAATTCAGCTGAGGGAAGAGTAAAAAGTGCAGAAATAGTTATGAAGAACTCTAAAATTGAGTTTAATAGAAATCAAGGATTGTTTAAAAAAGAAATTATTTCAGAACAGGAATATAATGCCTCTGAACTTAGATACAATCAAGACATGCAGAATTTATCAAACGCAAAGAGTGATCTTCAAATAATTAAATTAGGCTCATCTGGTGGGTCATCAATTACAAATACCAATATTAGAGCTACTGTTTCGGGGACTATATTAGAAATTCCCATTAAGGAAGGCGATCAAGTTATACAAGCAAATACTTTTAATGCAGGTTCTACAATAGCAACCATTGCTGATCTTAACAAAATGATTTTTGAGGGACAAGTAGATGAGGGAGAAGTAGGAAAATTGAGTGCGGGAATGCCCTTAGTAGTCACCTTAGGAGCAATTGAAGATAAAGAATACAAGGCTAAATTAAGATTGATTGCACCTAAAGGAACAGAAGTTGCTGGCGCTATTCAGTTTAAAATTGAAGGTGAAGTTTATTTAGATGACGAATATATAGTTCGAGCCGGCTACAGCGCTAATGCATCAATTGTGACAGATAAAAAAATAGATGTTATAGCAATTAGCGAAGCATTATTACAATACGACTCTCAAACAAAAAAACCATATGTCGAGATAGAAACCTCTAATCAAAAATTCATTAGAAAGGATGTTGAATTAGGCATTTCTGATGGAGTCAATGCTGAATTATTAAGTGGTCTAGCAAAATCTGATAAAATTAAAGTTTGGAATAAAACGGAACCAATTAAAAGAGGGGAAGTTGATAGCAGAGACGACGGTAGAACTAAATTCGACTAAATAATTTAATTACATGAAAATCTTAAAGTACTTATTTATAATAATTGTCCCTAATATTTTACTAGCTCAACAAACATGGACTCTTCAAGAATGCGTGAATAGAGCAATTGAAATGAATATTTCAATTAAACAGTCAAAGCTAGATTACGCAGGCTCTGAAATTGAAAAACAAGGAGCTATAGGCAATTTTTTACCCAATATTAATGTAGGAAGTAATCATTCTTGGAATATTGGACTAAATCAAAATATAACAACTGGCTTATTAGAAAATGTTACCACCCAATTTACTTCAATGAATTTGAACATGAATGTAAATATTTACGGAGGACTTCAAAATATTAACAGGCTACATAGAGCAAATCTTTCAATTTTAGCTAGTCAGTATCAGCTGGAAGATATGACAGAAAACATAGCATTATTGGTTGCTAATTCATATTTACAAATTTTATTTAGTAAAGAATCACTTTCTGTTCAAATATTGCAATTGGATATTACAAATAGTGAGTTAAAAAGAATAAACGAGTTAGTGAATTCCGGAGTTGTTCCTAAAGGAGATTTGTATGAGATTGAAGCTAATCTTGCTTCTCAAGAAAAAAATCTAGTTGACGCTCAAAACGCATATTATTTATCTAAGATTTCTTTAGCTCAATTGTTATTAATTGACGATTTTGAAAATTTTGAAATTGCTAATGAAACCTATGATATTCCTATTTCTGATGTTATGAGTAAAACACCTGAAGAAATTTTTAATTATGCAGTTTCAAATAAAAAAGAGATTAAGATTTTCGAAACCAATCTTGATATAGCTAAAAAAGACTTAGAAATATCTAAAGCTTCATTAAAACCTACCTTATCAGCTTTTTATTCTTACAGCTCGAGAATTGGATACTCTGACAGATTAGTACCCACAGATGAAATTTCTTATACTCCAATTGGTGTTGTTGAAGGTACAGGAGAAAGAGTAGTAGCCCCTTATACAAAAATGACAACATCAGGGCCGCAATCTTTTTCAAAACAATTTGACTTAAATGCTGGTCAAAATTTTGGCCTTAGTTTAAACATTCCCATCTTAAACAACTTTTCTAGGCGTTCAAATGTAAATAGAACTAAGATTAATATCTTAAGAACTGAAAATTCATTACAACAAAAAAAATTAGATTTAGAAAATACAGTTAATCAATCCTTTTCTGACGCAAATGGAGCTTACAAAGCTTATCTAGCTTCGAAAAAGTTAATAAAAGCAAGAGAATTAGCTTTTGAATATGCTAAAAATAAATTTCAAGTGGGAGCCATGAACTCTTTTGATTTTACCCAAGCTAAACAAAGATATGAGTTGGCACAATCTGAACTTATAAGAACAAAATATGATTACATATTTAAATTAAAAGTCTTAGAGTTTTATTTTGGAGTCCCTATAACAGTCAATTAATCTTATTTAGTGAGTTATATTCTAAACATAGAATCCTCAACAACAAATTGTTCTATATCATTGGCTAATAATGGTAAATTAATATCTATTAGGGAATTTAATGAAAAGAATTATTCTCATTCAACAAAGCTGCATTCTTTTATTGAGGAAGTTTTAAAAAATTCAAATATCAGTGTAAATAAATTATCAGCAATAGCTGTTAGTAGTGGTCCTGGTTCATATACTGGTTTAAGAATTGGTGTATCCGCCGCTAAAGGACTTTGTTATGCCCTTAAAGTCCCATTAATTTCAGTACCTACCCTTAAAGTTTTAGCTAGGCAAATTAATATCAAGGGAAAAGATTTAATAATTCCTGTACTGGATGCTAGAAGAGATGAGGTGTATTCTGCTGTGTATAATTCAAAATATGAATTAGTAAGAAATATTTTTCCTGAAATAATTGATAGCGAATCTTTCATTGAATTAGCTAAAGAAAACAAATTATATTTTATTGGAAATGGTCAAGAAAAATGTGAAAGATTGATAAGGAAAAACTCTAATTTAATTTTTTCTAATTATGATACTTTTCCATCTTCAAAAGAAATGGTTTTAATTTCTTATGAGAAATTTAAAAAATCAAAGTTTGAAGATTTTGCTTATTTTGAGCCAGATTATTTAAAAAAATTTAAAGCGGGATAGCTAACCATTTATGGCATTCACCTCAGAAATCATCCCTGGAAGCATTTCTTTTAACATATTTTCAATACCACTTTTAAGCGTAATTGTTGATGAGGGGCATCCGCTACACGCTCCTTGAAGAATTACATTAACATTCTTTGTTTCTTGATCATATGATTGGAATACTATATTACCACCGTCTGAAGCAACTGCTGGTTTTACATGCTTTTCTATAATTTCAATAATCTCTTTAGAAATATCATCAATATTCTCAGTATCCAGTTCAACAATACTTGAGTTAGTATTAATAAGATCTTCATAAATTAAGATGTTATTATCTTCAATATATGATCGAATAAATTCTCTAACTTCCATAACATTTTCGTCCCAATTTGAAGTGGAATTTTGAGTAATAGAAATGAAATTAAAATCTAAAAAAACCTCTTTGACAAATGGAAATGTAAACAGAGATTTTACAATTGGTGCATTTGATGTTTCATCAACATTTTTAAATTCATAAACTCCTTTAACTATCTTTTTATTGACTACAAATTTCATCACATTTGGATTTGGAGTACTTTCCGCATAGACTGTTGTGGGTGAAACTTTATTTGATTCAACCTGAGAAACTAGCCCTCCTTCGTTGAGGAAATCCTGAATTTGTTTGCATAGTTCATTTTTAACATCATTCCACTCTAAAATATTTAATTTTTCAATATATACGGAACGTTTATTTAAAACTACTTTCTTCACAAAAGGCAAATAAAAAATTTGTTGAATTAAAGGAAAGTTTTTAGCATCTTCGATTTTTATAAATTCTAATCTTTTCTCTGATAAGAATTTATTTGAGTAAAATTCAAGTTCTTCTTCTCTGCTCGTTTCTTTATATTTAATTATGTGTTTTTCCATCTAAATAATATTGATTGCAAATTTAAAATTTAAAATTTTGTTAAGAGATTGATCTGATCCGTTACAATAAAAAGTGTATAAGGGATCGATTAAATTTGACTCTAATTTATTTTTTATTAATAATCTATTAGTTTGCTTAGCTACAGCCTTTCCGCTATCCAGGATTTTTATATGACTAGGGATTAAAGATTTAATTGTTTTTATCAAAATAGGATAATGCGTACAGCCTAAAACAAGGTGATCTATTTTATTTTGAATCATCGGATTCAAGTTTTTTTTTAAAATATTTTCAATTTTTTCTCCACTAAATATACCTTTCTCAATTAATTCAACGAGACCCGTTGCATTTTTTTCAATTACTTTCACATCTGATGCGTAATTGTTAGCTGTTTTTTCAAATAATCCACTTGATAAAGTTCCTTTGTTCGCAAGCACTCCGATTAAGCCACTTTTTGTTTGCATAGCAGCAGGTTTAATTGCCGGTTCAACTCCTATAAAAGGAAGATCAAAATGTGTTCTTAATTTACTTATGCTATTTGTTGTCGCAGTATTACAAGCCACAACAATAATTTTACAACCTTTTTCAATTAAAAATTTAGTGTTTTTGATACTTAATTTTTCGATTTCTTTCTTAGACTTATTTCCATATGGTGAATTATAATTATCTGAATAATAAATAATACTTTCCTTTGGTAATGTTTTTTTTATTGAATTTAAAATAGTTATACCACCAATTCCTGAGTCAAAAATTCCTATTGGCGCATTATTCATTGAGTAAAAGTAAAAAAAAACTACCTAAGGAAACTTAGATAGTTTAAAATATTAGTAGTAAAAGTAATTTAGAATCCTAATTCTACTTTAACCTCTGCCATTAAATCTTTTCCATTTGCTAAAATCAAACTTCCTCCTTCCGTAGCATCTATAACGTAATCAAAACCTTGTTCTTTAGCAATCTTTTGAATAGCTGCTCTTGCTTTATCGATAAGTGGTTTTAATAAGTCTGCTTGTTTTTTTTGAATATCTTGTTGAGCAGTTTGTTGATATTGTTGAATGTTTTGTTCCATTCCTTGTAATTCTTTAGCTCTAGCTTGGTTAGTTACTTCAGTCTGATTTTGTTGGTCAGCACCATAGGTTTGAAGTTTCGTTTGATATTCTTTCATTGAAGCTTCAATCTCAGTTGCGTAGGTCTTTTGCAGCTTTTCTAGTTGAGCTTGCGCTTCCTTGACTTCAGGCATTTCACTAATTAAGGCCTGTGAATTAATGTGAGCAACTTTACTTTGTGCAAATACCGTAGTCGCTACAAATAAAAATAAAATAGTAATTGATAATTTTTTAAAAGCTTTCATTTTTTAACTTTTTTTAGGTTATTTTTCTTTTTTCTTAGTTCTAACAGACTATCTTTTCTTTTTTGATAGGCTTTTCTTTTTTCTCCTCTTTGCTTCAAAAGTAGTTCTCTTTTTGCTTTTACTTCTGCAGCTTTTTTGGCTTTAGTTTCTTCTATTAACTTCTTTTTAGCTTCATACTCAGGATTAACTTTTTCATCCTCAAATTCAATTTTAAGCTTTTCAAGTTTTTCAGTTTTTAAAATACTTTTTAAAACCAGGTCGCTAATATCGTATTTTTTTTCGGAATAAAACATAATTGCATCAGCAGATTGATCAAAAATTTTATCAAACTTTTTTTGTTTTGAAATGGTTTCAACAACATTTAGAACTTGATCTTGTATGGGCCTGATTAATAGCAACTCCTGAGTCACCCAATCTCCATTAACTCCAAAACGTTTTATTTGGTAATCATTTAATTGTTTTTCTTCAAATTGAATTTCAGACTCTCTATCTTGAACAATTTCAAAAGTCAACAAAGGCCTTTCAATTTCTAAACTATCCTTAAGAACTTTAATTTGAGCTTTTTTTATTTCAATTTCATTTTTCCATTTACCTATTTTTTCTTCAAGTTGAGCATTGGCTGTCTTGTAATCCTCCATTTGAGAGAGAATATATTCCATATTAACATATCCAATTCTTTCTGCTTTTTGAGAAAAAGAATAGTCAATTGTTAAAAAAAAAATAATTAAGAAATATAAAAAGGAAAGTCTATTCATTTTTATTGTTTAGTCATTATAACGTAAAAACTCTAAAATTGTTGTCCTATAACAAAGTGTGTTTCCCATCCGTGAGAATCGAGCCCACCATCAACTTGACTGTCTAAACCGTAACCAAAATCAATTCCAAGTAATCCAAAGGCTGGCATAAATATTCTTACACCAAGTCCTGCAGATCTTTTCCCATTAAAAGGGTTAAATTCTCTAAAACTATTAAACCCGTTTCCGGATTCTAAAAATGTTAAAGCAAATATTGAAGCAGACGGTTTTAATGTTATGGGATATCTAAGTTCTATTGAAAATTTGTTATAAATAGTTGATCCATCTTGATCCGAAAGAGATTGATTTTGATAACCTCTTAAACTGACTGTTTCTCTTCCGTCCATAGCATACTGAGACATACCATCACCACCAAGAAAAAATCTGTCAAAAGGAATAATTCCTCTATCTTGGTTGTAAGCACCCAAGAATCCAAATTCTGCATGGGTTTTTAAAACAAATTTGTCTATGATTTTTGTATACCAACTACTTTTAAATTTAATTTTATAAAACTCTAGCCATCTATATTTTTCTTGATCAATTTTAGCCTGATTGGGTGTGCCATCATCATTTTGATATTCTGTTTGATCTTTTAAATTAGCATAGTCCACATTATTAAATAAAGAATAGGGAAGTGTAAATTTAGCACTTAATTCAAAACTTGATCCACCAACAGGAAAAATTGGATTTATAAATGTATTGTTTCTAGTGAGACTGGCTGTGTAGGCAATATTGTTAGATTTTCCATCTCCAAAAGTGAACAAACCAGTATAATAATTGTTTAAATTATAATACTGATAACTTAAAGCTTGAGAAAATCGAAAGTAGTCATCAGGAACTCTTAATCTTTTGGTAATGCCGATAGATGCACCTGAAATTTCAAACGATTGATCTTTATTGGCAAGCCCAGTAAAGTAATCATATCTATACTGTTTTGTTTTAGAAATTGAAAAAGAAAATTGTCTTGGTTCCTTTCCTCCCAGCCACGGTTCTGTAAATGAGAAACTTTGGGTACTATAAAATCTGTTTGCCTGTAATCTTAAGGATAGACTTTGACCATCTCCCATTGGAACAGGCTTGTAAGCAGCTTTATTTTTTAACCCCTTTAAAGAAAAGTTGTTGAATGACAAGCCTAGAGTACCTATAAATCCACCTCCTCCATAACCACCTTGAAGTTCAACCTGACTAGCACCTTTCTCAACTAATCCGTACTGAATATCAACTGTTCCAGCATTAGGGTCAACATTTTTAAAATCTGGACTTATTTGTTCAGGATCAAAAAACCCCATTTGTCCAAGCTCTCTTACTGTTCTAACAACTTTATCTTTACTGTAAAGTTCACCAGGCTTGGTTCTTAGCTCTCTATATATAACATGATCATTAGTTCTTGTATTTCCAACAACATTAATTTTATTAAAATATGCAGGTTTGCCTTCAATTATTCTTATTTCAAAATCAATAGTATCGTTTTTAGCAGCGACCTCTACGGGGTTAATACTAGAAAAAAGATATCCATTATTTTGGTACAAATTTGTTAAGTCTTGTCCGTCAGGTTTTGTATTATCTGCGACCCTCTTTTTTAATAATACGCCGTTGTATGTGTCTCCAGTTTTTAATCCAAGAACTCTTGAGAGCTGATTATCTGAATAGACAGTATTCCCAAGAAAAGAAATCTGACCAAAATAATACTTATTACCTTCCTCAATATCAAGATTAACAGTGATATTTTTACCGTCAATATTTAAAGTGTCTTTATTGATTCTAGCATCTCTGTATCCCTTTTCTTTATAAAAATCTAAAATGGAAGTTAAATCCTCTTTGTAATCTTTTTCAATATATTTAGATTTTTTCCAGAACCTACCAAATAATTTTGTTTTGGTATTTTTCATTTTTTTTCTAAGTTTTTTTGAACTAAAAACTTCGTTTCCAATCACATTGATTTTATCAATTTTAACTCTATCGCCTAAATCAACACGAATTAGCATTTTACTCAAATTAACATCAGATGAGTCGGGCTTGATATCAATAACAACCTTTGTATTTAAAAAACCGTCTTTTTTATACTTATTTACTATAAAGTTTTTTGTTGTTTTTATAAAATTTTGAGTTATTTTTTGTCCTTTTTTTAATTCAGTTTCAGTAACGATTGTTTCAATTTTAGATTTTTTTAAACCAGTGATTTTAAATTCTGATAGTGTAGGTAATTCTTCAATAACAATTTCAATAATAACCTTTTCACCATTAATATTTGTTAAATAAAAGTTTATATCACTGAACAAATCTAGTTTCCATAACTTACTAATAATGTTACTAATTTGTTCGCCAGGAATTCTAATTTTATCACCTTTTCTTAGTCCGGTGTAAGTGATTACAGTTTGTTCGTTAAAGCTTTTTAATCCAGAAACCTTAATGTCTTCTAAAATATATTCATTTCCTTTAACAAAAGTTTTTTCTTGAGAGTAAGAGTTAAAACTCAAAATAAAAAAAATAATAAATGAGAAGTTTTTTAAAAGATGCATAAAAAATCTTAATTTTTTATTTTTGTTCACTAATTTTTCCAAACCTTCTTTCTCGTTTCTGATAACAAATAATTGCATTAAAAAAATCATTTTTTCTAAAATCTGGCCAAAGAACATTAGAAAAATACAACTCAGCATAAGCAATTTGCCATAATAAAAAATTGCTAATTCTATATTCTCCTCCTGTTCTGATCAAAAGATCAACGTTTGGTAAATTTCGGGTGTAAAGATGCTCATTTATTATCTTTTCATCAATATTTTCTTCAGAAATTATGTTATTTTTAACTTTATTAGAGATTAATTTAAAAGCATTGTTGATTTCTTGTCTTGATCCATAGCTTATTGCCAGAGTTAAAACAAGTTTTTTATTATTAGATGTTTTTAAAATCACCTCATCAAGTTTTTTTTTGGATTGCTTGTTTAAGGCATCTAAATCTCCAATGGCATACAGTTTAATCTCATTTTCTATTAAACTATCTAGTTCTTTTTCTAAAGAATTAACTAATAAACTCATAAGAGCATTAATTTCAATCTTGGGCCTTTTCCAATTTTCCATAGAAAAAACATAAAGAGTTATGTTTTTGACTCCAATTTCAATTGAACCGGAAATACAATCCCTCACAGACTCAGTTCCATTTTTGTGTCCAAAAATCCTTTTTTGATTAATTTTTTTTGCCCATCTTCCGTTACCATCCATTATTATGGCTACGTGATTTGGAATATTAGATTTTAATATTTTTTCTTTCAAATTATTTTAATTAGGGCAATAACAGGGCTCAAATCCAAATATATAGGTTAGTGTAAAGCCAGTAAATACATACCAATCTTGACTTAAATCACTTCCAAAAGCTTTTTGAGAGTATAATTGCATGTTCTTGTATTGAGGATAACTACCATCTAAATTATCAGTAAAAGTATGTTTAGCCGAAATTTCAAATCCAATGATAAGATCTTTATAGGGTTTTATTTTATAACCTAATGTAATTGGAATAGCTAGCGAAGAATTTTCACCATATTTTTTTGCTTCATTTAAACCTGTTGGGTAATGAAGGGCATTATATCTAAAAAAAGCAACACCTGTATGGATATAGGGTGTCATTTGAAACATATCCTCCCTTAAATTAAATTCAAAAAAATTAAAATCTACGCCTAAACTTAATTCTGCTGAAATTTCATTTTTAAATTTCTTTCCTCTTTCTTTTCTGTACGCGGCACTGCCAGTCCATTTATCATTACTTCCAATAGTTGCATAATTAAACTGTGCCCTAGCTGAAATTCTATTATTAAAATTTTTTCTGTATAAAATTCCTAAAGCATAATTATCAGTTTTAAACTTTGATCTAGACCCCTCAAATCTCCCTGGATCAATATATCTTGTTGGACCTAAGTCTCCAATATAATTTGTGCCACCAAAATAAACTCCAATCTCATTACTTTGTGAAAATG
>JAQWJH010000052.1 GCA_029248455.1 Flavobacteriaceae bacterium
CAGAAAAAAAACGATTTAACTGTACTTGTATATAATTTTGTTGATATGATTTCACACGCCAAAAAAGATGTTAAATTTATCAAAGAATTAGCTTCGAGCGATAAAGCTTACAGAGAACTTACTAAAGGATGGTACAAAAACTCTAAACTAAACGAAATCGTAACAAAAGCTAAAATTTTAGGTTTTAAAATAATTTTAACCTCAGATCATGGTACTATTAGTGTTAAGAAACCTGCTTTGGTTTCTGGCGATAAAGAAATTTCTAATAATTTAAGATACAAAACATCAAAACAAATTCACTCGACTAAAAAAGAAGTATTAAGTTTAAAGGAACCCTCAGATTTTTTACTTCCATCTAATTACTTATCAAGTTGTTATATTTTTGCGAAAGAGAATACTTACTTTGTATATTCAAACAATTATAACAACTACGCAAATATGTTTAAAAACACCTATCAGCATGGTGGAATTTCGATGGAAGAAATGTTAGTTCCGTTTATTGTAATAGAGCCGAAATAATATGGAATTAATATATACTAAAAATGATTTGAATAAAGCAAGTGATTTCGTAGTTAAAAATTGTCAATCAAAAAATTATTTCATTAAAGGAATAGTTGGGGCTGGAAAGACAACATTAGTTAAAGAAATTTGTGTTAGAATGAGAATTAAGGATAATGTAAATAGTCCAACATACAGTTTAATTAATGAATACTTAACTGATAAAGGCAATTCCATTTTTCACATGGATTTATTTCGATTAGAAAATAAAAATGAAATACATGATCTCGGAATAATGGATTATTTTGAAACAAACAATATTATCATTATCGAATGGCCTGAAATCTTAATTAATAATTATAAAATAGATCACTCGTTAGTAGAAATAAGTTATCTCGATGATATCCAAAGAAAAATAACCATAACAAATAATACATAATGAGTTTATTTAAGCGATTACTTTTTTATTTTTTTGGATTTTCAATTGGTTTAATTTTTTTATTTTTTTTTATTAATAAAAAAGAGGCAACTTTTAATTATTCCCCCAACAAAAGAGTTTTAGCTGACATACAAAAAAAAGAATGGATCTTTGTTTCAATTAACGACTCATCTAAAATCAAAAAAACCAATATTATTAATAATTTTAAAGTTGATTTTTCAAAAAGCAATGTTGAATTAGATTCCTGTAAGATTTACATCCTCGAAAGCAAAAACCAGGAGGATAAAGTATATTATAGAATTGAAAATTGTTCTAAAAAAGCAACCTTCAAGAATCTTTATTTATAATTTTTTTGTTTCCTTCTGTTTATTTCCGTAATTATTAACTGTAATTCCCTGCCTGTCTGTCCTTTAACTGATGAGTTTTCCTCAGCTCTTCTTATTAAATAGGGCATTAGATTTCTAACTGGACCAAATGGAAGTATTTTAAAAACATTATATCCCATTTTTGCTAAATTAAAAGTAATGTTATCACTCATTCCATACAATTGCCCAAACCAAACCTTTTCATCGTTTTTAGAAATACCAAGTTCTGACATTTTTTTCATAATCTTTAATGTAGAGTGCTCATTGTGAGAACCACAAACTAGACTTATTTTATCAATATTGTTAAAAATAAAATCTAATCCTTTATCAAAATTTAAATCGGTAGAAGATTTATCCAAACAAATAGGAGATTTGATGTTCATTAAGTTAGCGTATTCTCGCTCCTTTTCCATGTAAGCGCCCCTTACCAATTTAAATCCAAAAACAATTCCTTTAGTTTTTAACAAATCTTTCATATAATCTAAACGATCCCAACGATACATTTGAATAGTATTGTAAACTATTGGGGTTTTTTTATTGTAAATCAGCATCATCTTAAATGCTAAATCATCAATTGCATTTTGTACAAATGTTTCCTCAGCGTCAATCAAAATTTTAATATTATTCTCAAAAGCTTTTTGACAGACACCCTGAAATCTTTTAACTACCCTATTCCATTCTTCATTTTCTAAAAAGCTTAATTGATCATTTGAAGATACTTTTTTAAATAAATCAATTCTTCCTAAACAAGTCGGTTTAAAAACAGCAAATGGGATTTCACTTCTAAATGCAATAAAATTAATTATCGATATCTTTTTTTTATAACAATCATCGAATTGTTCTTCGCTATTAAATGCTTCAGTTGAGAAATCTAACACTGAATGAACATTTTTTTTATACATTTTAAAGATAACAGGTTCACAATCTTTTTCAGAAATTCCTCCGCAAAAATGATTGAAAACACTAAACTTTATAAGTGAGGTTACTGGTAGTCTAAATTTTAAAGAAAAATTGGTAAACGTTGTACCTAATCTTACAAGAAACTTATTTTCTATTATTTTAAATAAAAACTTAGCTCTATGAAGCTGAAAATTTGTTTTTAAGGAAAATGCTTCTTTAGTATTACTAAATATTGAATCCAATTACTTTAAATTTATATTACAAATTTACATGGTTTTTTAATAAAAAAAGATGTTATTTTGTAAAACATCAACTAGTTTAATGAAAGAAATTAAAGCAAACAATTACTCAATTTATTTTAGTTCAAGCGGATACAGGGAGCTTGATTTATTTATTAAAGCAAACAATTATTCTCAGATTTTTATTCATTTAGATGACAATACAAAGAAACATTGCTTAGAGGTTTTTTTAAAACAAATTCAAAAATTTAATTTTAAAAAAATTCTTTCCAAACCAGGTGAAAAAAATAAAAACATACAATCTTGTGTTCAGTTATGGGACAAATTATCTTTGTTAAGTGGAGACAGAAAAAGTTTAATTCTCAATTTAGGAGGTGGGGTTGTTGGAGATATGGGTGGATTTATAGCTAGTACTTTTAAAAGAGGAATAGATTACATTAATATTCCCACTACTCTACTATCAATGGTAGATGCATCTATTGGGGGCAAAACAGGAATAGATTTAGGAATTCTAAAAAATCAAATTGGAACATTTTATGATCCAAAAATGGTTATTGTAGATCCCCTTTATTTGGAGACATTAAATAAGAATGAACTAATTAGTGGATATGCTGAAATTTTCAAGCATTCTATAATTTCTTCCTCCGAAATCTTTGATAAATTAATTTCAACAAATACAGATATAAATTTTAATAACCTTCAAACCATAAGAGATTCAATTAAGATTAAAAACGAAATTGTTTTAGTAGATAAAAAAGAAAATAAAGAAAGAAAAGCTCTAAATTTTGGGCACACATTGGGTCATGCAATTGAATCCTATTTTTTAGATTCAAAAACCAGACTTTTACATGGAGAAGCTATTGCAATTGGTATTGTATTAGCCTCACATATTTCTAGCAAATTATTTGGTTTTTCATCTCAAAAATTAAATAGTATAAAATCTCACATATTGAGTATTTACAACAAGGTATTGTTTAATAAAAATGACATTGATAGGATTATAAAACTATTAGTTCATGACAAAAAAAATAGTCATGGAAAAATCAATTTTATTTTAATTAAGGATATTGGCAAACCAGTATACGATATTGAGGTTGACAACAATTTAATAATTGAAGCTTTTAAATATTACTCGATATAATTAAGCAGAATTTCTGCTAGCATTAATATTTCCAAAGAGTGATCTGGTGACCATTTTTTCGTAAGTTTTTAATTCACTTTTATTAATTTCACCTCTTTCAATTGCTTTAATTTTTCTTAATGCATATTGTTGAATTGTTATCAAGGGTAATACAATCTTTTCTCTTGTTTGAATTGAAGCTTTATTAGCAGGCTCATTTTCCATTAATATTTTATAACCAGACAATTTTAAAATTAATGATTTTGACAACTTATACTCATCATAAATAAGTGACCAAAATTCACCAAATTCAGGATCTTCTTTCATGTATGCAGTCAGTTTAAAAAAAGATTTTGTTAAACTCATCATACTATTTGAAATTAGAGTTCTAAAGAAAGCTGATCTTTGGTAAAGTTTTTTTAGTTCAGAAAACTTGTTCTTGTCGTGATAATATTTAAGTGCTGTACCAACTCCAAAAAAACCAGGAACATTTTGCTTTAACTGACTCCAACTTCCCACAAAAGGAATAGCTCTTAGGGAACTAAAATCAAATTTGTCGTCAGATTTTCCTCTTTTAGATGGTCTACTTCCAATATTAGTTTTTGCATAATATCTAATAGTACTCATGTGTTCAAGATATGGAACAAATTTTGGATGATTTTTAAAGTCAGTGTAGGCTTTATAGCTAATTTTAGCTAAATTATCTAAAATGGACTTGTCTTCTTTTTTGGAATCATTAGAATCAAAATTAAGTACCCTATTTTGAATACCAGCACTAAGCAGTTGTTCAAGATTATATTGGCAAGAATCTATAGTTCCAAAATTTGAACTTATTGTTTGGCCTTGTACTGTTAATTGAATTTCATCAGATTCCACAAATGTTCCCATGGAAGCATAAAATTGATGTGTATTTCCTCCTCCCCTAGCTGGAGGACCTCCTCTTCCATCAAAAAAAACAGCTTTAATACCATATTTTCTAGAAATAGATGTTAGAGATTCTTTAGCTTTCAAAATACTCCAATTAGCCATTAAATAGCCGCCATCCTTAGTTCCATCAGAGAAACCTAACATTATGGTTTGCTGATCTCTTCTGTAGCTCAAATGCTTTCTGTATAAAGGATTGTTGTAAACAGATTCCATTACATTAGCTGCAACTTTAAGGTCAGAAACTGTTTCAAACAATGGAACTATATCAACAGAGGGAGTGTTCCAATCACTTAACTTAAACATTGTAAAAACTTCAAGAATATTTACAGCAGATTGATTATTACTAATTATATACCTATTTGAACCCATTTCCCCGTTGGAATTTTGAATTGTTTTCATAGCTCTAATAGAGCCTAAAATTGAAACAGCTAAATCTTTTTTGTTGAAAGAATCTAAGGTTATATTACCCTTTAATTTAGAAAGAATTTTAATTTTTTCTTCGTCATTTAGTATGCTGTAATCAACTTTAATTTTAGGTATAACACTTTTTTGAGCAATTTTAAAAATACTTTCAAATGCTTGGCTGTGTATTCGAGAATCTTGTCTGATATCCAAACTTGCAAAATGGTATCCAAAAATATTTACTTTGTTAATTACATCATCCAATTGATCAAGGAACAAAGATTTATGTTCAGCGATTAAAATCTCTCTTACTCTATATAATTGTTTTTTTAAATCCTTTAAACTGATTTTTGGCTTGTCACTAAACTTAGTAATGCTTGAATATAATCTGCTTTCTAGGTCAATTATTATTGATTCTATATTTTTAAAAGTTAATCTTCTTCTTAAATTTCTTATATCTCTGTAGTAATTTTTTATAATATCACTCCTCAACTTATTTGCAGTCTCTAAAGTAATTTCTGTGGTTACATATGGGTTACCATCTCTATCACCACCAGGCCAAAAACCTAAATTTATGATATCATTATTAAATTCTTTTCCATCAAAAATATTTGATCTAATATATTTGTAAATATTACTTATAGAATTATAAAATACGTTTTCCAAGTACCATGTTAAACTTACTGCTTCATCATAAGGAGATGGTTTTTTATTTTTAAAAAATGGTGTTTTTCCTAATTGTGATAATAATGTTTTAATTTCAACTAAATCATTGTCCTTGACAGCTTTAGTTAGATCGGTAATGATACCTAAAACTGAACCAGGATAGAACTGAGTTGGGTGGGCTGTTAGCACGGGCCTTATCTTAAATTTAGATAAGTATTTTTTAAATTCTTTCTTTTTATTTTTAGATTCAACTTCTTCTTTTAAACTTCTTAAAGTTCCTATTCCATCAAGATTATTAATTTTTGAAAATGCCGCATCTTCAACTGCATCAAATAGCACAACTTGTCTTTCAATATATTGTATAAATTGAAATAGTAAATCAATTTTTTCATTTTCACTGTTTTCGTTTAAATAGGTGCTAAAAAAATAATCAACTATTTGGGTAGGATTATTATTTTTTTCATATCCCTCAATACAAATTTTCTCAAATAGAGGTAACATTACGCCCGTATTTGAAATACTCTCATAGGGAAGAGTTGAAAAAATACTATTATAAACTTGAAATTTGGATAGAACTTTATCTTTAAATCTTTCTTTTTTGGTAAGCTTTCTCACTTAATTGGATAATATTTTAAAGTTCATTAAAAATTCTATGCATTAACCGTTTTTTATCATTTATGCTTTCCTCTAAGGAAATCATAGTTTCAGTTCTTGATACACCTTCAATATCATCAATGTCAAAAATAATTTGTTTGGCATGGTCAGTACTTTTTGCACGTACTTTACAAAAAATATTAAATTTTCCAGTGGTAATGTGAGCAACTGTGACAAAAGGAACAGCCTCTAAATTTTTTAATACAAACTTTGTTTGATGAGTTTTTTCTAAAAATATTCCAATATATGCTATGAAAGTATAGCCTAACTTTTTATAATCTAATGTTAAGGATGATCCTTTTATAATTCCAGCATCTTCCATTTTCTTTACTCTAACATGAACAGTACCAGCAGAAATTAATAATTTTTTGGCTATATCCGTAAAAGCAGTTCTTGTGTTATCAATTAAAAGATCTAATATTTGATGATCAATTTCATCCAATTTAATTTTACTCATTGTATTGATTTATAAATTATGAAAGGGCAAATATATTGAATAAATTTCAAATAAATTTAAATTTTATTGAATTATTCGTAATTAACCTACTCTAAACATCAACTTGCTTACAGGATTCATATTTAAATCAAAACATTCACTAACATTACTGAAATCAATGTCTTTGTGACCAAACATATTTTTCAAATCTCCTTTTTTGTCAATGTAAGGTTCAAGTTCTATTTGATTTGAAATATTGTTAAAAACCTCCTTATACATAATAGATATATTTGTTGTGAAATATTTTTCACCTTGCTTGACTTTGACATTTCTTAAAAATACGTCTGTCAAATAAGTTGTGTTTTTAGGAATCAAATAATAGTCCTTGTGATTAAATTTTTTGAAATTATCAAAAGCAATTGAACAAAAAGATGAAATGAGTGCAAAACACATGTATTTTCTTGTATTTTCCCTTTGGTAATCGTTTTGATAATGACCTGATTCAAAAAGTATAGTTGGAGTACCTAGTGATTGAAAAGTATCTCCCACACAATTTTTATTATAATCATCGTTATACCTTGAAAAACAATCAGGTATTAGAGTTGATAATTTTTCACTAATTGAAGCTATAATTTTCATACTTATTACTCTTGACTTAGTTTCAGATTTTATAGAATCAGCAGAGGGTGAAAGAAAAGATAATATTGAAGGATTTTTTGTGTTTGAAACAGAATATATACTTCTTTGATCATGAAGATTAAAACAATAATGTGGTTTAATTTCTTTGTATAAATTTCTTAAAAGAACACTCTCCTTTTGAGTTAATAAAAGAGCATCTCTGTTGAGGTCCACATTATTATAATTTTCCCTTGAATAAAGAAGAGCTCCGTCAGGGTTCAAAATTGGAATTATATATAGAGAGAGATGAGATAAGGAATTATGATCAATTTTAGAAAAATACGAAAGAGCATCATAAAGAGCTTTAGTTGAAGTTGATTCATTTCCGTGCATTTGTGACCAAATCAAAATCTTTTTCTTTCCTGAACCCACCTTAAAGTAATAAATAGGTTTATTATTGACACTGTAACCAAGGATCGAATAATTGTGTACTTTATGCAATTTATAAATACAATCATTAGTTATGTATCTACCATACAAGGATTTTACCTTAAAATCATCATAAAAATTAAAATCTTTCATTAAATAAATAATTACAAATTTAAGGATAGAATTATTTACATATGTAAATTTTTGAATTAAAAAATACAGTACAAAATAATTAATGTTACAATTGTATACAAAATTTATATTAAAATAGTTAAATTATTGTTTTTAAGTATTTTATATATAAATAATTAAAGTAAAGATTTATTTAAATATTCTGTTAAGTATTCATTTTAATTGTTAAAAAATTTTATTAATTTTACAAATGTATACATGAAAAATTTCAATAAAAGATTATTATATATTTTAGAATCTAACGATCTTTCAGCATCCCAATTTGCTACAAAAATAGGAGTTCAAAGGTCTAGCGTTTCTCATGTATTAAGCGGGAGAAATAAACCAAGCTTGGATTTTTTAATAAAAATATCTGATTCTTTTAAAGACATTTCAATAGATTGGCTTGTAAAAGGAACTACAAACAACAATTCGAAACATTCAAATAAAGATAACTTTCCCCTACTCGACTCTGTTAGGTCATCAATTCCTTTGATTCATAAATCTAATAAAAACATAAAAGAAATCATTCTTTTTTATGAAGACAACTCTTTTAAGGTGTTTCAAAATTAAACTACCTTTGAATGTGAAAAAATACTATTTAACCTTATGTTTTTTGTTTTTTTCTTGCTATAATCAAGAAAGGAATTGCCTACAGTTTCAAACCGGCACTTTTGAATTTGAATCGACATCTTCGAATGGAAACAATTTAAAGACTTACTTTACAAGAACTCCCGATATTGAAGTTGACTATTTTAACAATACTATTGACTCCTCATATGTAACTTGGGTTTCAGATTGTGAGTGTATTTTAAAGAAAATTAATCCGAAAAACTTATCAGAAGAAAAGTCTATTCAAATGAAGATTCTAAGCACCTCTTTCGATGAGTATACATTTGAGTACTCTTACGTGGGAGATATAGTAAATAAAAAAAGAGGAAGAGCTAAAAAAATTAACAACAAACCATTAGATAAAATTAATGATTAATTTTTTTTAAAAATCTAATTCTGTTTGACCTTGATTATTATTTGCTGGCTTATCAGTGTCTAAATCTGTTTCTCTCGCTATATTTTCCTCATCTTTTACCTCAAGCTCCATAAGCGTTGGTTTCTCAGGTGGGGTGTACGGAATAGATTCCAGCACATTTATGTTTTTAACTTTTAATGAAGTAAGCTGATTTCCTATAGCTTTAATACCTTTAACAGAGATTAATTCTTCAATATTTTGAATTATATTATCTTTTTGTCCCTTGGATGTTTTGGAAAAACTTATTTCAATAACAGGTTTCCAGTCTGCTGAAATAATTTCTAATTGATTTTTATTCCCAATTGGAACAAACTGTTGATCTGTCTTTGAAAAAGAGGCTAGAAAACGCTTAATGTAATACCTTTCTTTACTACCGTCAAAATAAATAGCAGAAAGAGGTTTTTCTGGAATCCATTTTTCCAAAATAATCATATCTTCTGGAAAATGCATGTTTAAATCAGGTTTAATTATTTTAAGAGTTCCATTTTGCTTAATAATAAGCAAAGCGTCATCACTTTTAAACTCTCCTAACAACTCGCCTCTTTCGTCAGTGTTGAGGCGTTGTACGGTTTCGTCAAACCATATTTTCCTTGGTTTTAAAGTAGATAATCCCTTTTCTTTGAATTCAATTTTATTTACTGAATATTTAGTAACTATATTTCCTTTAGAAGCTCTACCTTTTATCTCTAGGTCAGCGAAATCTAACTCCCATTTTAATTTTTTGATTGATCCTGATTGTCTTAAAATAATATTAACAATTTCAGCCTCACCATTAGGATTTGCAGAAAAATACAACACCTTAGAGCCCTCTGAGCCTCTTGTTAAATCATACATTTTATCTCTTGTTACACCAGTAACACTAAATCTTTTTATGAAAGATGTTCCTTTTTTTCCATCCCTGTAAATCATGTTGTAAACTGTTCTGGAATCTTTTTTCTTAAAAATAGACACGTGATTTATATTTTTGGCAATAAATTTTTTTGAATCAATCTTACTTACCATCATTTTACCCTCTTCGGTGAATGCTATAACATCATCAATGTCCGAGCACTCTTCAACAAACTCATCTCGTTTAATTGATGTTCCAACAAAACCCTCTTCTCTGTTAACATAAAGCTTTGAGTTTTTAACAACTACTTTTTTAGCATCAACATCTTCAAATATTCTAATTTCAGTTTTTCTTTTTTTGTCTTTTCCATAAACCAACTTCAAGTTTTTGAAAAATTGAATAGCAAATTCAGTTAAATTATTAAGATGATGATTTATCTGCTTTAATTCCTCCTCAATAGATTCTATCTTTAACTGAGCTTTATCTATATCAAATTTCGAAATCCTTTTAATTTTGATTTCTGTTAGCCTGACAATATCCTCCTCAACAATGTCACGTTTTAATTTTTTAACAAAAGGCGTAAGTCCTTCAAAAATTGCTTTAATTACACCATCCCAAGTTTCAACATCCTCAATGTCTCGATAAATTCTATTTTCAATAAAAATTCTCTCCAAAGAAGCGTAATGCCACTGGTTTTCTAAATCACTTTTTTTAAATTCCAACTCTAACCTAAGCAACTCTTTTGTATGTTCGGTAGATTTTATTAAGATTTCTGAAACCCCTATAAACAAAGGCTTATTATTCTCTATAACGCAACCTAATGGAGAAATGGATGTTTCGCATGATGTAAATGCAAATAGTCCATCTATCGTCTTATCTGGAGAAACTCCAGTGGGTAAATGAACCAAAACTTCAACATCATTTGCAGTGTTATCTTCAATTTTTTTGATTTTAATCTTGCCGTTGTCATTTGCTTTTAAAATTGATTCTATAAGTGAGGATGTAGTTGTTGAAAATGGAATTTCATTTATAACAAGAGTGTTTTTATTTAATTGATTAATTCTCGCTCTAACTTTTATTCTACCTCCTCTCAAACCATCGTTATAATTTGTAACATCAACTATCCCAGATGTTGGAAAATCAGGGTAAATAAGAAACTTTTGCCCTTTTAAACACTTAATTGAGGCATCTATTAATTCTACAAAATTGTGAGGTAAAATTTTTGTTGACAAACCAACAGCAATACCCTCACCACCTTGAACAAGTAATAAAGGAAACTTTGCTGGTAAATTAATGGGTTCTTTTCTTCTACCATCGTAAGATGCTTGCCATTGAGTAATTTTAGGGCTAAAAACTACTTCTAGAGCAAATTTAGATAATCTTGCCTCAATATACCTTGACGCAGCTGATCTATCTCCGGTTAATATATTTCCCCAGTTACCCTGAGTTTCAATCAATAATTCTTTTTGACCAATTTGAACCATTGCATCAGCAATACTTGCATCGCCGTGAGGGTGATACTGCATTGTATGACCTACAATGTTAGCGACTTTATTAAAGCGTCCATCATCTAAATCTTTCATTGAATGAAGAATCCTTCTTTGAACTGGCTTAAACCCATCTTCAATAGATGGAACAGCACGTTCAAGAATTACATAAGAGGCGTAATCCAAAAACCAGTCCTTATACATACCAGAAACCCTAATTAAAGAATCTCCTAAATTTTCCTCGTCCATATTGTCTGAATTTATCAAATTCTTCATTTATGTTTCTATTCTGTCCAATTCAACTTTTAGATTATCAATAATAAATTTTTGTCTATCCGGTGTGTTTTTACCCATGTAAAATGACAATAAATCTTCAATAGTAAAATTTTTATCAAGCATAACAGGATCTAAACGAATATTTTCACCTATAAAATGTTTAAATTCATTTGGAGATATTTCACCCAAACCTTTAAATCTAGTTATTTCAGGTTTACTACCTAGTTTATCAACTGCAGCTATTCTTTCTTTTTCAGAATAACAATATATCGTTTCTTTTTTGTTTCTAACTCTAAAAAGAGGTGTTTGCAAAATAAACAAATGTCCTTCTTTTATTAATTCAGGAAAAAATTGTAAAAAAAACGTAATTAACAATAACCTAATATGCATTCCGTCCACGTCTGCATCTGTTGCAATTACTATATTATTATATCTTAAATATTCTATACTTTCCTCAATATTTAGAGCTGCTTGTAACAAATTAAATTCTTCATTTTGATAAACAATTTTTTTACTCATAGAATAACAGTTCAAAGGCTTTCCTCTTAAACTAAATACTGCTTGGGTATTAACATTTCTTGATTTCGTAATTGAACCACTAGCAGAATCACCCTCGGTTATAAAAAGTGTAGAATCCAACCTGTTTTCTTTACTCATATCATTTAAATGTACCCTACAATCCCTTAATTTTTTATTGTGAAGACTAGATTTTTTAGCTCTTTCTCTTGCTAGTTTTCTAATTCCTGAAAGTTCTTTTCTTTCTTTTTCAGCTTGAACAATTTTCTTCTGAATTTTTTCAGAGATTTCAGGATTTTTATGTAAATAATTATCTAAATACTTACCTATAAATTCATTGATATATGATCTGACGGTTGGCAACTTTCCACCCATTTCGGTTGAACCCAATTTAGTTTTAGTCTGTGATTCAAAGACAGGCTCCATAACCTTAATACTTATTGCAGCTATTATAGATTTTCTTATATCTGATGAATCGTATTGTTTTCCATAAAAATCCCTAATTGTTTTTACAATTGATTCTCTAAAAGCTGACTGATGAGTGCCTCCCTGAGTTGTGTGTTGACCATTGACAAAAGAATAATACTCTTCACTGTATTGCACACGGCTGTGTGTTATAGCAACTTCAATATCATTTCCTTTTAGGTGTATAATAGGATAAAGTAGTTTTTCAATATCATTATTGTCTTCAAGAAGATCTTTTAAACCATTGTCAGAAGAATACTTGTCTCCATTAAAAACTATAGTCAATCCAGGATTTAAATAAACATAATACTTAAGCATTTTAGAGACATACTCTGCTCTATATTTATAATTTTTAAAAATTATATTATCTGGGTAAAATGAAATTTTTGTTCCTTTTCTTCTAGATGTTTCTTCTTCAGGAAAATCATCAACAAGATTTCCTTTTTCAAAGACAACGGATTTTAATTTGCCTTCTCTGCAAGATTCAACTTTAAAAATTGAGGACAAAGCATTTACTGCTTTTGTACCAACACCATTAAGTCCAACTGATTTTTTAAAAGCCCTGGTATCATACTTTCCTCCGGTATTCATTTTTGAAACAACATCTACAACTTTTCCTAGTGGAATTCCTCTACCATAATCACGAACTGAAACACCTCTATCGGAAATTGAAATTTCAATTGTTTTTCCGGCACCCATGACAAATTCATCAACAGAATTATCAAGAATTTCTTTTAATAAAATATAAATCCCATCGTCAGGAGATGAACCATCTCCAAGTTTACCAATGTACATTCCGGGGCGCATTCTAATATGCTCTTTCCAATCAAGAGATCTAATATTATCCTCAGTATAGTTTGATGAAATAGCCATTTATCAGTATACCAGCTAATATAGTATATCAATAAAAAATATAATATGATGTAATTAAAAATTAATTAACAATATGTTTCAGAGGTTGTTGAAATCTTTTTTAAACATTAAATCTAAAATGCATTATATCCCCGTCTAATAAAACATAGTCCTTGCCCTCAATATTTAACTTTCCTGCATCACGGACTTTAGGTTCACTCCCATATTTAATGTAATTATCATATGAAATAACTTCTGCTCTTATAAAGCCTTTTTCAAAATCAGTATGTATCACTCCTGCTGCTTTTGGTGCGGTCATGCCTTTGTTTATTGTCCACGCCCTAACCTCTTTGACTCCAGCTGTAAAATAAGTCTGGAGATTTAACAAATCGTAAGCTTTTTTTATAAGTTTAGTTGATCCAGGTTCTGAAAGGCCTATATCTAAAAGAAAGGCTTGCCTATCTTCATAACTATCCAACTCATTTATATCTGCTTCCGTGCCAACTGCTAAAATCATCACATCTGCATTCTCGTTTTCTAAAGAAGCTTTTAAATCATCAACATGTTTATTTCCATTAATAGCAGATGATTCATCAACATTACAAACATATAAAACTGGCTTACTTGTTATAAGTTGAATTGTATCAACGTAATCTTTTTCTTCATTTGAAAAATCAAGACCTCTCACAGGGTTAAAACTATGTAAATGATTTATAATTTTATTTAAAATATTTGATTCCTTAATAGCATCTTTATTACCAGTTTTAACTAACCTTTTAATTTTATCTAACTTTTTTTCTAATGTTTCTAAATCTTTCAGTTGTAATTCAAGATCAATTATTTCTTTGTCTCTTACTGGATTTACCGAACCCTCAACATGAACTATGTTATCATCATCAAAACATCTTAAAACATGTAAAATAGCATCAGTTTCTCTAATATTTGCTAAAAACTGATTACCTAACCCCTCCCCTTTACTAGCTCCTTTAACCAAACCTGCAATATCAACTATTTCTACAGTTGCTGGGATGACTTTTTCAGGATTTATAAGTATTTCTAATTTTTCAAGTCTTTTGTCAGGTACATTGATTATACCAATATTAGGTTCAATGGTACAAAAAGGAAAATTTGCACTTTGAGCTTTTGCATTAGACAAACAATTAAAAAGTGTGGATTTACCAACGTTAGGAAGACCAACTATTCCAGCTTTCATATATTAATTTTCAGGGTGCATAAATTTTTGTTTTCCTTTAAGGAAATCTTCCGTCTCGACATTGTCTTCGTCAGGCACGCAACAATCTACTGGGCATACTGCGGCACATTGAGGTTCCTCATGAAAACCTACACATTCTGTACACTTATCTGTAGCAATAAAATAAAATTCATCGGAAACAGGTTCTTGCTCCTTATCGGCATTGGCTATCTTTCCATTAGGAAGTTTAATATCTCCAAGTAAACTTGTTCCATCCGAATACTTCCATTCATAAGAAGCTTCGTATATAGCTGTGTTGGGGCATTCAGGCTCACAAGCTCCACAATTTATACACTCATCAGTAATTTTAATAGCCATGGTAATTACATTATCTTTCTATAGATTTGCATGCAAAAGTAATTTAATTAAAATTCTTAACAAATTTAGTGAACACATTAGATAAAAGAATAAACGCACTGAGTCAATTAGGAAAACTTTTGGAGAGCCTTTGTAAATCAAAGAAAGATTCTAGTTATGATTTTTGGATTAAAAAGTTTGAAAAACAAATCATCTTAGCCCACCAATTCAACAATTGGTTTACCAAAGACTACATCTTTTTAGCTTTAAATCATTGGAGCAAAGAACTTTGTGAAAACAATATAATTTTATGGACAAAACAATATGAAATAAAAGATTGCTCTGACAAAACTGTCGCAATTATTATGGCTGGAAATCTTCCTCTGGTTGGATTCCACGATTTTTTGTGTGCTATGTTATTAAATTACAATTGTTTAATCAAACTATCGTCTGATGACAAAATATTGATCCCTTTAATTGTAGATTTTATCGAATCATTATTGCCAGGTTTTAAAAACAAAATAAAATTTGTTGAAAAACCACTAAAAAACTTTCATGGTGTAATTGCAACAGGAAGTAATAGTTCATTTAAACATTTTGAATATTACTTTAAAAACTACCCAAGACTTCTTAGGAAAAACAGACACTCCATCGCCATTTTAGACGGAAACGAATCTGAAAGAGATTTAAAGAATCTTGGAAAAGATATTTTTAACTACTTCGGAATGGGTTGTAGAAGTGTTTCTAAAATTTTTGTTCCAAAAAACTACAACTTTGATTTGTTATTTAATGCCATCTATGACTTTCGTGATATTATCAATCATAATAAATATGCTAACAATTACGATTACAACAAGGCAGTTTATTTAATGAGTGAACAAAAATTTATAGAAAATGGATTTCTTATGATTAAAGAAGATGATAAACTTGGTTCGCCTATTGCTTGTTTGTTTTATGAAAATTATAATTCAATTTCAGAGTTACAAAAAAAAATCAATAGTTTAAAAGATTCTTTGCAATGTGTAGTAAGTAATTTAAATATTTCAAATTCTATCAACTTTGGGTTAAGTCAAAATCCGAAAATTAACAATTACGCAGACAATATTGATACTTTAGATTTTTTGTTGAAAATCTGATGATATCTTATTTAAATATTATGAAATAATTTCTATCATTTGATTAATTTGCACCTTTTTAAAAAACAATAATGAAAATACACAATTTTAGCGCAGGCCCTAGCATTCTTCCAAAAGGAGTAATTAAAAAAGCTTCAGATGCCATTCTTAACATAAATAATAGCGGACTTTCATTAATAGAGATTTCCCATAGAAGTAAAGATTTCGTTGAAATAATGGATCATGCTACTAGTTTAGCATTAGAATTATTAAACCTCGAAAATAAAGGATACAAAGCGCTTTTCCTTCAGGGTGGAGCGAGTCTTCAGTTTTTAATGACTGCTTATAATTTATTGCAAAATAAAGCTGGCTATTTAAATACTGGTTCATGGTCTACAAAAGCTATTAAAGAAGCTAAATTATTTGGAGAAGTTGTTGAACTAGCCTCTTCAAAAGATAAAAACTTTAATTACATTCCTAAAGGCTTCGATATTGATCAAAATCTCGATTACGTACATTTAACAACAAATAATACAATTTTCGGAACTCAAATAAAGGCCCTTCCAAATACAAACGTACCACTAATTGCTGATATGAGCTCAGATATATTTTCAACAAATATTGATTTTTCAAAATTTGATTTAATTTATGCAGGTGCTCAAAAAAACATGGGTCCAGCAGGAACAACCCTAGTTGTTGTAAAAGAAGATATTCTTGGAAAGGTTGATAGACAAATTCCTTCAATGCTTGATTACAGAGTTCATATCGACAAGGATAGCATGTTTAATACTCCTCCTGTTTTTGCTGTATACACTTCAATGCTTACTTTACAGTGGTTAAAAGAAAATGGTGGCATAAGTTCTATTGAAGAAAAAAACTCAAAAAAATCAAACTTAATTTATAATGAAATTGATTCCAATGAATTATTTGAGGGTTTTGCTTCTATTGATGACAGAAGTTCTATGAATGCAACTTTTAATCTTAAAAACAATCAACACAAAGAACAATTCGACAAGATGTGTAAAAATGCCAATATTAGCGGAGTTAATGGTCACAGATCTGTTGGAGGCTATCGGGCATCCATATATAATGCTATGGACATTTCATCAGTAAATGTCTTAGTTGAGGTTATGAAAGAATTAAAAAATAATGTTTAAAATTTAAATTAATGATAAATATATTGGCAAATGATGGTATTTCACAAAGCGGAAAAGATGCTTTGGAAAAAGCTGGATTTAATATTTCTACAATTACTGTAGCCCAGGAACAACTAATTAATCATATTCAAACTGAAAATATTGCTGTTGTTCTTGTTAGAAGTGCCACAACAGTTAGAAAAGATTTAATTGACCAGTGCCCTAGTTTAAAAATAATTGGAAGAGGAGGTGTTGGAATGGATAATATTGATGTTGAATACGCCCGCAGTAAGGGCTTGAGTGTTATAAATACGCCTGCAGCTTCTTCATCCTCTGTTGCTGAGCTAGTATTTGCTCATTTATATGGTGGTGTTCGTTTTTTACACGAATCCAATAGAAATATGCCATTAGAAGGAGATAGTAATTTTAAGAAACTTAAAAAAGCCTACGCAAAAGGAGTTGAACTAAGAGGTAAAACAATTGGAATCATTGGTTTTGGTAGAATTGGTAGAGAAACTGCAAAAATTGCTCTTGGTATAGGAATGAACGTTTTAGCTTATGACAAGTTTTTAAAGGAAACTAAAATTACTTTAAATTTCATGGGAGGAAATTCTATAGATTTTGAAATTAAAATTTCACCACTTGATGAATTATTAAAAAAATCTGATTTTATTAGTCTTCATGTACCAGCTCAAAATCAGTATGTTATTGATAAAAAAGAATTTGAATTGATGAAAAATGGTGTAGGTATAGTTAACGCTGCTAGAGGAGGCGTAATTAATGAATTAGAACTTGTATCTGCATTAGAATCTGGAAAAGTTTTTTTTGCAGGTTTAGACACCTTTGAAAATGAACCAAAGCCTGAAATTAAGCTATTAATGCATCCTAATATTTCATTAACCCCTCACATTGGTGCAGCTACAAACGAGGCTCAAGATAGAATTGGAAAAGAATTAGCTGATCAAATTTCTAATATTTTGAAATAACACATGCTTCAAAAATTAAAAGAAAAATGGGGCATATCAACTCCATTCCAAATGATAATAGTATTTATTGTTTTTGGGGTAACAGGAAGTGTTGCAGCAAAAGTCTCAGGACCTATTGTAGCATTTTTACCTCTAGATAATCTCCCAGCTTTAATTTATTGGCCATTAAGACTTTTAATTATATTTCCTGTTTACCAAATTTTATTAATATGGTTTGGATTTATGTTTGGCGCAATAGTGAGTGTTTTAACTTTTAAGAAAGATAAATTCATTTTTAAATTCTTTTTTAATCTTTCCATTAAAATGTCAAAAAAAATGATGAAGTGGTTGAGTTTTGGGATATTATTTAAGAACTGATCTAATTCAAAAACCTACTATTATTTTTTTTAAATTTTTCTACTTTAGGTGATATTACTATTGAACAATAAGGAACATTTTTATTGTTTTCAAAATAATCGTGATGATAATTTTCAGCTTCATAAAAAGTAGTTTTATTTTCAATAGATGTTACAATTTTATTACTGAACTCGTTGGACTTATCTAAACTTATAATTAAATCCGAAATTAATTTAATTTCATCCTTGTCGTTGGTAAATATTGACGATCTATATTGAGTGCCAACATCATTGCCTTGTCTATTTAAAGTTGTGGGATCATGTGTCGAAAAGAAAATTTCTAAAATACTTCTTAAATCGATTAAATTGGTATTATAATCTATACTTATTACTTCAGCATGACCTGTAAGACCCGTACAAATCTCCTTGTAAGTTGGTTTTAATGTGTTTCCTCCGATATATCCAGGCAGTACTTTTTCGACACCCTTAGTTCTTATAAAAATTGCTTCTGTACACCAAAAACACCCTCCACCTAATATTATGTTTTTTTTCATTTAATAAAATGGCTAATAAGTTCAGTAAATAGAAAAAATGATTTTTGCATTATTAAACCTTAATTTGTTTATCTAATCTAACTATTTTTGTAATATTATAGCAACAACTTTAATGAATTACGTTTTAAATTTTTTATTTCTATTTTTTTTAGTTTTTGGTTCTGCTCAAGACAGAAAAACTATTAACATTAAAAGATTTAGTTCCCCACCAAAAATCGACGGAATTATAGATGATAAACAATGGGATAATCTAACTCCAGCTTCAAATTTTGAAAGATGGATGCCGAATAATGGTTCCTCTGAAAAAAGTGGTTATGAAAGTTTTGTTTATGTTGGTTACGACGACAGTTCTGTTTACGTTGCTGGTATTTTCAATAACCCAAACGATGTACCAATTGAGTTCAGTCAAAGAGATGATGTTTGGGAGGTCAATGCTGAAACATTTTTTATTTCGATAAATACTTATGATGATAATATTAATTACCAAAGTTTTCAAATAACTAGTGCGGGAACTTTAGGAGATCGATATACCTCTGGTGAAATGAAAGATGAAGATCAAAATTTTGATACGGTTTTTGAATCAAAAGCATCTATAATTGAGGATGGATGGAGTATGGAAATGAGAATACCTTACAGTGCTTTGCGTTTTCCCTCAAAAGAAATTCAAAAATGGGGAATTAATTTTGGTCGTAAAATTGTTGAATTTGGTGAAGTTTATACCTGGAATTTTGTTGATCAAGTAAACGCAAAGTATCCTGAATCCATGGGAATTACCAATGATATTAAAAACATTACCCCACCACTGAGACTGTTTTTTTATCCATATGCTCAATCTTCAGTTGATTTTAAAAAGGGTAATCGTCCAACAAATAACTATTCAGCTGGAATGGATCTTAAATACGGAATAAGTAACAGCTTTACATTAGATGCTACTTTAATTCCTGATTTTGGTCAAGTAACTTTTGATGATAAAGAATTAAATTTAACACCCTTTGAACAACAATTTGATGAGAATCGAGCTTTTTTTACTGAGGGAGCATCTTTATTTAACAAAGCTGATGGTCAATCATTTAGAGCTGGAAATTTTTTCTACAGTAGAAGAATAGGTGATGAAATTAGTTTTGATGAAGACGATTATTTACAAAATGATGAAGAAATTTTAAACTACGATGGAAAACCTGACCTATTAAATTCTATAAAAATTACTGGAACGACTGATTCTGGACTTAGTATTGGAATTATAAATTCAATTACTAACAATGCTTATGCAAGAATAAGAAATACCAATACAAATGAAATTAGAAGTCAAAAAATTGCTCCACTTACCAATTTTAATATTTTATCTTTAACCCAACAGGTCGCCAATGAATATTCTTCCATTTCATTTTTAAATACTAGTGTAATGAGAGCGACAAAAGATTTTGAAAACGCCAATAACAGTGCATTTGTAATGGATCTGTTTGACAACAAAAAAAAATTTAATCTTAAAAGTATTGTTTACAGAAGTGATTCGCCTACTTTTTCTAGTACAAAAGGGTTTAGAGGATCTATTAATATTGAGGAATTAACAGGAAATTATAGATACGCTCTTAGTTGGAATGGTGTGGATGCAAACTACACACAAAACGATCTTGGTTTTTACAGAAATAAAAATGATCAAAGATTTTCTGCAAGAATGAGGTACATGACCTTTAAGCCTTACAAAAATTATAAAAAGATTACAGGATACTTTTTTATCAGCGAAAGAAGTCGGTTCTTACCCAAAATTCTAAAATCTAGAGGAGGAAGAGCAGGAATTAATTTGACCACTCTAAAATTAGACAAATTTGGAATTGATTTAGATTATACCTCAGCTTATAAAAACTATGATGAACCTAGGAAAAAAGATACCTATATAATTGATCCAGCCGAAGTCGAATTTCAATTTGAATTCGATTCAGATGATAGAAAGAAAATTCAATATTCTTTTGATTTAGGACACAAGTACTCTATAAATGAAGATTTTAACGAAAACAAAAGAGGTTTTGACTTTGGTTTTGGAATAGAAATTAGAGCAAACAATAAATTAAATTTCGAATACAGCTTGCAAAATAAAATACAACATGATGATGTTGGTCAAATTTTTAAAGAGAAGAATGAAGTCTATTTTGGAGTTAGAGATGTAAAAGCTCTTGAAAATAATATTGCTTTGAACTACAACTTTGACTCTTACAAATCAATTAACTTGAAACTAAGACAATTTTGGAGTTCTGCCAATTATAGTAGTTTATTTTATTTACTAGATTCTAGTGGAAATAGAGAGCTTTCAAATAAAACAACCGTTGATTATGATCCTAATACAAATTTTAATTTATGGAACTTTGATTTGGGATTTAATTGGGAGTTTGCACCTGGAAGTAAAGCGACCTTACTTTATAGAAATAATATATTCAATGAAGATAATATGTCGGGAATCAACTATTACACCAGCACTAAAAATTTATTTGAAAATCCAATGAATCATCAAATTTCATTGCGGATAAATTATTTCTTAGATTATAACTTGTTAAAAAAAAATAAAAGCTAATATTTAAAATAATGATTTCTGCAAAAAGTATTTCTAAAACATTTGATAATAAAAAGGTATTAGACAATGTAAGTGTTGAAATTGGTGAAGGTGAAGTTATTTCAATTGTAGGTCCCTCAGGAGCTGGTAAGACAACTCTGTTACACATTTTAAGCACCCTAGACAGTGCAGATGATAATGAAAGTTTTGAGTTAATCTTAAACAAAATTAAAGTACAGGACTTAAATGAAAAAGAAATTTCTAATTTTAGAAATACTCAAATTGGATTTATTTTTCAATTTCATGAACTTCTTCCTGAGTTTACCGCACTTGAAAATATATGCATCCCCGGGATGATTAGAGGCGATAAAATCAATGAAATTGAAACAAGAGCCGAGGAACTTTTAAAATTACTTAACCTTTCAAAAATAAAAGATCAAAAGCCATCTGAACTTTCAGGTGGTGAACAACAAAGAGTAGCTGTTGCCAGGGCTCTAATAAATGAACCAAAAATTATATTTGCCGATGAACCAAGCGGCAATCTCGATTCTAAATCAGCTGAAAATCTTCATGATCTTTTTTTTGAGTTAAGAAAAAAACTAAATATCACAATAGTAATTGTTACGCACAATAAAGAATTGGCTGATATGGCTGATAGAAAACTTAACTTAGTTGATGGTAAATGGTTTAACTAGTTCTGAATTAAAAGATTTTTTGAATGAGAAATCATTTCAATACAATCAAAAATCGTTCATTGAATCGGATCCCATCCAAGTTCCTCATGTTTTCACAAAAAAAGAAGATATAGAAATTGCATCGTTTTTAACTTCAATAATAGCTTGGGGACAAAGGAAGACAATTATTAGAAATAGCTATAAAATGATGGAAATACTTGATAATTCTCCCCATGATTTTATTTTAAATTCAAGTGAAAAAGAAATTGAAAAATTACATATCATACACAGAACATTTAATCCCATTGACTTTAGGTATTTTGTAAAAACATTGAAAAGAATATATTTAAGCCATGGAGGATTAGAAAATCTTTTTATCCCTAATAAAAATGAAAAAAACATGCACTTGTCAATTCATAATTTTAAAAATATTTTTTTTAAAAAAAATTTTCCTAAAAGAACAACAAAGCATATAAGTGATCCCTTTAAAGGATCAGCTTGTAAGAGAATCAATATGTTTTTAAGGTGGATGGTACGTAGTGACAAAAATGGTGTTGATTTTGGGATTTGGAAACAAATTTCACCTTCAATATTATCATGTCCTTTGGATATTCATAGCGGAAATGTGGCCAGAAAACTTGGGCTTCTTAACAGAACTCAAAATGATCATAAGGCAGTTTTAGAACTGGACATCAAATTAAGATCTTTAGATATTAAAGATCCTGTTAAATATGATTTTGCACTTTTTGGATTAGGTGTTTTTGAGGGTTTTTAACAACTTTATTCCCTCTAAATTAAAATCAATTCATATATTTGCTTTGCATTAATTTTAATGCTTTTAATATAGCTTGATTGCATGTCAATTGTTCTTAAATCTGCAAAAGTTATAGATGCCGAGAGTAATTACCACGGTAGCAAGCAAGATATTTTAATTTCCAATGGTAAAATTAAAAAAATTGCCAAATCAATTTCATCTAAAGGTTCAAAGGAAATTAGTATTGAAGGTCTTCATGTCTCAAAAGGTTGGTTAGATAGTAGTGTGAGTTTTGGAGAACCGGGCTTCGAAGAAAGAGAAACAATTGTTAATGGAGGATATGTTGCAGGGAAAAGTGGCTTTACAGATATTATTTTAAATCCTAACACTAATCCTATTGTAGATACTCAGGCAGATATTTCATTTATTAAATTAAAATCTAAAAATATTGTTTCAAATATTCATCCTCTAGGAGCTTTATCAAAGGGAAGTAATTCCCTTGAACTTGCTGAGTTAAGAGACATGAAAGAAAGTGGTGCTATTGGATTTTACGATTATAAAAAATCTATTGAAAATTCAAATCTTTTAAAAACCGCTTTGCTATACACTCAAACATTTGATAGTCTCATCTTTTCTTTTCCTATGGAAAAGTCAATCTCAAAAAATGGTGTTATCAATGAAGGTTTAACAAGTACATCTTATGGAATCAAAGGAATACCTGCTATTTGTGAAGAAATACAAATTAATAGGGATTTAAAAATTCTTGAATATACAGGTGGAAGACTACACATTCCTACTATTTCTTGTAAAAGTTCAGTAGATCTTATAAGACAAGCCAAAAATAAAGGATTAAATATAACATGTAGTGTTGCTATTCATAATTTAATTTTTAATGATGAGAAATTAAAAGATTTTGATACAAGATTTAAAGTTTTACCTCCGCTAAGGACAGAACTAGACAGAAAAGCACTAATTAAAGGAGTCGAAGATGGAACTATAGATTTAGTTACCAGTGATCACTCACCTGTAGATGTCGATCATAAAAAAATGGATATTGACAGTGCAGACTTTGGAACAATAGGGCTAGAATCTTTTTTTGGAGCATTACTTTCAGTATTTGATATAAATACAACAATTAAAATTTTGACTTCTGGAAAAACTATATTTAATATTTTAGACTATAAAATTGAAGAAGGTTCGACTGCTAATTTTTCTCTATTTAAGATTGATAATGAATTTACCTTTTCGAAATCAGATATTTTTTCTAAATCTAAGAATAGTGCTTTTATTGGTAGAAAAATGAAAGGGGTTCCAATTGGTATTATAGTCAATGATAAGTTTCTAATTAATGAGTAAACTCCCATTTTTTCATCTAGTAAAAGAATCCAGTTTTAAAGACAAACCATCTCCCCTACTTGTAATGGTTCACGGATATGGTAGTAATGAAGAAGATTTGTTTTCATTTGCTAGAGCACTTCCAAGTGAATTGACAATTATTTCAATTAGAGGTCCAATTAGTGTCTTAGGTATGGGATATGCTTGGTATGACATTTCATTTGACTCTTTTGGAAATAAAACTTACAATCAATCACAAGCTATTAAATCAAGAGATAAAATAATTGAATGTATTGATCTATGTGTTGAAACATATAATATTGATAACAAAAATATTTCTTTAATGGGTTTTAGTCAGGGAGCGATACTTATCAATGCCATTGCAATTACTTATCCAAAAAAAGTGAAAAATATAATTTCCCTAAGCGGGGGTATTGATCCAAATATTTTAAAGCCATCGTTAGATTATTTAAATAAGATAAATTTTTATATTTCACATGGAACTCAAGATGTTGTTCTGCCTTTTAATGAGGCTAAAGAATCTTTAAAAATTCTAGACGAAAATAAAATAACATATACTTTTGAAAGTTTTCCTGTGGGACACGGTGTGTGTCCAGAAAACTTTAAGTCAATGTTATCTTGGTTTGAAAAAAAATTAAGGTAAATCAATTTCTAATCCATCATACGATAAAAAAACATTTTTAGGTAACTGCTTCTCTACCTTATCATGAAATCCTAAAAGATGACTTATGTGAGTTAAATAAGTTTTTTTAGGTTTTATAAGATCGATCAACACAAGAGCTTCTTTTAAATTTAAATGAGAATAATGCTCCTCTACCCTAATGCAATTTAAAACTAAAACCTCTAGGTTCTTTAATTTTAAAAGCTCATTACTGTTAATTGTTTTCAAATCAGTTAAATAAGCAAAATCATTAAATCTAAATCCAAAAACTTGCAAAGAAGCATGAAGATAATTAATTGGAGTAACCATTAAGTCAGAGATGAAAAAATCTTTATTTTCTTGAATTTCTATTTGTTTTAAAATAGGAGCGCTGGGATATTTTTTTTCTTTTTTAAAAATATATTCGTACCTAAAATTTAAATTATTTAAGACTCTTTTGTGTGCATATATAGGTATTTCTCCTTGTTTAAAACAAAAAGCTCTTAAATCATCAATCCCAGATGTATGATCCGAATGTTCATGTGTGTATAGTATTCCATCAATTCTTTCACATCCATATCTTAACATTTGTTGTCTGAAATCTGGCCCAGTATCAATAACATACATGTAATTTTTCCATGTAAATAAAATTGAAGATCTCAAACGTTTATCTTTTTTATTTACACTTTTACACACAGGATGGCTGCTTCCTATTAAAGGAATTCCTGTGGAAGTACCAGTACCTAAAAAAATTATTTTCAACTAGTTATTTTATTATAAATATATCATTTACTAGATAAAAACTTATAACTTTGCAATACAATACATTCAAAATGTCTATTTCTCTAGAAGGAGACCAACCTTTCGAAAATATTCCCTCAATCAAAGCTAAAGCTCTGAGAATAAATCTCAATGAACATATTTACGGAACTTTTGCTGAAATTGGTGCCGGTCAAGAGGTTGCTAGACATTTTTTTAGATCTGGTGGCGCATCTGGAACTATTGCCAAAACAATGAGCGCCTATGACAAAGCTTTTAGTGATGCCATTTATGGACATGAAACTGACAGTGGGTATGTTTCTGAGTCCCGATTAAAAAAAATGTTAGACCATGAGATTGACCTTCTTGAATCGAGAATGGACAGAAAAAATCACCCCAATAAAATGTTCTTTACCTATGCAAATACCGTAGCGACCATTGATTTTGCAAAAAAATATAAGGGTCATGGTTGGATGGGTATTAAATTTCAAACAAATTCAAAAGATGATTTTAGTGAGATTCATATCCATGTAAGATTTCATTTATTTGAAGCAAAAGCTCAACAGGAGGCTTTAGGTTTAATGGGCTTGAATTTAATTTATGGTGCCTATTATAAATATGATCAACCAAGAAAATTATTAAAATATTTATATGACCACATTGACTCTGAGGCGATAGAAATTGATACAATCAATTTTTCTGGTCCTTTATTCAAAAAAGTTGATAATAGATTGATGAGTTTAGAGCTTGTTAAAAATGATATGACTAAGGCTGTTATGTTTGGGCCTGATGGAAATAATGTATTGCCTGCAAAAGTTTTATATAAAAAAAATATTTTAGCTATCAGAGGAAGTTTTAGGCCTGTTACTCTGGTTAATGAAGACATGTTTATTAAGTCAAATCAAATAATTTCAAGAGAAAAAAGTTATTCAGAAAATAAACTAATCAATTTATTTGAAATTACATTATCCAATTTAAAATCAAACAACGGAGATGTTAATGAAGAAGATTTTATGGACAGAGCTAAATTGTTATGCGCATTGGGCCATACTGTGATGATTACTAATTTTAAAGAGTATTACAAACTTGCCGAATACTTTTCAAGCTACACTGAAAAAGAGGTCGTATTAACTATGGGAGTTAATAATCTAATAGAAATTTTTGATGAAAAATACTACGATAATTTAAGAGGAGGTATATTGGAAGCTTTCGGAAAATTATTTGTTAAAAATTTAAGAGTTTTTCTTTATCCAACAAAAGCAAAAGATGGTACCATTGTAAATAGTAATAATATTCATGTAGCAAATAAAATGAAAAACCTGTATAAGTTTTTTAAATATAACAACAGGCTTCTAGATATTTTTGATTATGATGAAAGCCTTTTGGATATCTATTCTATCAAAGTATTGGAAAAAATTAAAAAAGGTGAAAAAGGTTGGGAAAAAATGCTTCCTCAGGAAGTTACTAAATTGATAAAAAGTAAAAATTTATTTGGTTTTAAATAGCACCTAACCCTCCAAAATCTGATTGGTATGGTTTTTAGTTTTCACTTTATCAATTACCCTTGTAATAATTAAATTTTGATCAATTATAAAAGTTGTTCTTAAAACCCCCTCATATTCTTTACCCATAAATTTCTTTAATCCCCAAACACCAAAAGCATTAATGATTTTTTTTTCGGTATCAGCTAAAAGTGGATAAGGAAATCCACCAAATTTCGACGAAAAAGAAGACTGAGCCTTGACCTTGTCAGCACTAACTCCGATTATAGAAAATCCTGCATCAGATAATACTGAATAGTTTTCAGACAAGTTACAAGCTTGTGCTGTACAGCCTGGAGTGTTTGCTTTTGGATAAAAAAATATGATAGTTTTTTTTCCTTTTAAATCATTATTTGTAATTAGATTTTCTTTATCATCATAACAAGAAAAATCTGGAATTTCATCGCCAACTTTTAATAAACTCATTTGAAATATATTTGTAGTAAATTTAATTAATTATGTATGAATAAAAAAGAAAGAGTAATATATATAATTGAGACTTTGGAACTGTTATTCCCAAAAGTACCAATTCCTTTAGATCATAAGGATTCATACACACTTTTAATTGCAGTATTACTTTCAGCTCAAAGTACTGATGTAGGTGTTAATAAAATAACACCTATTCTCTTTTCAAAAGCTGATAGTCCAAGCAAAATGGTAAAACTAACTATTGATGAAATTAGAAATATTATAAGGCCAGTTGGCCTATCTCCAATGAAATCTAAAGCGATTCACGGTCTTTCTCAAATTTTAATAGATAAACATAATAGTAAAGTCCCTAATAATTTTGATGATTTAGAAGCACTTCCAGGCGTTGGACACAAAACTGCTAGTGTAGTTATGGCTCAAGCATTTGGTGTGCCAACATTTCCTGTCGACACACACATTCATAGATTAATGTATCGTTGGGGGATGTCATCTGGAAAAAATGTAAAAGTTACAGAAAAGGATGCCAAAAGAATTTTTCCAAAAAAACTATGGAATAAACTTCATTTACAAATAATATGGTATGGAAGAAAATTTTCTCCAGCTAGAGGTTGGAATATTAATACAGATATTATAACAAAAAAAATTGGAAGAAAATCAATAATTAATAAAATAGCTTAAGCTATTTCCATTAACTCATTTTTTAATTCGGATTTATCCATTTGTTTTCTAAGATTATTCAGTGAATACCTTACCCTTCCTAAAGCTGTATTGATTGAAATGTCATTTTTTTTGGCAATATCTTTAAAACTTAAATTTTCAAAAAATCTTAATTTTACAATTTCTTTCTGAGAATCTGGAAGATTATCAATCATTTCATTTAAAGTTTTTGATAAAGTTTTATCTGAAATTACATTTTTTGAGTCTAAATTTTCATTTGATTTAATGTTGACAAAGGATTGATACATATCTTTTTCATAAACTATTTTAGAACGCTTTTCTTTTCTAAAATGATCCATTACCAAATTGTGTGAAATTCTTAAAACCCAAGGCAGAAACTTTCCCTGTTCATTATAAGTTCCTTTACCTAAAATTTTAAATACTTTAATAAAAGTCTCTTGTAATATATCATTTGATATATCAACATCATTGACCTTATAATTTATATAATTAAAAATTCTTGATTTATGTTTAAGAAAAAGTAGCTTGAAAGAATTATTATTACCTAATTTAAATCTGTTAAGCAAAACAGAGTCTTCGTTAAAATTTACCATAACCTTAATTTTAATTTAAAATGATTTCGATATTAAAAAGTAGGTTTCAGGTATAGGCTTTTTTTTAAAATTTACTCTAAAGTACTAAAATCATTTTAAAAATGAAATTGATTTAGATTTACTAGTATTAAAAATCATATAAAACTTATATTTATAAATTGATTTTTAAACAATTTGGAAAATATTGAATTAGACCCAAGGTATATTAAAATTAGAGGTGCTAAAATGCATAATCTAAAAAATATCAGTATTGATATACCTAAAAATAAGTTAATTGTAGTAACAGGTCTTTCAGGATCTGGTAAATCAAGTTTAGCATTTGACACACTTTATGCTGAAGGCCAAAGAAGGTATATTGAAAGTTTATCTTCCTATGCACGTCAATTTTTAGGAAAATTAAATAAACCAAAAGTTGATAAAATAATTGGTATTTCACCTGCAATTGCAATTGAACAAAAGGTCAATAACTCCAATCCTAGATCTACAGTCGGAACTTCATCTGAAGTTTATGATTATTTAAAATTATTGTTTGCAAGAATTGGTAGAACTTACTCCCCTGTTTCAAATAATGAGGTAAAAAAGGATAGTATTAAGACTGTTTTAAATACTATTAGAGAATTTAAAATAAACGATAAGTTTTTAATATTATCCAAAAAAGAATTTAATACAAAAAAGGATAGTTCAGAATTATTAGAATTACTAAGGAAACAAGGTTTTGCTAGAGTTCAAATTAATGGAGAACTTAAAAGAATTGATGAACTAAAGGAATTGAGCGAAAAAAAAATTAATCTTGTAATTGACAGATTAATATACAAAGATGATACTGATTTTATTAATAGAATTTCTGAATCAATTGATCTTGGTTTTTATGAGGGTAAAGGTGAATTAATAGTTGAAAATATCAGTACGAATAAGTCATATTTCTTTAATAATAAATTTGAAACTGATGGAATGAAGTTTATTGAGCCCTCTGAATATCTCTTTAGTTTTAACAACCCATTAGGAGCATGTTCAAAGTGTGGAGGATATGGAGATATTATAGGGATTGATCCAGAATTAGTAATTCCTAACACAGGCTTATCTATTTATGAAAATGCAATTGCTCCATGGAGAGGAGAAAAACTAAAAAAGTATAAAAATGATCTGATCAAGCATGCTTCAATATTTGAATTTCCAATACACAAGCCATTTTTTCAATTAAATGAAGATCAAAAGGCTATTTTATGGGTGGGCAATAAGTATTTTAAAGGAATTAATCATTTCTTTAAAAAACTTGAATCTAAAAGTTATAAGATACAAAATAGAGTAATGTTATCTCGCTACAGAGGGAAAACTAAATGCTCAGATTGTAATGGTAATAGACTAAAAAAAGAATCATCTTATGTAAAAATCAATAATAAATCCATTACAGATTTGGTTGAAATGCCTATTGAAGATTTGTTAGTTTTTATGAATAATTTAAAAATCAGTAAATATGAAAGAACAATTAGTGAAAGAATTTTAAAGGAGATTATTAGTAGATTAAATTTTATTTGTAATGTTGGCCTTGGATACTTAACAATTAATCGAAGATCAAGTACGTTGTCTGGAGGTGAATCACAAAGAATTAATTTGGCAAATTCATTGGGAAGTTCTTTAGTGAATTCCCTTTACGTTTTAGACGAACCAAGTATAGGGCTTCACCCAAAAGACACTGAAAAATTAATTAAAATATTAATCGATTTAAAAAATATTGGAAATACAGTCCTTGTTGTTGAACATGATGAAGATATAATGAAATCTGCCGATCAAATAATTGATATTGGACCTGAAGCGGGCTCAAATGGTGGAGAAATAATTGCACAGGGGACCATAAAAAATTTATTAAAATCTAATAGTTTAACTGCTAAATATTTAAATAATACAGAAGAAATTAAAGTACCAATAAAAAGACGTTATTCCTCTAAAAAGATTACCCTTAAAGGAGCTAGAGAAAACAATTTAAAAAATATAACTGTTAATTTTCCATTAAATAACCTGACTGCTGTAACAGGTGTTTCGGGAAGTGGTAAAACAACTTTGGTTAAAAAAATATTGTACCCAGCTCTACTTAAGGAAAAAGGAATTTTTAAAAATAAGCCTGGACAGCACGATAAAATTGTTGGAAATTTAAATGAAATTGATGAAATTGAATATGTAGATCAAAATCCTATTGGAATTTCTTCAAGATCAAATCCAGTAACTTATTTGAAAATTTATGATGATATTAGGAATCTTTTTGCATCACAAAGTTTATCTAAGGCTAATTACTACAAACCAAAACACTTTTCATTTAACGTTGATGGTGGAAGATGCGATACATGCAAGGGAGAAGGAACAGTTAAGATAGAGATGCAATTTATGGCTGATGTAAATTTGACTTGTGAAAGTTGTAAAGGTAAACGTTTTAAAGAAGAGGTTTTGAGAGTAAAGTTCAACAATAAAAATATCGATAACATACTTAAAATGACTGTAGATCAAAGTATAGATTTTTTTTCCAAATTCGATGAAAAAAAAATTGTTAAGAAACTACAACCATTAAAAGATGTTGGAATGGGTTATGTTAAACTAGGCCAGTCCTCCTCTACTCTCTCCGGAGGTGAAGCTCAAAGGATAAAACTAGCTACATTTTTACTTAAAGGAACCAATAAAAATAAAACACTTTTCATTTTTGATGAACCAACCACAGGTTTGCATTTTCATGATATTAAAAAATTATTAAAATCGTTCAATTCTTTAATAGAAAATGGCCATACAATTATAGTAGTTGAACATAATATAGATTTAATTAAATCATCCGATTATATAATTGATTTAGGTTTAGATGGCGGAGATAAAGGAGGTCAGCTAATTTTTCAAGGAAGTCCAGAAGAATTAGTAAAAGAAAAGAAATCTAGGTTATCAAAATATTTAGAAGAAAAGCTAACTATTTAAATCTAGATTCAATCGTTTTATTTATTGTTTTTGATAGTTTTAAAAAATAAACAAGCGAAGTATAAACTATCGTGATCAATATACTTTTAATGCCAATATCAATTAATGGATGTAAATCAAATTGAAAGAAACTAAATCCGTAAAAAATTGATAAAATAACCCCTACAATTTTAATTGTATTATAATTATATGGCTGAATTTTTAGTTTATAGCTGATATATAATACTTTTAAAACTGTAAAAAAAATCAATACAATCAAAGTGGAAATAGCAGCACCATTAATCCCATACAAATCAATTAAATAATCATTTAAAAAATAAACAGATATTGCCATTGAAATTGAAAAAGGTAACGTTATTTTATAAAAAGTTGAGGTAGCTAAAATTGC
>JAQWJH010000014.1 GCA_029248455.1 Flavobacteriaceae bacterium
TAAACTTTTAATCAAACTTCAGTTGGATTATGAAACTATAAAAGAACAATTCAAGTACATGCTTACAGAATCTGATGAAAATTACTCAAACTTACCAACATCTGAAACATTTCCTGATGATTCAAAAGACGAGGATAGTCCAATTGAAGAAAATCCGTTTACTATTAAAACTGATAGTAAAGTAAAAGCTAAATCAAAAACACCTGTTTTAGATAATTTTGGGAGAGATTTAACTTCCTTTGCAATAAAAGGCAAGTTGGATCCTGTTATTGGTAGAGAAAAAGAAATTGAAAGAGTATCTCAGATATTAAGCAGAAGGAAAAAAAATAATCCATTGCTTATTGGTGAACCGGGTGTTGGAAAGTCTGCAATAGCTGAGGGTTTAGCACTAAGAATTGTTGAAAAAAAGGTTTCTAGGATTCTTTACAACAAAAGAGTCGTAACACTTGATTTGGCAAGTATTGTAGCAGGAACAAAATACAGGGGGCAGTTTGAAGAAAGAATGAAAGCAGTTATGAACGAAATCGAAAAAAATGATGATATAATTTTATTCATAGATGAAATTCATACCATTGTTGGTGCTGGAGGAGCTACAGGAAGTCTAGACGCCTCAAATATGTTTAAACCTGCACTTGCAAGAGGAGAAATTCAATGTATAGGGGCTACAACATTAGATGAATACAGACAATACATTGAAAAAGACGGGGCATTGGAGAGAAGATTTCAAAAAATTATTGTCAAACCTACAAACACTGAAGAAACAATCGAAATTCTTAAAAACATTAAAGATAAATACGAATCTCACCATAACGTCAATTTTACTGATGAAGCTATCGTGGCTTGTGTAAAATTAACTGATAGGTATATTTCTGACCGTTTTCTTCCAGATAAAGCAATAGATGCTATGGACGAAGCAGGTTCAAGAGTTCATATTACTAATATGAATGTTCCAAAAAATATTGTTGAAATGGAAGAGAGTCTTGAAAAGGTGAGAGAAAATAAAAATACTGTTGTTAAAAAACAAAAATATGAAGAAGCTGCTAAATTAAGAGATGATGAAAAAAGAATTGAGAAAGAATTGTTATTAGCTCAAGAGAAATGGCAAGAGGATTTAAAACTGCACAGAGAAACAGTTTCTGAAGATGATATTTCGAAAGTTGTTTCAATGATGACAGGTATTCCAATAAATAAAATAGCCAAAGCTGAATTAAATCAGTTATCTAATTTAGATAATAAAATTTCCGGAAGGGTAATTGGTCAAGAAGATGCAGTAATGAAAGTTGTGAAAGCTATACAAAGAAATAGAGCTGGAATTAAAGATCCAAACAAGCCCATTGGTTCTTTTATATTTTTAGGACAAACAGGTGTTGGAAAAACACAACTTGCTAAAATTCTTTCTGCTGAACTTTTTAATGGAGCCGATTCACTCATCAGGGTAGACATGAGCGAATACATGGAAAAATTTGCAGTATCGAGATTAATTGGTGCACCACCTGGATATATTGGATATGAAGAAGGAGGTCAATTAACAGAAAAAGTTAGAAGAAAACCGTATAGTGTGATTTTACTTGATGAAGTAGAAAAAGCTCATCCTGATGTGTTTAATATGTTGCTTCAAGTTTTAGATGAAGGTACACTAACAGACAGTTTGGGTAGAAAAGTTGATTTTAAAAATACTGTAATTATTATGACCTCGAATTTAGGTGCAAGAGAAGTAAAGGATTTTGGTAATGGTGTAGGGTTTGGAACTGATTCATTATTGGCACAAGAATCAAAAAATATTAGAAGTACAATTGAAAAATCATTAAAAAAAGCCTTCTCACCTGAATTTTTAAATAGAGTTGATGAAATTGTTATTTTTAATAGCCTAGAAAAAAAAGATTTAAAGAAAATTATTGAATTAGAACTTAAAACTCTTGTTGATAGAACAAGAGAACTTGGATATAATGTTAAAATTACTGCAAAAGCACTGAGTTTCTTGTGTGACAAGGGATATGATAAGAAGTACGGTGCTAGACCGCTTAAAAGAGCAATCCAAAAATACGTTGAAGATCTTTTAGCTGAAGAAATAGTTAAAGAAAAATTAAAAATTGGCGATGAAATAAAGATTGATTGGGATGGTAAGTCTAAAAACTTAACAACAAATAAGAAGTAATTTTAAAAAAACTGCCAACTAATCCCGCTAAATAAACATTTAATTTTTGCCAAATTAATTAAAATAAAGTTTTTTTATTATCTAATTGTCAGCTTTATATCCTTTATTTAATTTAATATTATCAAATTCCTATTTTACATAAAAAAAAACCATACTGCCTCAAATAAGAGTGTTATTTTTTTTAGGTTTGAAAGAAAGTTAAACTTATTGTAATGATAGTAATAAAATTTGGTGGTTCATCTATATCAAGTTCTAAAAATATTGAAAAGTCGTTAAGAATAATTAATAACTATAAGGGTAATGTCATTGTATTTTTTTCGGCTTTTGGAGGAATTACTAATCTTTTATTGGAATGTGGAAAATTAGCTAGTTTACAAAATAAAGAATATTTAAATAAACTTGAAGAAGTTAAAGAAAAGCACCTTCACATTTGCAAATCATTATTTGATATAAATAATCAAAGTCCAATATTAAGTTTTGTTCAACAAAATTTAAATCATCTAGAAAGTATTTTGGAGGGTGTTTATAATTTGAAAGAATTTAGTAATAAATCCTCTGCAACAATAGCAGGTTTTGGCGAATTAATGTCTCACCACATCATAGGAAAATTAGGTGAATCAAGAGGATTAGATTTTTTAGTTAAAGACTCTAGAGAAATAATAACTACCAAGCTTGTTAAAGTTAATAATAACCAGGTTGACTTTCATTTGACAAAAAAAAAATGGGATCTGTTTTATAAAAAAGTAGAACAAAGAATAGTAATAATGCCAGGATTTATTGCAAGAGATAATTTTGGAAATGATGTTACCCTTGGAAGAGGTGGTTCTGATTACTCTGCCTCCATAATTGCCTCTATTTGCGACGCAAAAAAATTAGATATTTGGACAGATGTTAGTGGAATGTACACTGCTAATCCTAAAATTGTAAAACAAGCCATTTCCATTGATTCCCTTTCATACCAAGAAGCTATGGAACTATCACACTTTGGTGCAAAAGTAATTTTTCCACCAACTATACAACCCGTGATGAATCGAAATATCCCAATCACTATAAAAAACACTTTTAATCCTAATGATAAAGGAACAGAAATTTCAAATACAAATAATTCAAGATTCAATATAGTTAAAGGAATTAGTCATATTCAAGAAATTTCTCTTTTAACTCTTGAGGGCAGTGGAATGATAGGTTCACCAGGATTTTCTAAAAAATTATTTGATGTTTTATCCTTAAACAACATTAATATAATAATGATAACTCAGGCATCATCGGAGCACTCAATATGTGTTGGGATAAAGGAAGATGAATGCAATAGAGCTGAAAAAATAATTGAAGAGGAATTTAATTTTGAAATAATTAACAATATTATTAAACCCTTAAAAACGGAAAGAAACCTTGCAATAATAGCTTTGGTTGGTGATAAAATGAAAAATCATCAGGGTATCAGCGGAAAAATGTTTAGTGTATTTGGGTTTAATAATATAAACGTAAAAGCAATTTCTCAAGGGGCTTCTGAAAGAAATATAACTGCTGTAATTAGTCAAAAAGATGTTAAGAAAGCTCTAAACACTTTACACGAAAAATTTTTTGAAAAAAACATCAAACAATTAAACTTATTTGTCACTGGAGTTGGTAATGTTGGAAGAAAATTATTAGAACAAATTTCAAAACAAGAAAATTACCTTAAAAAAAATTTACAGATTCAAATCAAAATTGTTGGAATTTCTAATTCTAGAAAGATGATTTTTAAAAAATCCGGATTAAACATTGATAATTGGTCAAATGAGTTAATAAAAGGAAAAAAAGCAAATGAAATAGAGTTTTTTAAAAAATGTAAAAAACTAAACCTGAGAAATAGCATTTTTATTGACAACACAGCGAGTGAAGTAATATCTAAAAATTATAAAGATTATTTAAAAAGTAGTATAAGTGTAGTTACCTGCAATAAAATTGCCTGCTCTGATGATTTTTCTAATTATAAACACTTAATAGATTTAGCACAGCAATATAGTTCATCATTTTTATTTGAAACCAATGTTGGTGCTGGACTTCCAGTAATTGATACTTTAAATAACCTTATTGCATCAGGAGATAGGATTAAATCAATCCAAGCAGTATTATCGGGAAGTTTAAATTATATCTTTAATAATTTCAAGCATAAAAATTCCTTTTCTAATGTAGTTAGAAGCGCAATGGATGAAGGTTACACTGAACCTGATCCCAAGATTGATTTAAGTGGAATAGATGTGGCTAGAAAAATTTTAATTTTGGCTAGAGTTTCTGGAAAGAAATTAGAATTATCTGATATTTTAAACAATTCATTTCTTCCTAAAAATTGTTTGAACACAAAAAATAATAATGATTTTCTAGAATCCCTTTCAAAAAACTCAAAGCATTTTGATGATATATTATATAAAGCAAACGAGAAACAATCAAAAATCAAATACGTAGCTGAGCTCAATAAAAATAAAGCTAGCGTTGGTTTAAAATTAATTAAAAAAGAACATGATTTTTATAATTTGGAGGGGAGTGATAATATTGTATTATTTTTTACAGATAGATACCATACCCAACCATTAATTGTTAAAGGAGCTGGAGCTGGAGCTGACGTAACAGCTGCTGGAATTTTTGGTGATATTATTAAAATTGGAAAAAGATAAAATGAATGAAATTAAAATATTTTCACCAGCAAGCGTTGCAAACCTCTCATGTGGATATGATATTTTAGGAGCATGTTTAGGTGGGATTGGTGATGAAATAATTGTTAGAAAAACAAATAAAAAAGGCATAAGAATCACTAAAATTTCAGGCCAAAAATTAACAAAGGACATAAATAAAAATGTAGCAGGTGTATCAGCTTGCGCCTTGTTAAAAGATCTTAATTACAAAAACGGCTTCGAAATTGAAATTAAAAAGGGAATAAAACCAGGAAGTGGTATTGGAAGTAGTGCCGCTAGTGCAGCAGGTAGTGTTTATGCAATCAACGAATTATTAGGAAAACCATTTTCCAAAAAGGAATTAATAAAATATGCAATACTTGGAGAAAAGGCTGCATGCGGAAGTCCTATTGCTGATAATGTAGCAGCAGTTTTGCTTGGGGGATTTACTTTTGTTAGAGAAAAAAATGACATCATTAAATTAAACAGCCCTATAAATTTAGCATTCACCATTCTACATCCTCAAATAGAAGTTAAAACATCTGACTCTCGTGCTTTAGTAAAAAAAAATGTTTCTCTAAAAAATATGGTAAAACAATCTGCTAATCTTGGTGCGTTTGTAAGTGCTCTATATACTGAAGATTATAATTTATTAAGTAGGTCTATGAAAGATTTTGTTATTGAGCCACTTAGATCAATATTAATTCCAAATTTTGAAAAATTAAAGCAAAGTAGTTTTAAAAATAATGCTCTTGGTTTCGGGATTTCTGGATCTGGCCCATCTGTTTTTGCACTATCAAAAGGAATTTCACAAGCCAAAATAATTGGAAAGTCTTTTGAAATAATTTATAAAAAATTGAATGTTAATTTTGATATTCACACCTCCTACTTAAACAATAAGGGAATTCAAATAATTGAATCTAAATAATTTATGCTATATAAAAGCTTAAACAAAATTTCTAAAAAAGTAAATTTTGAAACTGCGGTAAAAAAAGGTCTTGCTGATGACGGTGGTCTTTATTTTCCAGAGAATATTAAACCTTTGGGTAACAATTTTTACCAAAAAATTACAGAAAAATCTAATCATCAAATTGCATTTGAAGTTATTAATCAATTTATTGGAGATTCAATAGATAAAAATAATATTGATCAAATTATTAAGAATACTTTGACGTTTGATTTTCCATTATTCAAAATTAAAAAAAACATCAGAGTTGTTGAACTTTATCATGGTCCAACATTAGCGTTCAAAGATGTTGGAGCAAAATTCATGGCTAATTGTCTAAATTATTTTAATCAAAAAAACAAATATAATTCCACAATTTTAGTGGCAACCTCTGGAGATACAGGAGCTGCTGTTGCTAATGGATTTTTAGGTGTTGATGGAACCCATGTTGTAATATTATATCCACGTGGACGAGTAAGCGAAATACAAGAGAAACAGCTTACAACAAATAAAAAAAATATTCTAGCATTTGAAGTTGATGGAACTTTTGATGATTGCCAAAAAATGGTTAAAAAAGCTTTTTTAGACAAAGACTTTACTAAGCTACTCAACCTTACTTCTGCTAATTCAATTAATGTAGCTAGATGGCTTCCTCAGTCATTTTATTATTTTTTTGCATACAAAGAGTTTTTAAAAGAAAATAATAATAAAGATTTGTCAATAAGTGTACCCAGTGGGAATTTTGGAAATATTTGTGCAGGAATAATATCAACTAAATTAGGATTGCCTATCAATCATTTTATTGCTAGTACTAATATAAACGATACCGTACCTAAATATTTAAAAACAGGAAAATATTCTCCAAAGCCCTCGATTAGAACTATTTCCAATGCAATGGATGTTGGAGAGCCAAGTAACTTTGTGAGAATTTTAGAAATTTTCAATAATGATTTTAAAAAACTTAAAAATTTCTTTTCTTCTTATAGTTTCAACGACACACAAACATTAGAAGCTATAACAAATGTTTACAATAGACATAACTATATCTTGGATCCACATGGTGCAGTTGGATACTTAGGTTTAAAGAAATACCTAAATAAAAATTTAAATTCAACAGGAATATTTTTTGAAACAGCTCACCCTATTAAATTTTCTGAAAATGTTGAAAAATCTTTAGGTATCACACTAAAAAAACCTAAATTAATTAAAGAATTAATAAAAAAAAATAAAAATTCTATTCGAATAAAAAATTATAATGAGTTTAAAAATGAGTTGTTAGACATTAGTCAAAAGAAAAATTTTTAGGTGGATTAATATTTTTCAAATGTTTTACAAAATAATCCCACTTTCTTCTTGTCATGTAATTATTTGAATTTCCATAAGAGTGCCTTTTGTTTGGAAATAAAATTAGGTCAAAATCTTTATTTGCATTGATTAGTGCATCAACAACTAAAAATGTACTTGACGGAGGAACGTTGTCATCCAATAATCCATGAGCTAAAAGTAATTTGCCATTAAGATTATTAACTAAAAGTTGATTTGCCTGGATATCATAATTTGATTTAGAAATATCAAAATCTAATTTCCCGTCGTTTTTGCTTAAACCCAAAGATTTTAATAAACCATGCCATTTTTCACCCCAATCTGCGATGTAATTTCTATTATCGTGATTTCCAGAAGTAGAAACAGCTACATTATAAAAATCAGGATATTTTAGAATCGCAGCTGTAGAAGCAAAACCACCTCCGGAATGACCCCAAATACCAACTTTTGAAATATCCATAAATGAATATTTGTTTGCAAGTTGTTGAATAGCATAAATATTATCAGGAATCCCATTGTCGCCCATATTTCCGTAATAAGCATCATGAAAGGATTTTGATCTTCCTGGTGTCCCCATGGCATCAACACTAACAACAATGAAACCAAGCTCAGCTAAAGACTGAAAATCTTTTCTTGAAACAATAAATGAATAGTTGCCTACGCTTCCTGATTGAGGACCAGGATATATGTAATTTAAAATAGGATATTTTTTATTTTTTTTATAATCACTTGGCAAATACATAATTCCAAATAAATCTGTTTTATCATCCCTGGCTTTTACATTAAATTCTAAAGGTTCTTGCCATCCATTTTTTATTAGCTCATCGGTATTTGAACTTGCTAGTTGTAGTAGGTTTTTCCCATTTCTATCTTTTAAAATTGAAATCGGTGAAGTATTGGTGGTTGAATAAGTTGTTACAAAATAATTCCAATTTGGGGATGAGCTTATAGAATGGGAACCTCTTTCAGGTGTCAAACAAATTAATTTATTACCATCAAAATTAATTTTATATAAGTAGATGTGATATGGATTTCCTTTCTCTCTTCCACCAGCAGTAAAAATTATTTCACGATTAATGTAATCGATGTGCATAATTTTTCTAACTAACCAGTTTCCAGAGGTTATCCTGTTTTTTAATTTTTTAGTTGATAAGTCATACAAATAAAGATGTCCCCAATTATCTTTTTCAGAATACCAAATAAATTCATTAGAATCAAATAAGACTTTCCAATTTTCAGCTCTTACACCAGACTCATAATAAGTTTTAACATTTTCTTTAAATACTGAAAAAACATCTCCGGTTTTTGAATCAGCAATTTGCAAATGTGCTTCTTTATGATCTCTTGAGGTTGAAATAAATGCTAACTTTGAGGAATCATCACTCCATTGAGTGTCAAGAAATTCACCATCTCTTCCTGCAATATGATCAGTTGTTGTTGATCGCTGAAAATCATTGTTTATATTGAGTTTTATAATTTTCCTCGACTTAACATCAATAATAAGTCTTTCAATTTCAAATATTTTATCATCACCTGGAAGAGCATACTTCCAAGCCTCAAGTTTAGGGTGACCTACATTGGTTGATGTTAAATACATCTCACCCACTTCCCTAGCATCTTGTCTAAAAGTTGCTATTTTTTTTGAATCTGGACTCCATTTTAAAACAGGCGACTTTGATTTTTTCCATCCAGCATTGTTAGTAGAATAGCCATAATCAATATAACCATCAAAAGTTAGCTGAAATCTCTTATCTGTTTTGGTGTTTCTAACCCATAAATTAAAATTATCTATATAAGCAGCAAACTCTCTGTTGGGCGATAATATTTCATAACTATTTTTTTTTGAAAATTTACTTCTTTTTAATGCTAACGTTTTATTTTCTGAATAAATGGTTTTTTCTAATGAATTTAAATTAATCGTAAAGCTTTCTGATCCATTTTTTTTCTTCAATTTATAATGTAAAAATTCATCATCCCATTCTTGAGAAATTAAAATGTTATCGAGGTATTTGAGAAAATGTTTACCCATGTGAAGAGATGCATTTTTATAATCTTTCTCTGACATGAATGATTTAGTATGAGTATCACAAGAGAGTGTGGTAAACAAGAACAAAAAAATATTTAAATATTTTTTCATTTTATTTAATTACATTTTTTGAATCCACGTAGTAATTATTATCAATTTTAAAAGAATCTTTTATTTCAATAGATTTCCATTGTTTAGTTGGATATAATATTTTGTTACCGGATTTTAAAATTATTTTTAAAGGCATATTGAAACCATCTATTACATTATTCCATTTAAAAAATAATTTCTCATTATCCATGTAATACTCTAAAACAGGTATTCGAAC
>JAQWJH010000054.1 GCA_029248455.1 Flavobacteriaceae bacterium
GATATCTTCAAACTGTAAAGAAATTAATAGGCTTATTTTATAATTTTAATTTCAATAGCCGTGCTGATTTTGAATTTTTTTCATCCTCAGAAGTAATCCAAAAATTATTATTATCAATTATTTTAATTGCTTCAACTTGGGTTTTGCCAATGGGAATTTCATAAGTATTTATAATACTTTCATCGATTTTTTTCAAATTAAAATCATTAATTGTAATCAAATAGTATTTATTAAATTTTTTGGTAGATGTTAGTGCCAACATTTTATAATTCTCATTATAATCAGCTCCAGTTACTATTGAATTTACATCCAATTTTCCTATTTTTTTTGCATCATATCTTCCTGGTTTTTTTGGAATTAAATATAATTCTGTAATTTTTTTGTCTCTGTTTTTTGTGAATACAACTAGATTTTTTCCAACAGATATCAACCCCTCCGCATCATATGTAGTGTTTCTATTAATTTTAAAAGAATCTTGCTCCGGATAACTAAAATAAATAGTTTGATTTTTTTCTTTATTGTCTTTATCGATTGGAATTTTATAAATTTTGAGATCTTTTCTGTTGTTGAAGTTATTACCCATGTCTGCTATGTAAATATATTTATCATCTCTAGTAATATCTTCCCAATCTTTATTTTTTGCAGAACTAATTTTTCTTTTGTATTTAATTTCCCCTTTTTTAGATAAGTAATACAAACTAGCCTCTCCACCAGAATCGTTATGAGTGATAAATAGGTCATCAACTATTTCAAGACCTGAGGTTTCTTCGATAGTCTTAGATAATGAAAAATCAAATAATATTTTTTGTGAACATATTTTATTTGAATGAACTAATATTAAAAACAACAAACTAATTCTTAAATTAAATTTTGTAATCATTGAAGGGATTTTAATTGAAAATAAATATGTTTAAATATAAATTTAATTTCAAAAATCATAAAATATTATCTAATGAAATGTTTTATTATTGACTTAAATACATTATTTTCAGTTGATTAAAATTTAATTATGAAAAATTTTTTCTCTAAGAGTTTATCAGTACTGGTGTTTTTCTGGTTCTTTATGATTTCTTGTGAATCTAATAAATCAATTGATTATCAAAACACGAAAAAAAATCCTGTAGTTGATTCTTATTTTGGCACTGAGGTTATAGATAATTATCGCTGGTTAGAGGATGATATGTCTAAGGAAACTGAAAATTGGGTAACAAAACAAAATGAAACAACTTTTGATTATTTAAATGAGATTTCTTTAAGAGAACAACTCAAAAATAGATTGACTGATTTGTGGGATTATGAAAAAATATCGTCTCCTTTTAAAGAAGGCAACTACACTTATTTTTATAAAAACACAGGATTGCAAAATCAATCTGTTTTATACAGATCAAAATTAAAAGAGGAAGAAGAAGTTTTTTTAGATCCAAATTTATTTTCTAAGGACGGTACAACTTCTTTAGCAGGGGTTTCATTTTCGAAAGATGGAAGTCTAGTCGCTTACAGTATCTCAGAGGGTGGAAGTGATTGGCGTAAAATTATTGTCAAAAATGTTGAAAGTAATCTAATAATTGAGGATACGTTAGTGGATGTTAAATTTTCAGGAGTTAGCTGGAAAGCTAATAATGGTTTTTATTATTCATCATATGATAAGCCTGATGGAAGTGAACTTTCTGAAAAAACAGATCAGCATAAATTATATTATCATGAACTGGGAACCTCTCAGTTAGAGGACAAACTGATTTATGGTGGTAATGAAAATGAAAAGAACAGATACGTTAGGGGATATGTTACAAGTGATAATAGATTTTTAGTAATTGATGCTGCAAAAAAAACAACTGGAAACAAACTTCTGATAAAAGATTTAATAACAAATTCAAAACTAAAAACAATTGTTGGAAACTATGATTCAAATACTTATTTGATGGATAATATTGGATCTAAATTATTTCTAGTAACCGATTATACTGCTCCCAATAAAAAAATTGTCACTGTCGATATTAAAAATCCATCACAAGAAAACTGGAAAGACTTTATACCAGAGAGTAAGTTTGTATTAAGTGCCTCTAAATGTGGTGATTATTTATTTACATCTTATATGATCGATGCCATATCAAAAGTGTACCAATATGATTATTCCGGAAAATTAGTTAGAGAAATTAAGCTACCAGGGATTGGAAGGGCAAGTGGTTTTAATGGTAAAAAAGATCAAAATAGTTTATATTTTAATTTTTCAAACTATTATACACCAAACACTAGTTATAAGTTAGATTTAAGTTCAGGAAAATACGACGAATATTGGAAACCAATGATTGATTTTGATTCATATAATTACGAGTCAAAACAAATTTTTTACAACTCAAAAGATGGAACTAAAGTTCCTATGATTATAACATATAAAAAAGGTACAGAACTAAATAGTAAAAACCCAACAATTTTGTATGGATATGGTGGTTTCAATATAAGTAGAACACCAGGTTTTAGCGTTGCTAATGCCGTATGGATGGAACAAGGGGGTATTTATGCTGTTCCAAATATTAGAGGAGGAGGAGAATATGGAAGAAAATGGCACAATGCTGGTGTTCAATTAAAGAAACAAAATGTTTTCGATGATTTCATAGCTGCAGCTGAATATTTAATTGATAATAATTATACTTCATCTGAATATTTGGCAATAAGAGGAGGTTCAAATGGAGGATTATTAGTAGGTGCGACCATGACTCAGCGACCAGATTTAATGAAAGTGGCTTTGCCAGCAGTTGGAGTTTTAGATATGTTACGTTATCACAAATTTACTGCAGGTGCGGGTTGGGCATATGATTATGGAACTTCTGAAGATTCTAAAGAAATGTTTGATTATTTAAAAGCCTATTCTCCAGTACATAATGTAAAGAATAATGTTTCATATCCAGCAACACTTATTACAACTGGTGATCACGATGATAGAGTAGTGCCTGCACATTCTTTTAAGTTTGCAGCGGAATTACAAGAAAAAGATTCAGGATTAAATCCAATATTAATAAGAGTAGAAACTAATGCAGGTCATGGCGCTGGTACACCAGTGACCAAAACAATTGATCAGTACGCTGATATCTTTGGATTCACTTTACATAACATGGGTTTTAGAGTATTACCTGAAAAAACAACAGATAAAATAAAAGGATAGTAATTAAAATTATGAATAAAATATTTTTATTGTTTTATTTATTTATTTTTTTCTCTTGTGAATTGTCAAATAAAAATAATTCTGATGTAGTTTTTTCAAATGGTTTTCAACTTAAAAAATATGTCCCAAAAAAGACTGATCTGAAAATATCAAGGTCGGACTATTACAATAAGTTTTATGGTTTTTGGCTTGGTCAGTGTATTGCTAATTGGACTGGCCTTGTCACAGAAATGGATAAAATCGGTAATATTGGAGACATAAAAACTGGAAGTTTTTATACTAGAGATGATTGGGGAGGAATTGATCAGCCAAATATTTGGTCTAAAAAACCATTTAAAATTGACTCATCTAAAACAATTGATTTTGTTTTTAAAAATACAAACGAGATTTGGGGGTCTGATGATGACACTGATATTGAGTATATGTATCAGTACTTAACTTTAAACAATTCCAATATTTTAACAGCAAGCGAAATTAGAGAAGGCTGGTTAAAACATATAAGTTCAAAGGAAGAAAATTATTTATGGGTGTCTAATCAAAGAGCTTATGAACTAATGGAAAAAGGAATACTTCCACCAAAAACAAGTGATATGAATTTAAATGAGCATTTTGAAATGATTGATGCTCAGTTAACTACTGAAATTTTTGGATTATATTCTCCAGCTAGAAAAGATATAGCTTTAAAAATGTCGTATTTGCCTATTAGAACAACTGCCAGAAATAATGCTGCCTGGATTTCAGAATTTTATGTAGTCATGCACTCTCTAGCATCCAAAGTTGATACAAATATGAGCTTAAAAAATCAAATTTTTTGGCTATCAGAAGAGTCTAGAAAAGTTTTACCTAAAAACTCTTATTCATCAAAAATGTATGATTATGTTAAAAGCAAATACGAATCAAATATTACATGGGAACAGGCAAGAGATTCTGTCTATTATCGCTATCAAGTACAACAAAAAGATGGTTATAATATGACATCAAAAAATTTACATTGTAATGGTTGTTTTGCTGCAGGGATTAATTTTGCATCAAGTTTGATTAGTCTTTTTTATGGTGAGGGAAATTTTAAAGAAACAGTTAAGATAGCTACTCTTTCTGGTTGGGACTCTGATAATCCTGCTGCAACATGGGGAGGATTACTCGGTTTTATGATCGGTAAGGAAAATTTAGAAAAAATTTTCAAAAGAAACTTTTCAAATAAGTATAATATACATAGAACAAGACGAAATTTTCTAAATAACGGAATAGATACCTTTGAAAACATGGCTCTTCAAGGAGTTTTTATAGTTGATAAAATTGTTCAGTCTGAACTAAATGGAGGAATTAGTAAATCTGAAAATATATGGTATATTCCTCAAAATAATTAAATCATTATGAAAAAATTACCAATTCTTCTTACAGTTGTTTTAATATTTTTTTTGAGTTGTGAATCAAACCAAAATATAAGTGATAAATTAAATATTGTATTTGAAAATTATTATCAAGAAAGCTTGAAGCTTTACCCAATGATGGCTACAAGTCAGGGGGATACAAGATACAATGATTTTCTTCCAAATAATTTGTCAGATGAATTTAGAAATAATGAAAAAGTTTTTTATTCAAATTATAAAAAACTTTTAAACGATTTTAATGACAATAAATTAAACGATGAAGATTTACTAAGCAAGAAAGTTTTGTTGTGGCAATGTGATAGAAACCTTGAAAGATTATCTTTTAATGAACATTTCATGCCCATTAATCAGATGTGGACACTACAACTTAATATAGGTCAATATGCAGCAGGTTTAAGTGCTCAGCCTTTTAAAACAGTAAAAGATTACAATGACTGGTTGTTGAGATTAGATGATTATATCATTTGGCTTAATTCTGCTGAGAATAGAATGAAAGAAGGAATTAAAAGTGGATATGTACTTCCAAAATCATTAATTAAAAAAGTTATTCCACAGTTAAAAACGATACTTAATTCTGATTTGAAAGAAAATTTATTTTACAGCCCTGCAAGGCAATTTCCCTCAGATTTCTCCGAAGATCAAAAATCTATTTTAAAAGAAAAATATAAAATAGTGATCTTAAATAAAATAATACCTGCCTACCAAAAACTATATGATTTCATGTCTAACGAGTATTTATTGGAGGGAAGAGATAGCAGCGGAATTGATGCTATTGATAATGGTTTAGATTATTATGATTATTCGATTAGATTGTACACAACAACAGACATGACTGCTGATGAAATACATAATCTTGGTTTGAACGAAGTAGCTAGAATTTCTAAAGAAATGAAGATTATAAAAAATAAAGTTGGATTTGAAGGTAATTTAAAATCTTTTTTTAATCATGTAAGAGAATTAGATATTCTTACACCTTTTGAAAACCCCGATGAGGTTATCCAGAATTTTAATAAAATTTATGAAAAGGTAAAGCCAAAGGTTGATTCATTATTTGGTGTTCAACCAAAAACACCATTTGAGGTTAGAAGAACAGAAGCTTTTAGGGAGGCCTCAGCAAGTGCTGAGTACAACCCTGGATCTTTAGATGGAACAAGGCCGGGAATATTTTATGTACCCATACCTGATGTTACTAAATATAATTTTTTCTCTGACGAAGACCTATTTTTACATGAAGCAATTCCTGGACATCATTTTCAAATATCTCTTCAACAGGAGAACTTATCCCTGCCATCGTTTAGAAAAAGTTTATGGTATAGTTCTTATGGTGAAGGCTGGGCGTTGTATTCAGAATCATTGGGATCAGAGTTGGGCTTGTATGAGGATCCCTATCAGTATTTTGGTATGTTAAGTGCTGAAATGCACCGAGCAATTAGATTAGTTGTAGATACTGGAATACATACCAAGGGTTGGTCAAGAGAAAAAGCAATTCAATATTCTTTAGAAAATGAAGCAGAATCAGAAGCAGGAATCATTTCTGAAATTGAACGTTATATGGCTAATCCTGGTCAGGCACTTTCATATAAAATAGGACAACTAAAAATTAGAGAATTAAGAAATAATGCTGAAAGTAAACTAAAAGAAAAATTTGATATTAAAATATTTCATGAAAAAGTTTTGGAGTCTGGATGTATTCCGTTACAATTACTTGAGGAAAAAATTGACTCATGGATAAAAAATTTTAACCCATCTACCACGCTCTAATCAGGCTAAAGTGTGATTTAAATTCTCTACCGTCTTCTAGATTAATTCTGAACCAGTAATCTGATGAAGGCATTGGTCGTCCGTTAAAGTTTCCATCCCATCCATCGGTTAGCGGATCGAGCTCTTTTATTAATTTTCCGTACCTATCAAAAATGTAAACTTTTGTTTTCGCTTGAAAGTCAGCTCTTATTCCTAGTATTTTCCACTTGTCATGGTACCCATCACCATTTGGTGTAAAGAACTTTTTAAACCCAATCACTGACACCTCTATTTTTGCTATGCCACAATCGTTTTTATCTCTTACATAGATTGTGTGTATTCCAGGTCTTACTTTCTCAAATAGCGGTTCGTCTTGGTAAGGACCAGTGCTATCATCAATAGCATATTCATAATCTCCTATACCTAATGTTTCTGTTAAAATAGTGATGGTGTTATTGTTGTCTTTTGTTAGATCTTCTACTACAATATCTTTTCTAAGTACAGTGGCTATTTTAGACTCGTTGATAGTGAACTTTAAACTTTTAGTACAATTGGTCCCGTCGGTTGTTTTAGCTGTTACTTCATAC
>JAQWJH010000056.1 GCA_029248455.1 Flavobacteriaceae bacterium
TGAAATCAAAAGTTCAATAACCAAAAGACATACTATTATCTCTACAATAACCGGTCTTTCAATTAATTCTATTGAAAGTGTAATTGGATCTGAAATGAGTATTGTAAGAAGTATGCCCAACACTGCCATTTCTGTAGGAAAGTCTGTAACATGTCTTTGTAGTAATGAGATTGGAATAAAACAATTAAAAGTAGCTGAGGCAATTTTTAACAATTTAGGAGAAAGCTTTTTAATTGAGGAAAAAGACATGCAATCTGCTACTGTTTTATGTGCTAGTGGAATTGCTTTTTGGATGAGATTAATTAGAGCAACTGCGCAAGGAGGAGTACAACTTGGTTTTGAATCAAATCAAGCCTTAGAGATGTCTCTCAATACAGCGCAGGGGGCCATTAGTTTGTTAAAAACAAATAAATCACATCCTGAAGAAGAGATTGATAAGGTCACGACACCGAGTGGATGTACTATTAAAGGACTTATCGAAATGGAGAATCAAGGACTTAGCTCGGCACTAATAAGTGGATTAGAAGCTTCTTATCAAAAAATTAATAACATATCAAATCAATAAAAATGAGTTTATTTAAAGTCTATCCATTATATGAAATGACACCCTCGCACGCTAAAGGATGTTATGTGTTTGATAAAAAAGGAAATAAATTTTTGGACTTATATGGCGGACATGCTGTAATTTCAATTGGACACAGTCATCCAAATTATGTGAGTAGCTTATCTAATCAGTTAAATAAAATTGGCTTCTATTCAAATTATATTATTAATGATCTGCAAGAGCAAGTTGCCAAAAAACTTATTAATCAATCAAATTGCGAAGATTATGAATTATTCATGTGCAGCTCTGGTGCGGAAGCAAATGAAAATGCTCTTCAAATCGCTTCATTTCATAACAACAAATCAAGAATAATTGCATTTAAAAATTCTTTTCATGGAAGAAGTAATGCTGCTTTGAGCGCAACAGATAATCAAAACATAAAAACAAAATTAAATACTAAAATTGATGTTACTTTTTTAAAGTTTAATGATAAAGAGTCATTAATAAAAGAAGTATCCAAAAGTGATGTTAGTGCTATAATTTTTGAATCAATTCAAGGGGTTGGAGGACTGGACGAGCCAGATACTGAGTTTGTAAAGTTTTTAAGAGAAACTTGTGACAAGTATGATATTTGTTTAATTGCTGATGAAGTTCAATCTGGTTTTGGAAGAACAGGAGATTTTTTTGCGTTTCAAAAACACGATATAAAACCAGATATTATTCCGATGGCCAAAGGTATGGGAAATGGATTTCCTGTTGGCGGAGTATTAATTAATAAAAAAATAAAAGCAAAATTCGGAATGCTTGGAACTACATTCGGTGGAAATCATTTAGCGTGTTCAGCAGTTTTATCAGTTCTTGATACCATTAAGCAAGAAAATCTACTAAAAAACAGTAAAAATCTAGGGGAATATTTTAAAAATAAATTATCTAAAATAAAGTCGATAAAAAAAATAAAAGGTCGAGGTTTAATGTTAGGACTAGAATTTGATTTCGATGCGAAAGATCTTAGAAAAAATCTAATCTTTAAACACAATATTTTTACAGGAGGTAGTGCTAATAAAAAATTACTAAGAATTTTACCTCCTTTAAATATAACTGAACACCATATTGACATGTTGTATAATGCTCTAACAATTGAATTAGAATGAAAAATTTTATAAATATTAATAACGTCAAGGATTATCAGGGTCTTATTAAAGAATCTATAGAAATTAAAAACAATCCTTATTCCTTCAAAAAAATAGGCATTAATAAGACGCTAGGTCTAATTTTTTTTAATTCCAGTCTTAGAACTAGGCTGAGTACGCTAAAAGCAGCTAAAATGCTTGGTTTGGAAACGATAGTTATGAATTTTAACAATGAAGGATGGGAGATTGAATTTGAAGAAAAGACAATTATGTCGAAAAACTCAGCTGAACACGTTAAAGAAGCTGCTCAAGTAATATCTCAATATTGTGATATCATTGGAATTAGAGCCTTTGCTGAGTTAAAAAATAAAAATCATGACGAAAGTGAAAAAATAATAAATTCATTCGTAAAATACGGGTCAGTTCCAATTATAAATTTAGAAAGTTCTTGTGCTCATCCTCTTCAAGCATTGGCAGATGCTATTACAATTGAGGAGCATAAGAACAAGTCTAATCCCAAAATAGTAATTTCATGGGCACCACACCCCAAATCACTTCCACATGCAGTAGCAAATTCATTTATAAACATGGCTAGAATGAGTAATTATGACCTTGTTATCACAAACCCTGTTGGGTATGATTTAAATCCAAAAATAACAAAGGGAATAAATGTGACACATAATCAAGAGGAAGCTTTCAAAAATGCAGATTTTATATATGCTAAAAACTGGTCGAGCTATAATGATTATGGGAAAGTTTTGATTAATAATGATAAATGGATGATAAATAAAAGAAAAATGGAAATAACAAATAATGCAAAATTCATGCATTGTCTCCCTGTTAGAAGAAATGTCGTAGTCGAAGATGCGGTTTTAGATTCTAATTATTCTTTGGCTATTAATCAAGCTAATAACAGAACGTATGCAGCTCAAACCATTTTAAAAAAAATAATATTAAATGAAAGATAAATTAACTATAATCAAAGTTGGTGGAGCAGTTTTGAATGATAATAAGATTTTCAAAACATTCTTAAATAATTTTTCAAAAATTGAAGAAAAAAAAATATTAGTTCATGGTGGCGGAATAATAGCATCAAATTATATGGTTCGATTAGGAATTCCTCCTAAATTTATAAAAGGAAGAAGAATTACAGATGAAAAAACCTTGGATGTTGCTATTATGACTTATGCTGGTTTGATAAATAAAAAAATTGTAGCTCAACTTCAAAAATTAAACTGTAATTCAATCGGTCTTTCTGGGGCAGATTGTAATTTAATTAGATCTAAAAAAAGAGAAATAAAGGATATTGATTTTGGTCTTGTTGGTGATATTACTAAGGTTAATGTCAATTTTATAAATAATTTAATAAAAACAAATATTCATCCTGTTATTTGCTCACTATCGCACGACGGAAATGGTCAATTATTAAATACAAATGCAGATACAATTGCTTCAAAATTTGCAATAGAATTATCATCAATTTATGATGTTACATTAAAATTTTGCTTTGATAAAGGAGGAGTTTTAACTAATCAAAATGACTCCTCCACAATTATTAGTTCTATTAATATAAATGACTATGAAAGTTTGATAAATCAAAACATCATAACAGATGGTATGATTCCAAAAATCGAGAATTGTTTTAATGCCCTTAAAAAAGGAGTTAAAAATATTTTAATAGGAGACCACGACATAATAAAAAATGAAAAAGACTGTACTAAACTAACTCTTAAGTAATGGAAAAAATAATTTCTGAATCAATCGAATTACTAAAAGATTTAATATCTATTGAGTCATTTTCTTTTCATGAAGACAAAAGTGCTAGTAGAATTGAAAAGTGGTTTAACGATCACAACATTCCTTGTAAAAGGATTAAAAACAATGTCTATTCTAAAAATGAATTTTTCGATATTAAAAAACCTACAATTCTTTTAAATTCTCATCATGATACAGTGAAACCAAATAAAGGATACACTAAAAACCCCTTTTCAAGTATCGTTGAAAATGGAAAATTATTTGGCCTTGGAAGTAACGATGCAGGCGGATCATTAGTTTCATTAATTGGAGTATTTACTTATCTATTCAACAAAAAAAATTTAAAATATAACCTCTTATTACTTGCTTCTGGCGAAGAGGAATGTTCAGGAGATAATGGGATAAGCTCAATAATTCCTGTTCTACCAAAAATAAATTTTGGAATTATTGGTGAACCTACTCTAATGAAAATGGCTGTTGCTGAAAAAGGACTTGTAGTCTTTGATTTACATGTGCAAGGAACTGCAAGTCATGCTGCTCATCCAAATAATGATAATCCTATACTTAAATCAATACCTGTGTTAAATTGGATAAAAAATCTAAGCTTTAATAGACAATCAGATTTTCTAGGTGATACAAAAGCTACAATAACTCAAATAAGTTCGGGCAATCAACATAACGTAGTTCCCTCAGAGCTAAATATAGTTCTTGATGTTAGGGTGAATGACAGGTACACTAATAAAGAAATTTACGAAATACTAAAAAAAGATGCTCCTTGTAAAATTAAGCCAAGATCATTAAATCTAAATTCTTCATCAATTGATTTAGAGCATCCAATAGTTAAAGGAGGGGATAATATTCAAATTGAAAAATATGGGTCTCCTACTCTATCAGATCAGTCTAAGATTTCATTTCCATCAATAAAAATTGGTCCAGGAGATTCCAAAAGATCTCATACTGCTGATGAATTTATTTATATAAAGGAAATTAAAAATGCCATTCCTATTTATATAAAACTATTAAATACAATAATTTAAAAATTACAATTATGAAACTTTGGAATAAAAATGACCTTCTTAATAAAAAAATTGAAAAATTTACTGTTGGCAACGATAGAATATATGATTTGTACATAGCAAAATATGATATTAAGGCATCTATTGTTCATGCAAAAATGTTAAATAAGTCGAAAATTATTTCAAACAATGAAATGAATTTGATAATTGATGAGTTAAATGTCTTAAATACTCAAATATTAAAAGGTGATTTTATTATTGAAGATGAATTTGAGGATATTCATTCAAAAATCGAATTTATATTAACAAAAAAATTGGGAGATACTGGAAAGAAAATTCACACTGGAAGATCAAGAAATGACCAGGTGCTTGTTGCAACTCAACTTTATTTAAAAGATCAAATAAAGGAAATTAAAGATAGTATCAAAGAATTATTTGATACATTAATAGATCTAGCTGATAAGAATAAGAATCATTTATTACCTGGTTATACTCACCTACAAGTAGCTATGCCATCTTCATTTGGTCTTTGGTTTTCATCGTATGCTGAATGTTTAATAGATGATATTTTGTACTTGAACACTGCCTATAAAATTAATAATCAAAACCCTTTGGGAAGCGCAGCTGGCTATGGAAGTTCATTTAAAATTGACAGAAATTACACAACAAAAGAATTAGAATTTGAAACTTTAAAATTCAATGTAGTTGCTGCACAAATGAACAGAGGAAAAATCGAAAAATCTGTAGCAATAGCGATTTCGCAAATAGCAAATACATTATCTAAATTTTCATCTGACGTGTGTTTTTACATGACGCAAGAATTAAATTTCATTTCTTTTCCAGACGAATTAACGACAGGGTCAAGTATTATGCCTCACAAAAAAAATCCTGATGTATTTGAGTTAATCAGAGGGAAATGTAATGCAATTCAATCCATTACAAACGAATTAAATCTTATTAC
>JAQWJH010000058.1 GCA_029248455.1 Flavobacteriaceae bacterium
CTTTGGAAGTTCTTCAGACGGTTTTTTTAATTTAGGTTGTGCACTATCCTTCGCTCAAATATTAAAAACAGGTGTCTATATAACAATGCATGGACAATACTTTAAATGGGACAAAGTGACTAAAAATTTAGAAAAAGGATGTTTTGAAAGATTAAAAAGCTAATTATCACTCAAATCATATTTTTTATTGAGTTCAAAAACTTCATCTGATGAAAATATTTTTTTATTTACAATCTCAAGCTGATCTTTCAATAATTTTTCTTTTTTATTTAATGATATTTTTATTCGTTTAAATAATTCCAATTCTAGAGAGTTATCTTTTAGATTGTAATTATCGATTATATCAATTATGTTACGCATTTCTTTCATGACTGCCTTCATTTGATTTGGAATCCAGCTAATAATAGGAGTGCCGCCAGTTGCCTTTGAATATTTAGTGTTAGCCATTATATATTTTTGAACAAACTGCCAATGGCCATTTCTAAAAAAATAGATTTCTTCTAAAATTCCCAATAAATAACACAATCCTTTATGGTTTTTCAGTTCGTGAAGAATACCTGAAACTCCATTTGAATGAATTGATTTTACAGAGCTCTCTAAGTCTAAAAAAAAACTCTGAATACATTTTGGTCTATATTTTCTCAAATCCATCAAATATTTAGTTAACTCATTTTTTGGATAATGTTTTATTACTCCACTAAATATATCTTCCATTGGAATTATATCATCTTGAGCACCCGTCTGACCCCTAAATTGTTTAGGTTCTTTCCATACACCTGAATAAACAACTCCTTCACCAAACAAATCCTCGTTTCCTTTTACGCCCATAATAAAAACTCTAAAGTCATTATAATGATTCCATCTTGAGGCTTTCCACATTTCTTTTCTTCTTGAATTCATTATTATCATGGTTTCATAATTTTTCTTTAAAAATTTAATAGAGTTATCGTTACTATTATTTTTTAAAGAATGTAAAGTGCCAATCACAGATCCAACTAAATCTGGTGAGTGTTGATTGATATCAACATGAAGCATTATGAAGCCTGTCTCATCTGGTTGTCCAGAAAAATTTACACACATATCCAAATTTGACCACTTATGGTCTTTGCTTTTGTCAATTTTTTTAAAATTTCCTAATGAATACGCGTAGTGATAATCAAGCCAAGGAAATACATCCAATTTATTTGAAACTTCTACAAAAGGTTGGGCAATTTGCTTGGGTAAGATATTTTCAGCTTTTCCATATGTGCCAGTTTTTCTAAAATATTGGAAAGATGGTTCTAATGTATATGCAGAGGATAAAAAACTATACCCTCGAAATAAAGCTTGAATTACCCTAATATCTTTTTCTTTGGAAACATCATCAATAAAATTTGGTAAAGACTTAACAACTTGAAGAATTTTTCCTGCTTCGTCCAAATAACCTGATCCGTTATTTATTTTAATTGGCATATTATCCAATATGTCTTGCAAGGGTCTATATTTTACAGGAAGCTTTTCAAGGGGTAATTTTTCAGGCAAAAAACCATTAATAGAATTCACATTAAAAAATCCATCGGAATATTGGGATTTAATGAAATTCATTTATAACAATTTTATTAATAATAGTTATAAATGTAACAAATTAAAATTCAATCGAACAGATACAAAAATTATTAAAAAAACCCATTTCTTTTAATTAACTTTAAATGAAGTCAAAAAATAACATATGAAAACGTTAAAAAAAGAAGATATCCCTAAGCTTGGTAAAAAAATTAATCAATTAAAAAAAAGAATAATTAGGACTAATATGAGTGGAAATTTAGAGAAAGTTCCCTTTAGAAAAATGAGAATAAAAAAAATTAAATCCCAAATTAACGAAATACTAAAAAGAAAAAAATAATGAAAAAAATATATTTAATTATGTGTTGTTTAGGGGTCATTCTTCCCTACTATCATCTTTTGAATTTTCTTTCACGAAACAATTGGTCAATGAATGGTTTTTGGGGAGAAATTTTTTCTTCTCATCCTATTTCAATGATATCCATGGACTTAAGTGTTGCAGCTACTTCATTTTTAATTTTTCTTATTTATAAGTACAAAACACAAAATAAAAAAATAACGAAATATATTTTAAGTCTTTTTTTAGTTGGATTTTCGCTAGCCCTTCCACTTTACCTTTACTGTAATCACGATTCTGAATAGTATAGATGCTTAAAGAATTCGAACAAGCTTTTGAACACTTAAAAAAAGATGAGGTGATGAAAACTTTAATAAAAAAAGTTGGTAATGAAATCACTCTATATGACAGAACGGAGAAAGATCTTGCAAAAGCAATAGCACAATTAATTATAGAACAGCAAGTAAGTTTTAAAGCTGCAATTACTATTAAAAAAAGATTTAAAAAAATAATTGAAAAACTCAGTTACAACGAGATATTACAAATTAAGAATACTGATTTACAATCAATTGGCATCACTTTTAGGAAGGTAGAATACATTAAAAATGTTTATACCTATTTTTTAAATTCAACATTTGATTTTTATAATGAAAATTCCAAAAATGTCGTAAGAGAGCTCATAAAAATAAAGGGAATAGGTAAATGGACAGCAGAAATGTTTCTAATATTTATTTTATATGATTTAAATGTATTTTCAAAAGGAGATTTAGCATTAATCAATAGTATTAAAATTAATTATGGAATTAATGAAATAAATGATTCTATGTTAAATACAATAACTGAAAAGTGGTCTCCATATAAGACTGTAGCATCACTATTACTATGGAAATCAATTGAAGAAAAAAAATTTGTTATTTCTTAAAAGTTGCCAAAAAAACATTAAAAACTAATAAAATAGGTAAAAAATGGCTTAAAATAGTCTAAATAAGCAATAAAACACAATAAATTATTTATTTTTTTAAAACTTGAATAATTAGTAATATAATTTAAATTTGCACAATAATTTTTTTCCATTGCTTAGCGATTACACTAAAGAATTTCACTACAACTTAAAATTAGCTTTCCCGGTTATCTTAGGCATGTTAGGTCATATGTTTGTATCATTCGCAGACAATGTTATGGTTGGACAACTTGGTGCGGCAGAACTAGCAGCGGTTTCCTTGGGTAATAGTTTTTTCTTTATAGCTATGTCTTTAGGCATTGGTTTTGCGTCTGCAATAACGCCAATAGTTGCAGAGGCTGACTCTGCTAAAAATCCTGTTGGAGTAAAAAACGCATTAAAACACGGACTTATTTTGTGCGGATTATTAAGTGTAATTCTTTATTCTTTGATGCTTTTAGCCAAACCCGTGATGAGAAATATGGATCAGCCTTTGGAGGTTGTAGATTTAGCAATTCCATATCTAGATATAATTGCGATTTCCATAATACCATTAGTGATTTTTGAAGCGCTAAAAAGATTCTCAGATGGACTATCTAATACAAAGCATCCAATGTACGCGACCATAGTAGCTAATATTATTAATGTAGCAATTAATTATCTACTAATTTTTGGCTCTTTTGGATTTCCAAAACTAGGAATTATTGGTGCCGGTATTGGTACATTAATTTCAAGAGTAATTATGGTTATTTTTTTGTGGATCATCTTTACAAAAAACAAACGATTCAAACTATACGTCACCGAAATAAAATTCAAAATAACCAATATTAAAATTTTTAAAAAGATTTCCGATATCGGACTGCCATCTGCTTTTCAAATGTTATTCGAAGTAGGTATATTCACTGCTGCTATTTGGATGAGTGGAGTCTTGGGGAAGAATTATCAAGCAGCCAATCAAATTGCTTTTAATTTATCAGCCATGACATTCATGGTGGGTATAGGATTAGGAGTGGCTGCAACAATTAGAGTTGGTAATCAAAAAGGTCTTTTCGACTTTGTTGCGTTGAGGAAAATAGCTTTCTCAATTTTTCTATTAACTGTGTTAATTGAAATAATTTTTGCCCTAATGTTTTTTATTTTAAAAGATTGGCTTCCTACATTGTATCTAGATACCGAAAATATTAGTAAAACAATCGAGAACGGAGAAGTAATTTTAATAGCTTCTAAGCTTTTATTGATTGTAGCTTTATTTCAAATTTTTGATGGGCTTCAAGTTGTTATTTTAGGAGCATTAAGAGGACTACAAGACGTTAAAATACCTACACTTATTACTTTTATTGCGTATTGGCTGATAGGGTTTCCAATTTGTTTTTACTTAGGCTTGTATACTCCCTTAAAAAGTATTGGGATATGGATTGGACTTTTAATAAGTTTAGCCGTTTCATCAATTTTATTATATCTGAGATTTAACTATTTATCAAAAAAATTAATTTTAAAATCTTAAATAAAAGTTTCTCATAATACTAAATCCAAACATTATTTTTTGATGTTAATTTATTGTTTCCTAAATTTCCTGTATTCAAAACTCCCCTAGGTTCAACTATTAATATTTTCACTTCATTTTCTGCTACAGGCTTGTGTTCGACTCCTTTGGGAACAACAAACATTTCCCCTTGTTTTAAATTAACAATCCCGTCTCTAAACTTAATTTGTAAGACTCCCTCAATAACTATAAAAGTCTCGTCAGTGTCTTCATGTGTATGCCACTCAAACCCACCTTTGACTTTAACTAGCTTGAACTGATAATCATTCATTTCAGCTATGACCTTAGGCGCCCATCTGTCATTAAAAAGTGAGTATTTTTGATTAAAGTTAATTGCTTTATAATCCATATTATTTTAATTCTTCGGAAATTTGATTCATAAATGTTATCAAGATGAATATTAAAAGTATTTTTTCATAGTTTTTATACAATTTAATAAAATATAAAGAAAAAAAAATTTTTAAATTTGTTAAAAATTAAAAAGTATGAGAAGCTCACATATTTCTTACAGGTCTGGTAATCCAGCCCTTTCATCAAAAATATTTGATAACGCCCAAAGAAAAAATTCTGGCCCTTTTATAAAAGATGATGTAATGACAATAAAAGGAACTGTAGATAAAACAGCCTTATCACTTTTACTTATGGTAATGGCTGGTTATTTCACATTTAACGAAGGCTCTACGGTGCTAATGGTCTTAGGTGGAGTTGGCGGCTTTATAGTTGCCCTTGTTACTATTTTCAAAAAAGAATGGGCTCCAATAACAGTTCCTCTATATGCTATATTAGAGGGTTTACTTCTTGGCGGAATTTCATATATGTATGGACAGCTTTATGAAGGAATCGTATTTAACGCCATAATGCTAACCGTTTCAATACTTTTATGTCTGCTATTTGCTTACAGATCTGGTGTTATAAAGGCAACAGAAAATTTTAAATTGGGAGTTTTTGCTGCAACTGGCGGTATTGCTCTGGTTTATTTTGTCTCTTTTATTGCTAGTTTTTTTGGTGCTGGGTTCTCTTTCCTAAACCCAACTAACGGCTCATTATTTAGTATTGGGGTTAGTCTGTTCATAGTGGTTATTGCCTCTCTAAATTTAGTATTAGATTTTGATTTCATTGAAGAAGGTGCAGAAAAAGGTGCGCCAAAATATATGGAATGGTATGGTGCGTTTGGTCTTTTAGTGACTTTAGTTTGGTTATACCTTGAGATTTTGAGATTACTAGCAAAACTCAACTCAAGAAGATAATTTATTACAAAACGAATGTTGTCTTAGAAAAGGTTTTGGCTTGCCCACTAACAATTACTCTATTGCCTTTATCCAAACACTTTAAACTTCCTCCTCTTTTCGATAGTTGATCAGCACTTAAGCTTTTTTTATTTAATCTTTTAGACCAAAAAGGAGTCAATGTACAATGAGAAGATCCTGTGACAGGATCTTCTAAAATTGAAGATTGAGGAGTAAAGTATCTTGAAACAAAATCACAATTTTTACCTTGAGAGGTTACAATAACACCACCACAACCGAGATTTATTTGGTCCAAAAATTCCTTCTTTACTTTTATATTTCGAATTTGATTTTCGTTTTCATATAACAATAAATAATCTCTAGATTTATATGTCTCAATTGGATCTATATTTAAAGATTTTGAAATAATTTCAGGCAATTTAGATCTTACAGGCGCACGCGAAGGTAAGTTCATCGAATAATATCCTTGGTTAAAGGAAACAATTAAATCTCCACTAAGAGTGTTAAATACAATTTTTTCTTTTTCAAAACCTAAAATAAATTTCAAACAATGAGCTGCTGCAATTGTTGCATGCCCACAAAGATCCATTTCAATTTCAGGCGTAAACCAACGTAAATGATATTTGTTCTTATGATAAATAAAAAAAGCTGTTTCTGCTACAGCATTTCTTTTAGCAATTTCTAAAAGAATGTTATCTGGAATCCAATTGTTTAGAGGAATAACACAGGCTGGGTTGCCTTTAAATTCCGTGCTTACAAAAGAGTCAATTCTATATAAGTCTAGCTTCATTTTTTTTGAAACTAAATATAACTTAATTTTAATTTGACTCCCAGAAAGCAAAGTCACCAGGAAATAAACCTACTTTATAAGAAGCAATCTCTTTATTGAAAACATCTACAACCTTTACTTGATTTACATCAGTATAATTAGTTAATCCAAAATACATATTATCTCCGTATGCTTCAATGTGATAGACTTGAGATGGCTCATAGGAGCCTAACTTATTTTCTTCAATAATCTCTAGATCTTTTCCAATTAAAGCAGCACCGCCTTCAAAAGATCTGAAAATTTTTGAATCAATTGACGATGAATTATAAGAGCTAAATTCCATTACAGAACCTCCACAAACTACACCAGCTCCATAATATTTTATGTCAGAAACTTCCTCAATAGAATTAAACCTTGTTGTTCCATAATAAGCATTATAATTTGAATCATAATATGTGTTGGCCACATAAACATCTTGATTTATTACAGAAATGGAAGTAGGTCCTTTTCCAATTTCGTATGAACCAATTATCGAATTAGAGGAAGTGTTGATTTTTAATAATTTATTACCATCTGAATAATCATTATTCATTTGTATTCCAACCCATAAATTTTGACCGTCAACTTCAATTGACTCGGGTTTTCCCTCTACTTTAATTGAATCCTCTAAAGAGTAAGTAATCAAATTTAAAACTTTGACATCACTTGAATTCCAATTTGTAAAATACAGCTTATCGTTAATTATTTTCATTTCTCTTGGACTGGAATTTTCTGTACTTATTTCTATTCCAGGTAATCTCAAGCCTTCCGCTGTAATATCATAAGCCATGATTTTATGACTATTGTTTACAATAACAAACAGCTTGTTCTTATAAACTTCCAATGATTGGACAACATCGCCAACATCATCAATACTTTTGATGTCTCCATTTTGATTTATCATATAAATAGAGCCGTTACTAGACCCAAAATTACCTTCACATGCTACAAACATCCATTTATCTTTTGGAACAATTTCAGCGATAGGATCGGACTCACAGGAATAACAAATAAATAGTAATAACAGAAATTTTTTCATAATAAAATATTTAAATGAATTTGAAAAAAAATGAAGCTTCTGCTTTAGCACTTTTTTAAAGAGGTTGCAATCAGTCAAATCTTTCCTCAAAATCTATTGAAATGCAAATTTATAAAAAAATTTAAAAAATAAATTGATTTATCCTTATAATCTGAAAATATTTATAAAGTTATTTTTTTTTGTGAGTTTTTATTAGGGATTCTTCCAAAATTACCCGCGCCATCGTAATCCATTGTATCGGTTTCAATTTTATGTTTATTAGTGTTTTTAGATTCACCAGGTATTAACATAACACCAATAAAGAAAACACCAAAAACAACAACACCAATAAAAAAGATTATTTGAATGCTCATTTCTTGAAAATTTGTTTAATATAAGCTCCTGCAGCTAATATTGATGGTACCCAAATTCCAACATACAAGCCCTCTTGTTGTTGACCATTAAACCAAAGGGATACAGAAAGAAGAAAGCTAATGAAAGCTGCACCTAATATAAAATAATCAGATTTTTTCATAATTAAATATACAAAGAGTGAGTAAAATAAAATAGCTCTAACTATGTTTAAATTTATTTTTAAAAGAGAGAGTGGCTATAATCGTTGCAATAAAATATAAGATCATAACAATATATGAGATGTAAAATTCATTAAATAAAAACTGACTTTCAGTTAAAAATGTCAAAAGACAAATTGAAACAATAGATCTAAAAATTTCAAAATTTGGTGCCCAAGAATGCATATCAAAAAAAGAAGTAAATCCAAAAATTGAAATGAAAATAATAAAGCCCTGAATGAATTTGAAACTTAAAGAAAGAGATGAAAAATTTTCTAAAAAGAAAAAAAGTAAAAAATTTATTGATATAAAATGAAAAAGCGCAATTCCTTTCATTAGAAATGAATAATTTGGATTATACTTAACTCTTTTTTGAACATTATTTATTACTTCTCTTGGTAGTTTTTCAATAACATCGTTTGGTCTCCACCCTGTTGGCATAAACCATATTCTTAATTTATCTAAAATATTTTTTGAATAATAGGCGTCTTGAATTACATTAAAAGCGTGTTGAAAATTAATCAATATTGGGTTCCATGTTTTCACAGGTTTTAGAACTCCAAAAACAGGTGGTTCTTCTGCTAATTCTTCTTGAAATGTGCCAAAAACACGATCCCAAATACAAAAAATAGCAGATAAATTTTTATCAATATAAATAGGATTGATTGCATGATGAACCCTGTGTTGAGATGGTGTTACGATAATGTACTCAAGAAAACCTAACTTCCCAATGTGCTGGGTGTGATACCAAAATTGAGCAAACAAATGTAGTGGAACCAAAAGTGTAATAACTTTTGGAGGAACTCCAAAAAAAGCTGCAGGTATTAAAAATAAGGCTCCAAAACCAATCCAAGCAGAAATACTTTGTCTTAGTGCACATGCTAAATTAAATTCTTCACTACTATGATGAATGACGTGTCTATTCCAAAAAATATTTACTGTGTGATTAAGTCTATGATTCCAATAGCTGGCAAAATCTATACATATAAAGGCTACTAAGTATAAAATCAAACTAGATTCAAGATTAAAGGTTTGAATTGAACTAAGAATATAGGGGTAGGGAATAATTATCAATATAAGACCCAAGGAATCTTTTAAAATATTAGTCATTCCAGAACTCAGACTAGATAATGTATCCATAAAAGAATAGGTCTGATTTCCTTTAAAATGACCATAAAGAATTTCTATAGTCATTAAAACCAAAAATCCAGGTATTACCCACATTAACAAGGAGGCGTATGCATCCATAACTTAATTTTTATAGATTTAAATATAATTAAAAAACTTACAAAAACTTAAGAACATTTTAGAGATAAATATTATGTGTTTTTAATATGTATATTGTATGTAATCAATGACACATCAATCCATAAAAAAAAAATCTTTTTTAAATTTAGTTCTTTTAATACTATCGGGTGAATTAATTTTTTTGCTACCATATGTCTTAGCAAGAGTTTTTAGACCAACATTTTTAGAGGTATTTGACTTAAATAATTTTGAGCTTGGTAGTTTATTTTCTGTTTATGGAATAGTAGCTCTCTTGTCCTATGTTTATGGTGGTGTTATTTCAGATAAATATCCACCTCGGAAACTAATTGCCATATCTCTTTTTTTTACAGCTTTTGGAGGGGTTGTATTTGCGACTTATCCCTCATTCTTGGTTTTACAAATTTTATATGGCTACTGGGGGTTTACTACCGTATTTTTATTTTGGGGAGCTATGATAAAAGCAACTCGAATTTGGGGAGGAACCAACAGCCAGGGCCAAGCTTTTTCTTTTCTTGATGGAGGAAGAGGATTAGTTGCTGCCTCGATGAGTAGCATTGGAGTTTTGATTTTTTCGTTTTTTTTAGTAACAGAAATTGAATTAACTACACTATCTCAAAGAAAAGAAGCCTTTAGATATGTTATTTTATTTTCATCATTTATAGTTTTTTTTACAGGATTTATTATTCTTTTTTTAATGAAAAATAATGAAGAGACCGTTCAAACTACAAATAATTTCAGCTCTATCTCACAAATAAAAAAGACACTAAAAATTCCATCAGTTTGGTTAATAATGATAATAATTGTCTCTGCATATGTTGGATACAAGGTAACCGATATTTACTCCTTGTATGCATCTGAAGTCATGTTGTTTAATGATTTAGAATCAGCTAATATAGGCTCTTTGCAATTGTACCTTAGACCTTTAGTATGTATTATAATTGCCCTAATTTCTGATAAAACCAGTCACGTATATTTGATTATTATTGGGTTTATTACAATGTTCACGGGATCATTAATTTTTGCTTTGGGTCTAGTTAAATTTGATATGAACTTTGTTTTTTACCTTTCTTTAGTAGTCGTTGCCACGGGAACTTACGCAATTCGTGCACTATACTTTTCAATTATGCAAAAAGGTCTTATTCCACTTGCGTTAACTGGAACTGCAGTGGGAATAATTTCAGTGGTTGGCTATTCTCCTGATATTTTTGCCACTCCACTTATTGGATATATTATAGATAAATATCCTGGAATTCTTGGCCACCAATACGTATTCTTGATGCTAGTATTTTTTTCAATACTTGGTTTGGGTGCTTCAATTAAATTCGCTCGATTAAAAAAAATAAATTAACTACCAAAACTCTCAGACTCAAAATCCAGGTTTAAAAAATATTTAGAGTTTATATATTATTTAAATAATTAGCAACTTGATCAGTTATTTTTTTCTTCATCTTCTTGAACTTCTCTAGCTTTTGAAAGTGCAGTTGCCACTAAACCTGCGGGAACAGTAAC
>JAQWJH010000050.1 GCA_029248455.1 Flavobacteriaceae bacterium
TCTTTCGAGTAATTTTTTGTAATATTTTTTAAAGTAATCATAAAATTAAGTTTGTTTATAGGCTTTCAAAGTAGAATACTTTTCTGATTTATATGCCTTGATAATTAGATTAAAAACTTGTTCTTTAAGTAAAATCCCCAAAACACCAGTAAGGCCAACAATTAAGCAACCAGCTAAGTATGAATAATAATAACTCCCAATTGAAAATAAAGCTATTGGAAGGACCATCTGAGGAAGGCTAATTAGTAATGTTTTCATGTTAAAAGCTTTTTTCCCTCCAAATGCCATTTTACTCGAATCCAAATCGACGGGTGTTTTAGTAAAAGCACCTGCCCATAAAGTCAAATAGCCGTTGACACCAATATTGTATAGTCCTCCTGCTAAAACAGCGTAGACGGCTTCAACCCCTAAAAAAGAATATATAAAACAAGCCAAAAAGGTAGATATTGCTGTCCCAATTACAACTAAAGACCATTTAGATTTTATGTATTCTTTGTACTCTATGTTTTGACACATCATAAATGAATAGTACTGACTGTCCCAACTTGGCACAAAAGACCCAAACATAAATAAAAACCCTCCAGAGGCAAAAAGATATCCAAAAAAGGTCATCCATGAGCCCCATATGTCCTCTTGAAAATAAAAAATAAAACCATAAAAAAGAAAAAATATTCCTGCAATAACTGTGCTTCTAGCTCTTTTAGATCGTTTAATTAATCTTAAATCATTTTTTAGAAAAATAGCGGTTTTTCCAAATCTATCCAGCCATGAGAAATCATCTATTTTAGCTTCTGTTGTTTTCTTTTTTAAACCAGAGTCTATATAAAGTCCATTTTTAAAGAATTTAAAAACATAAAAATAAAGCCAAATTAAAAACAGCCAGGGAACTATAGCAAACAGTGGGTTAACATAAAAAGAATAGAAAAGTGCCTCAGAGTAGACTGTAAAATCAAAAATAGAGAAATATTCTAATAGCTTTATGATTGCAAGCATTAATCCAATGCCATACAGAAGCTTATCGTTATTGTTGAGTAAAAAATTTAAATAATTAGTAATATAAACAATGGCGATTATCGTTAAATTCCAGGCTATTAAGTTATCAATTAAATAACCATTATCAACCAGCTCAAGTGTTAGTGGTATTAAATAAAAAAATGCTATTAAATTGAAGAAGGAAAAGATAGATTTCCCTAAGGTTTGCCTAACTATTTTAGTTTTTGAAATAGGTGTTAAAAGTAGTGGTTTGATTGATACAACCGGAATAGGCTGAATAAAGTATCTCATGACTATCCAATAGCCAAAGACATAAATTAAGTTTTTGTTAAGAAAAAGGAAAGGATCATCAACTTGAAAATCTTCTTTTATGACCTTGTAAGTTATAAGGCCCAATAGTGGAGTTAAAAAAGCAAAATATACAATCCAAAACCATTTAAAAATTTTGGCCATAACGTTAGCGCCAACAGACTCTCCTCTAAAAAAGGATTTCCATTGAAGAGATAAAAAAGTTAAAAACATGTTGCAAATATAAACATTCATTAAGGAATGTCTGCTTTTTTTAAATTATAAACTGTTTCATACTTTTATGGTCCATTATAAATTATAATATTTTGCAAAAATTTCATCAATTAAAAATTTCTAACATTAAAGAAGAGACAACTAGTGCGGTTGCTATTACTTTTGATATTCCTTCACATCTTACTGAACTATTTTCTTTTAAATCTGGTCAATACATCACCTTAAGGGCTAAAATTAAAGGAGAGTTAATCACTAGATCCTACTCCATTTGCAGCTCACCACAAAGCAAACTATTAACTGTGGCTGTAAAAAGTATTAAAGGTGGGGTGTTTTCAAATTACGCAAATGATGTTTTAAGAAAAGGAGATTTACTTGAGGTTTCCAGACCTGAAGGAAGATTTGTTTTTGAAAACGATAACTCTAAAAAAATATTTTGTGGAATAGCTGCAGGTAGTGGTATCACTCCAATACTTTCAATTATTAAAGACACCTTAAGCTCAAATAATGATAATAAATTTGTACTCCTTTATTCCAACAAATCAATTGCTAAAACCATGTTTTTTAATGAGATCAAAGACTTAGAGTCCAATTACTCCTCTCGTTTTTACTGTTATAACATTTATAGTCGCGAAAATGTTGCAGACTGCGAATTTGGAAGAATTGATTCTGCGTTTATTAATTATTGCTTAAAACAGCATTCTAAACTAAGCTTTGACAAGTTCTTTTTATGTGGTCCTGAAGAATTAACTCTTTCAATTTCTGATGAGTTAAATAAATTAGGTTATGAAAAAAATAAAATTCTCTTTGAGCTTTTTTTCTCCAAATCTGAATTAAAACTAGAAACAAATTTAGGAGGAGATTCTATGGCAAAAATAACATGTGATTATGAGGATTTTGAAATAACCATTCCTAAAAATATGACAATTTTAGACGCTGCTTTAAGTCAAAAAATTGATGTCCCCTATTCTTGCCAAGGAGGGGTGTGTTCATCCTGCATAGGAAAAATCACAAGCGGAACAGGGAAAATGCTTGAGAATAATATCTTAACAGATTCAGAAATTCAAGAAGGGCTAGTCCTTGCTTGCCAAACAGTTCCAACATCGCAAAATATTTCTATTGATTTTGATGATGTTTAGAGCTTTCTAATATATCTAAACATCTAGTTAATACGTCCTTATAATCAATTGTTCTCATTACGTTTTCATATCCGTTGGGAATCTTTTTTCCATAGGCTGATGTAGGAATCTTTGGATACTTTTCTCTACTTGAAACTAACATATTTTTTTGATTTGATAAAAAAGGGGCAAAACCACCAAAAGGATGCGTTAACCCCCATAGTGAAATTACTGGTACATTATAATTTGCTGCCAAATGCCCATTAGCAGAATCCATAGAAACCATAAGATCTAAATTTGAAATGATCTCAATTTCGTTTGCTAGTGATTCAAATTTATAAGCCCCAAAAACATTTTGGTAAGCTTGAGTCCAAATTTCAAGTTTACTAATTTCATATTCACCCTGTCCAAATAAAAAAACCAAATAATCTCTTTGTAAAAAAGAAACTACTTTTTGCATTAAATCCAATGGGTATATTTTTCCATTAAATGAAGCAAAGGGTGCTATTCCAATCCATTTCCTTTTTGTTGAAAACC
>JAQWJH010000065.1 GCA_029248455.1 Flavobacteriaceae bacterium
AAATATAGAAATAGGTTACACTTACAATAAAAGAAAGTATGAGAATGGTCTCAATGTAAATTATTTTTATACTGATTCACCTTTTATAGAGCTAGACGCTTACTTTGGAAAAGGTTTTGTGTTTACAGCTGAATATTCATACAACTATTATAGAAATCAGGAAGTAACACTAAATGAATATCGTTTTTTAGAAGCAGATTTATCTTACAATAAAGATGGCTCCAAGTGGGAGTTTGGTATTGGAGTTACTAATTTGTTTGATGACACCTCCATTAACAGGGATAGTTTCAATCAACTTTACAACCAAACAAGATCCTATATTATCCAACCTAGATACACTGTTTTTAGAATTAAATACGATTTAACAAGTTTGAATTCCTCTGGGGGTGGTCAAGGTGGCCGAGGCGGTCAAGGTGGCCGAGGCGGTAGATAAAATCTTTTAATTTTTTTGTTTCCTTAAAGTGTTAACTTTAATTAAAATATTTTAGTTGAAGCTAAAAACCCTTATATACCTGTTAATTTTACCTTATTTAAGCTGGTCACAATCTGGTTTTGAATCTATTTTGCTTGCTGTTGAGAGCGATTCAAAAAAATTGTATCAGCGTTATATGAATCCCTTGATGAAAGGGGTTATTTATAGCTCTAACTCTGGCTGGTATAACACCGCAAAACCTCATAAAAAATTAGGAATTGATTTAAGTCTAAGATTAAGCACATCATTTGTTCCAAGCTCAGATCAGGTCTTTTCAATAAATGATTTAGATTATATAACTACTGACGCTGTTAATTTACCAACAATTATTGGAGATAGTCGACAAGAAAATTTATTTGTCACCATTCCAAAAGACGGTCTAAGTCCAGAAATGAAAACAGTAATAAAGGCCCCTAAGGGAATTAAGAGTAGGCTTCCTTTAGGCGGAGTTCCTGCTCCAATGCTACAGCTTGGAATTGGAATCCCGTTTAAGACAGAACTGGTTTTTAGATACAGCCCCGAATATCATAGAAAGGGAATTGATATGACTCTTAAAGGGATTGGAGTAAAACATGATTTGCTTCAGTATTTCGGTCCAGTTGATAAAATACCAATTAATATTTCGGCTTTTGCATCTTATTCCAAAATGAAAATAGATTATGATATTCAATCTTTTAGTTCTATTGGTGGATCTGGTCAAGTATCTCAGTTTAGTATTAATAATTATAATTTATTGATTTTAGCTTCATATGATGTTTTTATAGTAAATTTTTATGGAGCCATTGGCTTAAGTGGAGGTAACTCATCTTTTAAAATGTTGGGTGATTATGATTTGGAATATCAAACACAGTCTAATGTTCCAGTAACCAGAAAGTTAAAAGATCCTATTGATATGAATTTTAAAGCATCTGATTTTCAAACTACTCTAGGAGCTAAATTCAAATTTTTGATTTTTAGTGCTTTTATTGATTTTACATTCCAAGATTATAAAACTTTATCTGCTGGGATTTCAATTAATTTTCGTTAATTTTTTTTTTTTATTAAAAAAAACTTTAGTTTAGCATTTAATAGTTAACGTAGAGGATCGATTTGACTGATTGCAACCTCAATAAAAAAGTGCTAAAGCAGAAGCTTTCCAAAACTTTTAGTCAAATCTTCTCGAAAATTAACTTTTTAATTAATAATTAAAAATTATAAAAAATGAGTGACCAAAAATTATCAACCAAAGCATTGCATGCAGGGCATGACACCAATTTAAGCCAAGGTACAAGAGCTGTACCTATTTACCAATCAACATCTTATGTTTTTAATGATTCTGAACATGCTGCAAATTTATTTTCACTTGCAGAGCCAGGGTATATTTACACAAGGTTAAACAATCCAACCAATGATGTATTGGAGCAGAGACTTGCTGCGCTTGAGGGAGGAATAGCCTCTGTAGTTACAGCATCGGGAACAGCAGCTATATCTACAGCTTTATTAGTAATGCTTAGAGCAGGGGACCATATAGTTGCTTCAAGTAGTCTTTATGGGGGAACTTTTAATCTTTTAAATGTTACGCTTCCTAGATTAGGAATTACTACAACATTTGTAGATGCATCAAACCCTCAAAATTTCGCAGATGCGGTAAAGGAAAATACCAGGGTATTTTTTGCTGAATCTTTAGGAAATCCAAAATTAGATGTATTGGATTTAAAAGAAATTTCTAAACATTCAAAAAAATCAAAGATTCCTTTCGTAGTTGATAATACTGTTGCATCTCCAGCATTATTAAACCCTATAGAACACGGAGCAAATATCGTTATACATTCTTTAACTAAATACATTAATGGAAATGGAACAGCTTTGGGAGGTGCTATAATTGACGCTGGAACATTTGATTGGTCTAGTGGAAAATTCCCTGAGTTTACCGAGCCTTCACCTGGTTATCATGGACTAGTGTATCACGATGCGTTAGGTGCTGCAGCTTTTATTGCTAAAGTTAGAATTGAAGGACTAAGAGATTTAGGAGGCGCGCTAAGTCCATTTAATGCATTTCAAATTCTTCAAGGTCTTGAAACTCTTGATATAAGAATGAAGAAACACAGCGAAAATGCTCTTGAATTAGCTCAATGGTTAGAAAAAAGAAGTGAAGTAGAATGGGTAAATTATCCAGGACTAAGTTCAAGTAAATATAAATCGCATGCTAATAAATATCTTCCAAAAGGTCAAAGTGGTATTGTCACTTTTGGTGTTAAGGGCGGTTACGAGTCTGCAAAAACAATAGCAGATAAAACAACTGTTTTTTCTTTGTTAGCTAATATTGGAGATACTAAATCTTTAATAATACATCCCGCTAGTACAACCCATCAGCAATTAAGTGTTGAAGATCAAGCGACAACTGGTGTTACAAGTGAACTAATAAGACTTTCTGTTGGACTAGAGGATATAAGCGATCTTAAAGACGATTTAGAGATAGCTTTTTCTAAAATTGATTCCAAAGTGTTAGCATAATTCTATATGGATAACTTATTAAAGCTCAATATTAAAAATTACATTTCTGAAAATGAAAAAAACTTTGATATTGAGCTTAGTTATGAATTGTTTGGACAACCTTTGGGACAAGCTCCAATTGTTCTTGTTAATCATGCTTTAACAGGAAACTCGTCTGTTACGGGAAAAAACGGTTGGTGGAACTCATTAATTGGTCAAAATAAATTAATTGACATTAATGATTTTACCGTACTGGCATTTAATTTTCCAGGAAATGGTTATGATGGATTTTTTATTGAAAATTATGAAGACTTGATTTTGAGGGATATTGCGAATATTTTTTTAATTGGTCTTGAAAAATTAAAAATAAAAAAATTATTTGCTGTAATTGGGGGTTCTATTGGAGGTGGGTTAGTTTGGGAAATTGCAGCATTATCTCCAGAACTTTCTGAAAATTACATTCCTATCGCATCTGATTGGAAATCCAGTGATTGGCTTTTAGCTAACACCAGACTTCAAAAGCAGATTTTAAATAACTCCTCTCAACCTGTTCATGATGCGAGAATGCACGCTATGTTGTGTTACAGGTCGCCTTTATCATTTCAAAAAAAGTTCGATAGATCTAAAGATTCTCATATTTTCAACGTTGAAAGCTGGTTACTTCACCATGGTAAAAAACTACAGGAAAGATTTCAGCTAAAATCTTATAAATTAATGAATCATTTGTTGTCAAAAATAGATATAACAAGAGGAGGAAAAATGAAATTTGAAAAAATTATTTCAAAGGTTAAAGGGAATATTTATATAGTTTCAGTTGACTCAGATTTATTTTTTACTGATTATCAGAACAGAGAAACTTTTTATAAAGCCTGTGTAATTAAAGATAATATGTTTTTTAAAACTATAAAATCTGATCATGGACATGATGCTTTTTTAATTGAATTTGATCAGTTAAGAGAATTATTGTCAGAAATATTTATAAGAAAACATACTTCCATTTCAAGTAATTAATTAAGAAAATTTGTTTTTTCAATAACTAATATTACTTTTACATTCGATAATTTAATAATGAAACGTAATTATTACTTCCAAAATTTTTATTTTTTCTTCTATTATGAAGTTAAAAAAGGACTTTTGTATATATAATAATTCAAAAAATATATTTTAATAAGTCCTGATTAACTCAGGACTTTTTTTTTAAATAAAAATGAAAAGGGTAGCTATTCAAGGAATAAAGGGTTCGTACCATCACCAAGTCGCTAATGAATATTTTAAAGACAAGGTAAAAATAATTGAGTTTTTATCATTTGATGAGGTAGCAAACTCTATTAAAAATAGTGATTGTGATTTTGCTGTTATGGCAATTGAAAACTCGATTGCTGGATCAATTATACCAAATTACGCTTTAATTGATGATTTAAATTTAAAAATAGTTGGGGAGTATTATATTAATATTAACCATCAACTGATGGCTTTACCAGGCACTACAATAAAAGACTTAAGTACTGTTTCATCTCATCCTATGGCTCTTCTACAATGTAAAAGTTTTTTTAAAAGTTACCCCAAAATAACTCTTGTTGAAGATAAAGATACTGCTGAGGTAGCTTATAGAATTCAAAGAGATAAAATCAAAAA
>JAQWJH010000079.1 GCA_029248455.1 Flavobacteriaceae bacterium
TAATGATCTTCAAAGTATGTTTAATAAACGAGGGATTAAAGAAGTCGAAACAAACCCAGAACTTATTGAAAACACATCAATTCAGGCTTTTTGGAAAAATTATGAAAGTGTTTTACATAAAAAAAGATGCACTTTCACTAAGACAATTTAATGGTAAACCAGGAAACCATCATAGCATTAGCAACTCCAAATGGACTTGGTGCAATTTCAGTAATAAGGATTTCTGGAAATAATTCTATAAAAATTACTGAAAAATTATTTAAGAGTAATAAAAATAAACTTTTATCCAATCAAAAATCTCATACTGTTCATCTTGGACATATTATAAAAGGAAATCATGAATTAGACGAAGTATTAATTACATTGTTTAAAGGACCTAACTCTTACACTGGAGAGGATACCATAGAAATATCCTGTCATGGCTCAACTTACATACAAAAAGAAATAATAAATTTATTTATTGATAATGGTATAAGAATCGCAAATCCAGGAGAATTTACTTTAAGAGCTTTTCTCAATGGGAAGATGGATTTAAATCAAGCAGAAGCAGTTGCTGATTTAATCGCTTCTGAAAATGAGGGATCTCATAAACTTGCTATGCAGCAAATGAAAAGTGGGTTTAGTAATGATTTAAAAAAATTGAGGGCTGAGCTATTACATTTTTCATCAATGATTGAGTTAGAGTTAGATTTTTCACAAGAAGATGTTGAATTTGCTGAAAGAAATGATTTTAAAAATCTAACAAACAAGATTAAATCAGAATTAAAAATTCTTATAGATTCATTTCAATCAGGAAATGTTTTAAAGAATGGTATTTCAGTGGCAATTGCTGGAAAACCTAACGCAGGAAAATCATCTCTTCTAAATACACTTCTTAATGAAGACAAGGCAATTGTTTCTGATATTCCAGGAACAACAAGAGATAGCATAGAGGATTCATTAATTATTAATGGAATAAATTTTAGATTCATAGATACAGCTGGCCTTAGAGAAACTAATGATGTAATTGAATCTAAAGGAATAGAAAAAACTAAGGAAAAAATTAAAAAAGCAAATATTCTACTATATCTATTTGATATTAATGATACTAACATTAATGAAATTAAAAATAGTCTTGATAGTTTTAGGAGAGATGACTTATCAATAATTCTTGTAAGAAATAAAATTGATTTAAAAATTAATAATAAAAATTTACTCAATGATTTAAAAAAATTAGAATTAATTGAAATTTCAGCTACTGAAAAAAAATCTGTTTTAAAACTTAAAGAAAGACTTTTTGATGAAGTTAATTTATTAAACCCCTACACAGATGTTATAATCAGTAATTCTAGGCATTATGAAGCATTAAAAAAAGCTTTAAAAGCAATTGAGGAAGTTAATAAAGGATTAAAAGAAAATATTTCTGGTGATTTACTCTCTGTAGACATTAGAAGATCTATTGAGTTTTTGGCTGAGATTACTGGCGAAATAACTAATGACGATGTGCTAGGTAATATTTTTGCTAATTTCTGTATTGGAAAATAGACAAAAGCGGACACTAAAAAGGATTATAGTAAGCACCTCTTAATAAACAACAACCAACTACCCCTCTACTTTCATTTACAACTGACTTTAAGTATATTAGAAATATGAAAAAACTAATTTTAATACTAAAGTTTATAAGAACAGGATTAACTATTAGGAATTTATTAATTTCTACTTTGGGTGGAATAGCAATGCTTTTTTTGATATTCGTAATTGGATTTTTTATTGGAGGTTTAGATAATTTTGAATGGAACAATGATTTAATATTTCCAATTATAATGGGGGCTGCAGTATCATTAAGTTTATTAGAAAAACCAACAATAACTTGGGAAGAATACTGGAAAAAAAATAAATGAAAAAAATAGATATAATAATTGCAGTTGTATTTTGGATAGTAGCAATAATTTTTATTTTTAATGGAGTGCTTAATTAATAATTTATAATGAAAAAACTATTTATATTAATGTTCTTTGTTTCACTTGTTTCTTGTGTCGAAAAAAAAAGCTGTGGAGAAATAGTTCAAAAATACACTGATAATGGAAAATATTATTTTGCAATGAGAGCTATTGGAGGTTCAAGTGGAAATGATGATATTGGAGGTGGTGATGTATTTGGAGATGCTGAAGTGAGTAAAAAAATTTATGAATCGTTTAAAGTAGGTGAAGAATATTGTATTGAATAAAAATTATGAAAAATCTATTTCTAATATTACTATTTATTCCAATTGTGTTTTCTTGTTCATCTGATGATTTAACTGACATCAAACCTGTTGATCAAATAGTTGGAAAATGGTACTTCAGTACTTATACTATTGATAATGTTAATACAGATTATGATGAGTGTAAACAAAAAGGATATTTTTTATTTTTAAATAATGGAACAGGACAGGAAATAATATATCATAACAACTCCACATATGGATGTAGATTAGATTCGACTAAGAATTTAAAATGGTCTTTTGATGACAATGAATACGATATAAAAACATTTAGTGAAGGTAGCTATGCTGGAGTTTCTTCATTTGGCATAACATATCAATATTACGGAAAAATTTCAAATGAATTTCTTGAAATCCCCGTTGGATATAACGAAACAATTAATTTAAAAAAAGAGTAAGTTCCGCTACATCATACATTAAAACTAAACCCTTCATGAGGTGAAGCAAAAAGCTACATTGTAGTAAATAGTAATCTACTGAGGGGTTTTTACTGAAATTATATACAAATGGCAAAGTTATTTTCATATGGAACGTTACAATTAAAAAAAGTTCAAATAGAGACATTTGGAAGAAAATTAAATGGTATTAAAGATTGCCTCAGAGGATACAAGACTAAAGATTTAATTATTAATGATAAAAATATTGTTGAGTCCAGTGGATTAGATATTCATCCTATAATATTTTACACTGGAAATAAAGTAGATTGTGTTAATGGTATTTTATTTGATGTTTCCGGTGAAGAATTGAATAAAGCCGATGGTTATGAAGTGAATGAATACAAAAGAGTTAAAGTGAAATTTGAATCAAAAAAAGAAGGTTGGGTATATATTAGCAAACAATAATGTGGGAAAGACTTAAAAAAGCTGGATTTTTTGTT
>JAQWJH010000080.1 GCA_029248455.1 Flavobacteriaceae bacterium
TTTTTACAAATTTAAGTCAATGATTTTAAAAAAAAATAATTAATAAAAAGTATAACAATTTTATTGATATTTGTGACAATGAAAAAAGTGGGTAATAATCCACATTCTTTACCATTTTCTAAGTCTCTGAAAGTTCAGAAACTTCAAAATTCTTTTGACCAAAATGAAAAAAAATTATTTGTCAATGGACTATATGGGTCTTCAAAATCATTTTTCATAAAAGAATTTTTTAGAATAAATAAAAAATCAATTTTTTGGATTTTAAATGATAAAGAGACAGCAGCCTATCATCTTAATGATTTAGAAAATTTTATGGACAACAAAGATTGTTGTTTTTTTTTAGGGAGCTATAAAAGAAATAAAGAATTTAAAAAACCGGACAGTCAAAACATATTTTTAAGAACTGAGATAATAAAAAATCTTAGTTTAAGTAAACAGTCAAAAATAATTATAACTTATCCAGAGGCAATTTTTGAAAAAGTTCTAGTAAAAAAAGAAATTAAAAAAAGAATTTTTAAACTCTCTCAAGGCGATGAAATAGAACTTGAAAATTTAAATGAAAAATTATTTGAATATGATTTTAATCGTGTAGATTTCGTTTCAAAACCAGGTGATTTTTCTGTCAGAGGGGGTATTGTAGATGTTTTCTCATATTCAAATAAGTTCCCATTTAGAATTGAATTTTTAGGAAATGAGATCGAGAGTATAAGAACTTTTGAGATTGATTCACAAATTTCTAAAAATACATTCTCCTCTATTGAAATTCTAGCAGATCTAGAAAATAAAGATTCTTCCCAAACAAGAGAAAGTATTTTTAATTTACTTGATCCGGATAGCCTTATTGTTTTAGAAAATAATTTATTTATTGAAGAGGAATTTAATAATTTTTATAAAATTTTGGAGTATAATAATGAGTTTGAGAGTAAAAAAGAATTAAACAACCTTTTTTATAATGGGTTTAATTTAAGTTCTGATTTGGAAAAATTTTCAATTCTTGAGTTTAAAAAAACAGAAATCAGTCACTCTTTCAATACAATCCCTCAGCCCTCTTTTAACAAAAAGTTTGAATTATTAATCGAAAATTTGACAGGATATCATAACAGGGGGTACTCTATTAAAATTTACTGTTCATCTAAAAATCAAGTTAAAAGATTTAATGATATTTTTGAAGAAAGTGATAATAAATTAAATCCTATTCTAATTGAAAAATCTATTTATAAAGGATTTGTAAATCATGATGATAAAATAGTTTGCTATTCTGACCATGAAATTTTTGACAGATATCACAAGTTTAATGTTAAAGCTGGATTTTCTGTCAAAAACAGAGCAACCCTAAATGAACTCAATCAATTAGAGGTTGGAGATTATGTCACTCATATTGACCACGGCATAGGAATATTTGGAGGACTTCAAAAAATTGAAGTGAATGGCAAAAAACAAGAGGCAATAAAATTATCTTATGGCGAAAGAGATACTTTATATGTTAGCATTCATCTAATTCATAAAATTTGTAAATACAATGGTAAAGATGGGACCAAACCTAAAATATTCAAATTAGGTTCTGGGGCTTGGAAAAAAATTAAGTTAAAGGCTAAGAGCAGAGTAAAACAAGTTGCATTTAATCTTATCGAAGCCTATGCAAAAAGAAAACTAAAAAAAGGATTTCAATATGGCCATGACAGTTCAATTCAACACGAATTGGAAGCTTCCTTTATTTATGAGGACACACCTGATCAAATTAAATCTACTTTAGATATTAAAAATGATATGGAAAGTCAACAACCAATGGATAGGCTTATTTGTGGAGATGTTGGTTTTGGAAAAACTGAAATTGCAATAAGAGCTGCTTTTAAAGCTATAGACAATGGTAAACAAGTTGCAGTGTTAGTCCCTACAACTGTACTTGCATTTCAACATTTTAAAACTTTCTCTAAAAGGCTTAAAGATTTTCCCGTAACAATTGATTATTTGAATAGATTCCGTACTAATAAAGAAAAAACAATAATTAAAAACGAAATTTTCTCTGGAAAACTTGATTTAATTATTGGTACACATCAACTTATTAATAAAAGTATAGAATTTAAAAATTTAGGATTACTAATTGTAGATGAGGAACAAAAATTTGGAGTAAGTGTTAAGGAAAAAATAAGATCAATTAAAGAAAATATCGATGTATTAACTCTAACTGCCACTCCAATTCCTAGAACTCTGCAGTATAGCCTCATGTCAGCTCGTGATTTATCAATTATTAACACCCCACCACAAAATAGGTTCCCAATAGAAAGTAATGTTATCTCTCTTGACGAAAAAATCATTTCCGAAGCTATAAAATTTGAGATACAAAGGGGAGGTCAGGTTTTCTTTATACACAATAGAATTGAAAACATTAAAGATGTTTCGGCATTAATATCAAGATTAGTTCCAAACGCTGATATAGCAATAGTTCATGGAAGGCTTGATGGAAAAAAACTAGAAAAAACTATGCTTGATTTCATAAATGGGGAATATGATGTATTAGTATCTACCACAATTGTTGAAAGTGGTTTAGATGTTCCTAATGCTAATACAATCTTTATAAATAATGCACATAATTTTGGGCTTAGTGATCTTCATCAAATGAGAGGAAGAGTTGGACGAAGTAATAAAAAGGCATTTTGCTATTTTATTACTTCTCCATTTTCAAGTATGACAAAAGAAGCAAGAAAAAGAATTGAAGCTATTGAACAACACACTGAGCTCGGATCTGGTTTTTTAATCGCTATGAAAGATTTAGAAATAAGAGGAGCTGGAGATTTATTAGGAGCAGAACAAAGCGGTTTTATTAACGATATTGGATTTGAAACCTATCAAAAAATTTTAAAAGAAGCTGTTGATGAATTGAAAAATAAGGATTTTAAAAATCTATTTGACGAAGACTTGGAAATCAATAAAAACAGTGTAAATGTTCAAATTGATACTGATTTGGAAATTCTCTTTCCAGATAATTATATCAATAATATTAAAGAAAGATTAAAATTATACAAACAATTATCAGAGATAAATAGTAACAATGAGTTGACAGAATTCAGAAATAATTTAATAGACAGATTTGGAAAAATGCCATTACAAACGATCGATCTCTTAAAAACGGTTGAATTAAAGTGGCAAGCACAAGATTTAGGTTTTGAAAAAATAGTTTTGAAAAACAATAAAATGATTTGTCAATTTATTTCAGATAAAGAAAATCCATTTTATCAATCAGAAAGTTTTCAAAAAACATTGATGACTATTCATCAGAATAAGGATATGTGTGAAGTGAAAGAAAAAAAATTAAATGATAAAAATGTGTTATTATTGATTTTTAAAAAAATAAATACTATTTCTAATGGTATAGAAAAATTAAAGATTTTTTAAGTTTTTAATTACTCTAAATGCTTTGTTAACCTGTTCCTCGTTAACTAAAATTGTAAACTCATTAGAGGTTGAAATTACTTCATAAATGTTGATTCCTTCCCACGATAGTCTTTGAAAAACAAAATAGTAAACTCCAGGAATCGTAACGTTTTCACTTGGAAGTTTTATTGAAATCGAAGAAAGATCACCTTGTTTAGAAATACAATGTTCATTGGAAAGTGTCGTTTCGACTAATTTAGAAAGATTTCCGCTCACAACTATATTACATTCATTAACTCCTCTCGAGGAAGTATAAAAATCATCTTTATTGTCAACTTTTGCTAAAAGCTTTGCTTGATTAGAAAGCAGAGTCTCTGAAACTTTAAAATTATAATCTACAAGTGAAGACCTCACTGTGATATCACCAATATCTTTAATTATTTTTACAATCTTAAAAGTGGTACGAAACTCTAACTCACTAGAAAGTCTTTTTAAGGCCATAACAATGGCTCCATATTTAACTTCTTTTTTTAAAGAAACTTCAATTTCTGATTTAATTATTCTGGAAAGTGAGGTTAAATTTATTATTCCTTGAGAAAGAGCAGAAATCAAAAATGGTTTTGCTTTTATATAATCTTCAACAGCTGATGAAATTGTTTTCATAATAAAAACAAATATAGTAATCTTTATAGGTTTGTTATGATTGTAACAAAAAATTATATACACAACATTTAATTATATTATAACAAATTCAAATAGCAAAAGAATACATTAATTGATTATTTTTACTTCTTTATTTAAAATTTTTGAAAAAAAGACATACAATCACAGCAGCACTTCCCTATGCAAACGGACCTTTACATATAGGTCACTTAGCTGGAGCTTATATTCCTGCGGATATATATGCTAGATACTTAAGGCTTAAGGGAAAAGACGTTGCTTTTGTTTGTGGAAGTGATGAACATGGTGCAGCAATTCCTATACGTGCTAAAAAAGAGGGAATTAGTCCACAAAAAATTATCGATAAATACCATACAAGTATAAAAAAATCATTTGAAGATTTTGGTATTTCTTTTGATAATTATTCAAGAACTTCTTCAAAAATACACCACAAAATGGCTTCTAAATTTTTTAATGAATTAAACAAGAAAAATATTTTTATTGAAAAAGAATCAGAACAATTATATGATTTAGAAGAAAATCAATTTTTAGCAGACCGGTACGTTGAGGGGGAGTGCCCTAAGTGTGGGTTTGATGAGGCTTATGGTGACCAATGTGAAAGTTGTGGCTCTTCACTTAATGCCACTGATCTTATAAATCCTAAGTCTAAATTGAGCGGAAATATTCCATCATTAAAAAAAACAAAACATTGGTTTCTTCCATTAAATAATTTTGAAGATTTTTTAAATAAATGGTTCCTTAAAGAAAAAAAAGATGATTGGAAAACTAATGTTTTAGGTCAAGTAAAATCCTGGATAAGTGAAGGGCTTAAACCAAGAGCGATTACAAGAGATTTAGACTGGGGGATTCCTGTTCCTATTAAAGAAGCGATTGGGAAAGTTTTATATGTTTGGTTCGATGCACCTATTGGATATATTTCATCAACCATTGAATGGGCTGAAAGAAAAAATATAGATTGGAAACCTTATTGGCAAGACCCAAGTACAGAGCTAGTACACTTTATTGGAAAAGATAATATTGTTTTTCATTGCATAATATTCCCGTCAATATTGAGCGCCTCAGGAAAATATATACTTCCCTCAAATGTTCCTGCTAATGAGTTTTTAAATTTAGAAGGCCAAAAAATATCTACATCAAAAAATTGGGCAATTTGGCTTCATGAGTATATGGAAGATTTTCCTGATATGCAAGACACTTTAAGATATGTATTGACTACAAATGCTCCTGAAAATAAAGACAATGACTTTACTTGGAAAGATTATCAAGCAAAAAACAATAATGAATTAGTGGCAATTCTAGGAAACTTTGTAAATAGGGTTGTTGTGTTGACGCATAAATATTATAATGGCAAAACACCTAAAATATTGGCTTTTAATGAAAATGAAGAAAATCTAATCGATGAAGTCTATTCTTTCCCTAAAAAAATTGGGATTTCAATTGAAAAATTTAAATTTAGAGAAGCTATCAATTTAATGATTGATTTAGCTAGACTTGGAAACAAATATTTAGCTGACAAGGAACCTTGGAAAGTTATTAAAACAGATGAATCAAATAAGGTTGATACCATAATGAATATTTCTATTCAGATATGTGGTGTTTTATCTTTAATATGTGAACCTTTTCTGCCAAACACTTCAAAAAAACTAAAAAATCAATTTAATATAAAGAATATTCAATGGGAGGATATAAATAAAAACAATCCTGTTATATCTAATAAAATCGAAAAAAGTAATTTGATTTTTAGAAAGATTGAAGATGAAGAAATTGCATTTCAATTAGAAAAGCTCAATGATTCCAAACAATAAAATAGGTGTTTTTGGCTGCGGATGGTTAGGACTTCCTCTGTCTAAATTTCTAATAAAAAAGAAATTTTTTATTAGAGGCTCTACCACTAATCAGAAAAAAATTAAAGAATTAAAAAAACATAAAATAGAACCCTATTTAGTTGAATTAAAAGAAACGGGTATTTATGGAGACATCGATTCATTTTTAAAAGATTTAGACGCACTAATTATAAATATTCCTCCAAAAATTAAAAACAACTCAGATGACAGCTACATAAAAAAAATTAAATCTCTTGAGAATAAAATAAATTATTACTCAATTGATAAAGTTATCTTTATTAGTAGTACTTCAGTTTATGGGTCTAATCAAAAAAAAATAGACTCTAAAACCAAACCAAAACCTAACACAAAAAGAGGAAATGAAATTATTAAATCCGAAAAAGTCATAATAAAAAATAACAACGGAACAATAATTAGATTTGGGGGGCTCATTGGCAATAATCAG
>JAQWJH010000081.1 GCA_029248455.1 Flavobacteriaceae bacterium
CATACCTGGCATTAAATAAACATGTATCATTTTTTAGCTTTTAATAGATTAATATTTCTTGAAATCTATTTTTAGTATATTTGTAATCGATTACAAAATTAATTATTAAAATTAAATGGATAATCTAGTTATTAACGACAATACTTTCTTGAGACAATTTGAGGTTGAAATTGAAGAAGATCTAGCCAAGATTGAATATGCCCTGCAAGACAGAAAGATATTTTTAACCAAACTGATTGTTCCGAAATCTAATACAGATAGTGATTTTCAAGAAAAATTCATAAGGGAAGTTTTCGAAATCATAAAAGAGAAGAATATCAGAATTATGCCAACCTCCCCCGAAATAAGAAAATTTATTAAAAAAAATAAAGAATTTAAAGAACTTCTTCCAATTGGAATCAGGCTATAACTAATTTTTTATTAACATCTGAAATCACATAACCATCCTCAGAAATTTCTTTCAACTCGCAATCTACTATTGAGTCAACTAATTTTTTTCTCCAAGGAGTTTTAACTCTTACGTAATTTTCCGAAAATCCATAAATAAACCCTTTTTTATTTTCGGATTCAAACAATATGTTTTTATTAGATTCAAGCTGTGAACGATAAAAATTTCTTTTCAGCTTTACAGAGAGTGATCTTAACATTTTGCTTCTTTTAGATCTAATTTGCTTAGGAACCACATCTAAAAAACCACCAGCTTTTGTATTATCTCTTTCAGAATATGAAAAAACATGTAGATATGCGATATTTAAATCAGCAATAAATTTGTATGTTTCTAAAAAAAGTTCATCAGTTTCCCCCGGGAATCCAACTATGACGTCTGCACCAACGCAAGCATCAGGCATTAAGGATTTAATATAATTTACTCTTTCAAAATACAATTCTCTCTTGTATCTTCTTTGCATTAAATTCAATATCTTGTTACTACCACTTTGTAGAGGAATATGAAAATGTGGGACAAACTTATTACTATTGGCTACAAAATGAATTATTTTATCTGAAAGTAAATTGGGCTCAATAGACGAAATCCTAATTCTTGAAATACCATTAACTTTATCTAATTCAGAAATTAAATCCAAAAAGGTGTTATCATGTTTTTTATTACCAAACTCTCCTTTTCCATAATCACCAATATTTACGCCAGTTAAAACAATTTCTTTTATTCCAGACTCAGAAATTGACTTGGCAGAAGAAATAATATTTATAAGTGAATCACTACGTGAGATTCCTCTGGCTAAAGGAATTGTGCAGTAACTACACTTATAATCACATCCATCTTGAACTTTTAAAAAAGATCTAGTACGATCACCAATCGAATAGCTCGATTTATAAAAATTTGTTTCGCCTATTTCACATGAATGTATTTCTCCAAAATCATTTTTACTTAAATCATTTAAATAATCTAAAATTTTAAATTTTTCGTGACTTCCCAATACTAAATCAACACCATTAACATTGGCAAGTTCTTTAGGTTTCAGTTGAGCATAACAACCAATAGCTACAATAAAGGCATTAGAATTTATTTTTAGAGCTTTTTTTACAAAAGATTTAAATTGTTTGTCCGCATTGTCTGTGACTGAACAGGTATTTATTACATATAAATTTGAAAATTCATCAAATTTTACCAGTTCATATCCATTGTCCGTAAATTGTCTTGAAATAGTTGAAGTTTCAGAATAATTTAATTTACAACCAAGAGTGGTTAATGCTACTTTAAATTTTTTATTCATTTAAGTTGAATAACTTATTTTAGCTTACAAATATAACAGGATTTAAAATGAACAAAAATCAATGTAATTTTATCGTTATTATTTTTATGGTTTTCATCAACCTAAGTTGCTCAAAAAAATCTGTATTAAATGAAAATACTATTTTTAGATACAATGAGCATTCTAACGTTAGTTCACTAGATCCTGCATTTTCTAACACTCTGAGAAACATATGGCCAGTAAACCAAATTTTTAATGGATTAGTTCTATTAGATGATTCCTTAAACATTAAACCTGATTTAGCAAAAAGTTGGAAAATTTCTAATGATGGAATCAAGTACAGTTTTTTAATAAAAAAAAATATTTTTTTTCATAAATCAAAAATTTTTGGTGTTGATTCAACCAGAACAGTTGATGCCTACGACTTTGAGTATAGTTTAAATAGATTAAAAAATCCTGAACTGGGTTCACCTGGGTCATGGGTATTAAATAATGTTAAAAGTTTTAAAGCTGAAAACGACAGTATTTTTTCAATCAATTTAAAAACCCCTTTTGCTGCTTTCTTAGGAATATTAACCATGAAGTATTGTTCTGCGGTTCCTAAAGAAGCTATCGAATATTATGGTGTGAGATTCGGGAAAAACCCAATTGGAACGGGACCTTTTAAATTCAAGAGATGGGAAGAAAATATTAAACTAGTTTTAAGAAAAAATAATCAATATTTTGAAAAAGACGATAGCGGAACTCAATTACCTTATCTTGAAGCTATTTCAATAACGCTTCTACCTGATAAAAAAAGTGAATTTATGGAATTTGCTCAAGATAAATTAGACTTCATTAATTCCATAGACTCCTCCTTTAAAGATCAATTATTAAATGTTAACGGTGATTTAAAAAAGGATTACCAGACTTCTGTAAATCTGAGCTCAGGTCCATATTTAAATACCGAATATATAGGATTCTTTCTTGGAAAAAAAGATTCACCAATCAATAATAAGAATTTAAGATTAGCCATTAATTACGGAATTGACAGAAAAAAGATGATGAAATACTTAAGGAATAACATAGGTTATCCCGCAAACAAAGGATTTATTCCAACAGGATTAAGTGAAAATATTAACACCATAGGTTTTGAATATAATTTTGAAAAATCAAAAAAATTTTTAACTGATTATCAAAATGAGACTGGTAAAAAAATAATAAATTTAGAATTATCAACTGATGCTAACTATATAGACATAGTAGAATTCTTACAAAGAGAACTTCTAGAAATTGGAATTAATATAAAAATTAATATTATGCCGCCTTCAGCTTTAAGGCAAGCAAAATCAAACGGTAAATTACAATTATTTAGAGCAAGTTGGATTGCAGATTATCCTGATGCTGAAAATTATCTTTCCTTATTTTATTCAAAAAACAAAGCACCTAACGGCCCTAACTATACACATTTTGAAAATTTACTTTTTGATAAAAATTATCTTGAATCTTATAAAGAGCAATCTACAGATTTAAGAAATCAAATTTATTCCGAACTTGATCAAATGATTATAAATGAAGCACCTATTGTTCCTTTATATTATGATAAAGTTATGAGATTTTCTAAAAAAAATGTACATGGAATAAAATCCAATCCAGTTAATCAGCTAAATTTAAAAAGAGTTTATAAAAAGTAATTATTTTTTTAGCTTAGCGTATCTATTTTTAAACTTATCAATTCTTCCAGCTGTATCAATGAGTTTTGTCTTACCAGTGTAAAATGGATGGGAAGTTCTTGAAATTTCGAGTTTAACCAAGGGATAAGTAGCGCCTTCATGTTCTATTGTCTCTTTTGCCTCAACTGTTGATTTAGTTAAAAAAATATCGTCGTTAGACATATCTTTGAATGCAACTAGTCTATAATTTTCTGGGTGTATACCTGCTTTCATTCTGTAAATAAATAGTCTGCAAATTTAATTCTTTTTTAGAAACATGCAACTAAAGTATACTTATTTAGAATATTTGAATTTTATAAAACAAGTGAATTAATAAATTCTAATTACTTTTACTCTTAAATTAATAAAATCAAAAAATCAAAAATGAAAGAAATTGATCTAAAAAAATACATGTTGGAATACGGGACTTGGACTGGAATCACTCTAATTTCATTTGCAATAATGTTATTTTTTTTAGGAGCGCATTATGAAAACAGTACATCAACTCAAATTATCAATGCTTTAATTCAATTTTCAGGTATTACAATTGCTTGTTTAGCATTTAAAAAGGCTAATTCTAACACTATTACCTGGGTAGAAACTAGAAAAATAGGAACCGGGATATCTTTGATTATTGCTATTCTTTCTATTGTTTATACTTTATTATTAACAAATTTTTTGGAGCCTGATTTTATGAATAAGGTTTTAGAAATTTCATATTATGATACAATGGAAAAAAATCCTGAATTCCTAGCAAATATGAGCTTGAGTGAATTTATAGATGTTTCAATGCCTTGGACTTATCTAACTTATCCTTTTATTTTATTTTTTTCAGTACTTTTTGGATTTGTATACAGTGTGATTTTGGGTTTATTTATTAAATCAAAAAATGTTTCTTAATGCGACTTTCTTTAATAATTCCTTTATTTAACGAAGAAGATTCTTTAATTGAACTAAATAAGGCAATTATTAAAGTTGTTTCATCCATGAAAATTAAGTATGAAATTATTTACGTTGATGATGGAAGTACTGATAATTCTTGGAATATTATAACTCAACTTTGCAAAAGCTCTACAAATTTAAAAGGAATAAAATTTTTTCGAAATTATGGAAAATCTCAAGCTCTTTGTGCTGGTTTTGATTTAGCAAAAGGTGAAGTTGTTATAACTATGGATGCAGACCTTCAAGACGATCCAAATGAAATACCATCAATGTTTAATAAAATTTTTAATGAAAATTTTGATCTAGTTTCAGGTTGGAAAAAGAAAAGATATGATTCCATAATATTTAAAAACTTTCCGTCTAAAATATTTAACTGGGCTGCGAGAAAAACCTCAGGAATTAAATTAAATGATTTTAATTGTGGATTAAAAGCTTACAAAATAGCTGTGATTAAAGAAATCAAATTAACTGGGGGAATGCATAGATATATTCCAGTTCTAGCTAAAAATGCTGGATTTGTAAAAATCACTGAAAAGATTGTGAAACACCATCCAAGAAAACATGGAAAAACAAAATATGGAGCAGATAGATTTGTTAAAGGTTTTTTGGACTTAATCACTCTTTGGTTTATCCATAAATTTGGAAAACGTCCCATGCATTTTTTTGGGCTTATAGGTACAGTGATGTTATTAGTGGGGTTCTTTTTTTCAATTTATTTAGGAATTGATAAACTTTTTATAAAAACATCGGGAAGACTGATAACAGAAAGACCTGAATTTTTTATAGCATTAGCTACTATGATTATGGGTTCACAATTTTTTCTAGCGGGATTTTTGGGGGAAATTATACTACGAAATAAAAAAATTAAAAAACAATATAAAATAGCAGAAAAGTTAATAAATGAATGAAGAAAACTTAATTGAAAAAAACTACTCTATTTGGACCTCACCTGCTTTCGATAAAAGCATAATTTCAAAAATTAATAAACTCAAACAACATGATATTAGAGAATTCAACGATTCTTTTTATTGCAACTTAAGTTTTGGAACAGGTGGAATGAGAGGTATTGTTGGTTTAGGACCCAACAGAGTTAACAAATATACCTTTGGAAAAAATACTCAAGGAATCTCAGATTATATTAATAAAATTTTCAAAAAAGACTTTAAGTCAGTGGTAATTGCTTACGATTGCAGGAATGATAGTGAATTTTTAGCTCAAAAAGTAGCTGAAATTTTTAGCGCAAACAACATTAAGGTTTTTTTATTTAGCTCCCTAAGACCAACCCCTGAGCTATCCTATGCATTGATCAAATTAAATTGTTTGTGTGGAATAGTTTTAACAGCCTCTCACAATCCACCTGACTATAATGGATATAAAGTGTATTGGAAAGATGGAGGTCAAATTGTTCCGCCAATTGATCAGAAACTAATCAACGAAATAAACAATACTAACTATTCCTCCATAAATTTTAAAAAAAATGAAGAATTAATTGAATTGATTGATAAAAGTATTGATGAAAATTTTGTAAAAGATTCAATAAAAAATGGAAAAATAGGAACATCTAACAGAGCAAATTTTAAAATTGCTTTTACGCCTCTACACGGGACTTCATATAAAATTGGACCAGAAGTACTTAAACAAGCCGGATATAAAAATTTGAAAATTGTAGAAGAACAGGCTTCTCCCAATGGAAACTTCCCAACTGTTAAATCACCAAATCCAGAGGATACAGAATCGCTTGAAATGGTATTAAATTTAGCTAAAGCTAATGATTCAGATATTTTCATTGGAACTGACCCTGATTCGGACAGATTAGGTATTGGTGTAAAAAATGACAATGGAGGCTATACAACTCTCAACGGAAACCAGATAATGATTGTTTTAACAGAGTATTTGCTTTCTAAGTTTAAAGGGGAGTTAAATCAATCCTATTTTATTGGATCGACAATAGTTTCCACTCCAATGATAGTAAATTTAGCGAGCGCTCACAATGTAGATTTAAAAATTGGATTGACTGGATTTAAGTGGATTGCTAAAATGATTCATGACTTCCCTAATCAAAAATTCATTGGAGGTGGTGAAGAAAGTTACGGATATTTAGTAGGTGATTTTGTAAGAGACAAAGATGCTATTACCAGCTTGTTACTAGCATGTGAACTTGGATCAGAATGTAAAAGTAATGGAGAAAGTTTGTATAATTATCTTATAAACTGTTACATTAAATACGGATTATTCAAAGAGAGATTAATTTCAATTGAGAAAAAAGGAATACTAGGTCTGAATGAAATAAAAAATATTATGAAAGGCTACAGAGAGAAACCAATAAGTAAATTGGCTGGGAATGAGTTACTTTACATTGAGGATTATAAGAAATCTGAGAAATATAATCTCCAAACTGGATTGAAATCAATTTTAAAATTTCCTAAATCTAATGTTTTGATTTTTGAATCTAATGATGGCACAAGAGTTGCAATAAGACCAAGTGGGACTGAACCAAAAATAAAATTTTACTTTAGTGTAAATATGAAAATAGATTCAAAAAAAATGTTTGAAGCTTCAAATAAAATTTTGGAAAATAAGATAGATCAACTTGTTAAAGAATTTCAATTTTAATAAATGACCTACTTTAGAAAAGTTTTTAGATTTGCCATTCCCTACAAAAAATTTATATTTTTAAATATTTTTTTTAATATTCTTTATGCTTTTTTTAGTGCCTTATCATTTCTATCACTCATGCCTATGTTGGAAGTATTATTTGGTGATGACAAACAAAAATTTTCAAAACCCGAGTTTGATAGCTTATCTAATTTTGGGAATAACTTAGAGGAATGGCTTAACTATCAGGTTTATTTATTTTCTGGAGATGATCCCAAAAAAGCTCTAATTTTTGTAATCTCAACAATAGTAATTCTTTTCTTTTTTAAAAATTTTTTTAACTACATAGCTATGTATTTTATAACTTTTTTAAGAAATGGTATCCTTAAAGATCTTAGAGAAAATGTTTATAAAAAAATAATAAGCTTACCTATCCCCTTTTTTTCTGAGAAAAAAAAAGGAGACGTAATATCTAGAATTACAGCTGATGTTTTAGAAATACAACATTCATTTTTATCTGTACTAGAGTTGATAGTTAGAGAACCCCTAACTGTTTTTTTTACTTTAATAGCTATGTTTCTAATAAGCTTTAAGTTAACTCTATTTGTTCTGTTTTTTATACCAATATCTGGATTTATTATTTCTATAATTGGCAAGACATTGAAAAACACCTCAAACATAGTTCAACAAGAGCAATCAGAAATATTATCAATAACAGAGGAAACATTACACGGCCTTAAAATTATCAAGAGTTTTGTTTCTGAATTTTTTTTCTTGAGCAGATTTAAAAAAACTAATGATAAATTTTATAATTTTTCAAACAAACTAATTAATCGCCAAAACTTGGCAAGCCCATTAAGTGAGTTTTTAGGAATTTCAGTTATTGGAGTTTTACTTTGGTATGGAGGTCAATTAGTATTAGTTGATTCGGAATTGAAACCAGCTGCTTTTTTAACATACATGGGTTTAGCTTATGGCGTTTTAACACCAGCTAAAGCAATAAGTAAAGCTTCTTACTCAATAAAAAAAGGAAATGCAGCAGCGCAAAGAGTTATCGAAATATTGGAATCAAAGACATCAATTAAAGAACTAAAAAACCCTGTTAAAATAACTCATTTTGAAAATGAATTGAGTTTTCATAATATTTCTTTCAAGTATGAGAAAGAAATGATTTTAAAGAACTTATCCTTTAAAATCAAAAAAGGAGAAACTATAGCAATCGTAGGACAATCAGGGAGTGGAAAATCTACAATTGCTAATTTAATTCCAAGATTTTATGACACTTCATCTGGTGAAATAAAAATTGATGGAATTAATATTAAAGATTTGGCTAAAAAGGATTTAAGAAATTTAATTGGTCTTGTCACTCAAGACTCTATTTTATTTAACGATACTATTTCAAAAAATATCACATTATCAAATTTAAATGCAAATCATAATCAGATAAAAAATGCGTCAAAAGTTGCTAATGCTGACGAGTTTATTAATAAAACTATCGGTAAATTTGATTCTAATGTTGGCGACGGTGGTGAAAAATTATCTGGCGGACAAAAGCAAAGAATTTCAATTGCTAGAGCCGTTCTAAAAAATCCTCCAATTATGATTTTAGATGAAGCTACTTCTTCTCTGGACTCAGAGTCAGAAAAATTAGTTCAAGATGCCTTAGAAAATTTGATGAAAAACAGGACCTCAGTTATAATAGCACACAGGTTATCGACTATACAAAAAGCTGATTTAATCCTAGTAATGAACAATGGACAAATAATTGAAAAAGGTAAACACAATGAATTAATCGAGCTTAATGGGATTTATTCAAAATTGATAAAACTTCAGTCTTTCAATTAAACTTCTTTTGGCTTTTTTAGTCAAAATTTTATAAATAAAACCATTTGAACAAAGAGACACAACTTGTTAATGAACTAAAAGATAAGCGAACTCAAGACAAAGCATTTGAGAATCTCTTAATGCAATACAAACAACCATTATATTGGCATATAAGAAAAATCGTATTAAACCATGATGATGCAGATGATGTATTGCAAAATACATTTGTTAAAATATTTAAAGGGATAAAGAAGTTTAAAGGTGATAGTAAATTATACACTTGGATGTATAGAATTGCTACTAATGAATCATTGAATTTTCTTAAACTTAAAGCGAAAAAATACTTTCAAAGTTCTGAAGAAATGATGACTAAATTAGCTAAAAATTTAAAAGAAGACCCCTATTTTGATGGAGATGCTCTTCAATTAAAATTACAACTGTTAATAGCTAATCTTCCCAAAAAACAAAAGTTAGTTTTTCAAATGAAATATGAACAAAATATGAAGTTTAAAGATATTTCTGAAATTTTAGGCACTTCAGTAGGAGCTTTAAAAGCTTCTTATCATTTAGCGGTAAAAAAAATCAGGATTGAAATTACAAAAAATCAAACCTTTTAATAAAACTATTGTCTATAATTAAATGAGAGTTGATAATAACATAATAAATAAGAAAAGGTTCCAAGTTCCCTCTGATTATTTTGAGAGTATAGATAGCAATACTTTCAAAAATTTTAATTTGAAACCAAAGGGGTTTTTAGTTCCAGATTTATACTTCCAATCAATTGATAAACAACAGATTTTTAATAGAATTTATATAAGTAAAATAAGATTTTTAAAAAATAACTTTATAAGATATGGTTCTATGGCTGCAATTTTTATTGGCTTCTTCTTCTTTATTAATAATCCTGAAAAAACTAATAATAACATCAATTCAAGTGATGTTATAAATTATATTAATGACGATCTTATTACTCTTGAAAATTTTGAATTTTTAGAGATTTTAGATTCTAATGATTTATCTTACGAGAACCTAGTTAGTAATAATGATATTGAAAATTATTTTATCGAATCGTCATTAAGTTTAGAAAATTTAATATTCGAATAACATGAGAAAAATAATTTTATTTATAAGCATTTCATTTATAATTAATACAGTTAATTCACAGGATTCAAAACTAAGCAAAGAAAAATTTGATGCATACAAAAAATTATACCTCACAGATAAGTTATCATTAGATCCAGAGACTGAAACAGAATTCTGGATAGCCTACAAAAATTACGAAGATTCTCTAACAAAACTTATGAGAAACCACCGAAAAAACTTCAGAAAAGATTTAAGAAATTCCACTCCCTCTGATGAAGAATTCAATAATTTCATAAATAATTATATGAGTTATGAAAAGAAAAAAATTGATTTGAGAGCAAATTTAATTTCTGAATTAAAAGAAGTCATGTCCTTAAGAAAAACTTACATGTTGTTTAGATACGAGGATGATTTTCGAAGAGAAATGATGGAAAAATTAAGAGAATCTCAAAATAATAAAAAAAATTAAGATCTTTAAGTCACTTTTAATATTTAAAGACTGGACTATTGCATTAACTTTACGCAAATTTTATAAATGCGTCTTCACAAAAATTTAGTTTTAGCAGTAATAAAAATACTAGATGGAGTTTTTAATCAAGATTTTTACGCGGATAAAACAATAGAAAAAGTACTTAAGCTTGACAAAAGATGGGGAAGTAGAGACAGAGCATTTATTGCTGAAACTAGCTATGAAATTGTAAGATGGAAAAGGTTATACTTGGAAATTGCCGATGTTAAAAAACCCTTTCAATATAAAAATTTGTGGCGAGTATTTTCTGTTTGGGCTGTTTTAAAAGGAATTAATCTTCCAAATTGGACAGAATTCCAAGAAACTCCAAAAAGAAGGATAAAGGGAAAATTTGATGAGCTATCAAAAATTAGAAAATTTAGAGAATCAGTTCCAGACTGGATTGATAAGTTGGCATGCGAGGAAATTGGAGAAAAAAAATGGGAAAAAGAAATATCAGAATTAAACAAAATGGCTGAAGTAGTTTTAAGAACGAATACTTTAAAAACTAATTCTTCAGAATTGCAAAAAATATTATTAAATGAGGAAATTTCAACAGAAACTATTATTGGTTACCCAGATGCATTGAAACTAAAAAAAAGAGTTAACCTTTTCAAGAAAGAATCTTTTCAAAAAGGACTGTATGAAATACAAGATGCTTCATCCCAACTTGTAGCACCATTTTTAAAAATTGAACCAGGAATGAGAATTTGTGATATTTGTGCAGGAGCCGGAGGGAAAACACTTCATTTGTCCGCTTTATCAAAAAACAAAGGTCAAATTTTAGCTATGGACATTTACAAACACAAACTAATTCAATTAAAAAAGAGAGCCAAGAGAAATAGTGCTTTCAATATAGAAACTAAATTAATTGAAAATAATAAATCAATTAAAAGATTGAAAGGAAAAATTGATAGATTACTTATTGATGCTCCATGCTCTGGTTTAGGAGTTTTAAAAAGAAATCCAGATTCAAAATGGAAATTACAACCAGATTTTTTAAATAAAATAAAAGATACCCAGTTAAAAATATTAAAACAATATTCAAAACTGATTAAAGAAAATGGAAAAATAGTCTATGCTACCTGTTCAATATTACCCTCAGAAAACGAACATCAAATCAACAGTTTTTTAAAGTCTGAGGAGGGACAAGATTTTAAACTTGAAGAAGAAAAAAAAATAAGTCCACTAACCTCTGGCTTTGATGGATTTTACATGGCTAGACTGAGTTTAAAATAAATATGTTAATAAGTATTTTATAATCGTTGTTTAAATTTATATTTTAACAAATATAGTTTGGTTTTTTTCTTATATTTTTGACTTAAAATTTTAATTCCCTTTAATGGTTCTTTTTTTCAAAGATAAAAACGAATTAATTTACGCAGTAGATTCTCCAAAAGATTTAGATTCAAAAAACATATCAAAGCTGGAATGGCTTTTTGTAGGTAAGTACATAGACAGCAATCAAATTTCTTCAAAAGAATTTTTAGGTCCAAAAAAAACAATGATTACTCCATGGAGTACAAATGCAGTTGAAATAGCTCAAAACATGGCCATTAATGGCCTTTTACGTATCGAAGTTTTTAAACCATTTTGTGAATCTTTAAAAAGCTTTGACCCTATGTTATTCGAATTGTATGATGGATTAAATCAAGATATTTTTAAAAACAATATTTTGCCTAACCCTTTATTAGAAATTGATGACATTAATGATTACAATGAAAAAGAAGGGTTAGCACTAAGCATTGAAGAAATAAATTATTTAGAGAGCCTATCAATAAAAATAAATAGAAAACTAACCGATTCAGAAGTTTTTGGTTTTTCTCAGGTTAATTCTGAGCACTGCAGGCATAAAATTTTTAATGGGAAATTTATTATTGACGGTAAAGAAAAAGAAGATTCATTATTCAAACTAATTAAAAAAACATCGTTAATAAATCCAAATGAAATTGTCTCGGCTTATAAAGATAATGTAGCATTTGTTAAAGGTCCAAATATTGAGCAATTTGCTCCATCAAGAGCAGATGTTCCCTCATTCTACGAAAAAACAACTTTTGAATCTGTCATATCGTTGAAAGCTGAAACACATAATTTCCCTACGACTGTTGAACCCTTTAATGGAGCAGCAACTGGATCTGGTGGTGAAATTAGAGACCGATTAGCTGGAGGAAAAGGATCTCTTCCTTTAGCTGGAACAGCAGTTTATATGACAGCATACCCTAGAACTGATTCAAAAAAATCATGGGTTGGAAAAAAAAGAGAATGGCTTTACCAAACACCACTTGATATTCTTATAAAAGCCTCAAATGGCGCATCAGATTTTGGTAATAAATTCGGACAACCTTTAATCTGTGGTTCAATTTTTACGTTTGAGCATAATGATGATAATGTATTATTGGGGTATGATAAAGTAATAATGTTGGCAGGTGGAATTGGATTTGGAAAAAAGAATCAAAGTCTAAAAGATATTCCCAAAAGCAATGATATTATAGTGGTTTTGGGAGGAGATAATTACAGAATCGGTATGGGAGGAGCAGCTGTTTCCTCAACAGAAACAGGAAAGTATAGTTCTGGAATAGAATTAAATGCAGTACAAAGGTCTAACCCTGAAATGCAAAAAAGAGTAGCTAATGCCATTCGTGGTTTTGTAGAAGCTGATACAAACCCTATCATTTCAATTCATGACCATGGAGCTGGTGGTCACTTAAATTGTCTTTCTGAGCTGGTTGAAGAAACAGGTGGAACAATTAATTTAGACAATCTTCCAATTGGTGATAAAACTCTATCTTTTAAAGAAATCATAGGTAATGAATCCCAGGAAAGAATGGGACTTATAATTTCTGAAAAGGACTACGAAACACTAAAAAATATTGCCGACAGAGAAAAAGCTCCTTGTTACAAAGTAGGAATGGTAAGAAGTGATAAAAAATTTATAATTCAATCCGAACTATCAACTAAAAACCCTATAGATCTATCTCTATCTGATTTTTTTGGAAATTCTCCTCAAACAATAATGAAAGATTCTACTTTAAAAATTGGATTTTCAAAACTTGACTATAGTTCATCAGAAATTATAAATTACTTAAATAATGTTTTAACGTTGGAGTCAGTTGCTTGTAAAGATTGGCTAACAAATAAAGTAGATCGTTGCGTAACAGGTAAAGTAGCAAAACAACAATGTACAGGTTCTCTTCAACTTCCATTAAACAATTGTGGTGTTATGGCGTTAGATTACTCTGGTATCAAAGGAGTTGCTACATCAATCGGTCATTCTCCTCTAGTTTCCCTAATAGACCCTAGTGCAGGTTCTAGAAATGCTATAGGAAAAGCTTTAACTAATATTATTTGGGCGCCATTAGAAAAAGGACTAAAATCTGTTACTCTCTCAGCTAATTGGATGTGGCCTTGTAAAAACCCTGGAGAAGATTCGAGACTTTATAAAGCTGTTGAAGCTTGCTCATCTTTTGCAATAGATTTAGGAATAAATATTCCAACTGGAAAAGATTCACTTTCAATGAAACAGAAATACAAAGACAAAGAAGTTGTCTCACCAGGTACGGTTATTATTTCAGCAGCTGCAAATTGTGATAATATTAATAAAATAATTGAGCCGGGATTTATAAATAATAATGATCCTATATATTATATTGATCTTTCAAATAATAGTAAGGAACTTGGTGGTTCTGCGCTAGCACAAACATTAAGTAAAGTTGGATCTAAAACCATTGATGTAATAGACCCTAACTATTTTAAAAAAACATTTGATGTTTTACAAAATTTAATTAGTAATGATTATGTAACATCAGGCCATGATATCAGCTCGGGTGGATTAATTACTAGTTTGCTCGAAATGTGTTTTCCTAACAATATGATTGGTGCAGAAATTGATTTATCTTTCTTTAAAGAATATGATACAGTAACAACATTTTTTAGTGAAAATATAGGAATCATTTTTCAAGCAAAACCAGTTGTTGAACAAGAATTTTATAAAAATAAAATTAATTTTAAAAAAATTGGTAATGTAAACAATAGTGGTGTTTTAACTATTTTACATAATAACAATCAAAATAAGTTTAATATTAATCATTATAGAGATATATGGTTTAAAAATTCTTATTTGATGGATATTAATCAAAGTGGAAAAATTAAAGCAAAAGAGAGGTTTGAAAATTATAAAGTTCAGCCTTTGAAATATCATTTTCCAAAAAACTTTAAAGGATTAATTAGAAAAGTAAATAAAAGCTCTGTTAAAGCTGCTGTAATTAGAGAAAAAGGAAGTAACTCAGAAAGAGAAATGGCATATGCGATGAGTTTAGCAGGTTTTAACGTTAAAGATGTTCATATGACTGATTTGATATCTGGTAGAGAAAATCTGGAAGACATCGATTTTATAGTTGCGGTTGGTGGTTTTTCAAACTCTGATGTTCTGGGTTCTGCCAAGGGATGGGCGGGATCATTTCTTTACAATGAAAAAGCTAAAAAAAGCCTAATGAACTTTTATAAAAGAGAAAATACACTTTCTCTTGGTGTTTGTAACGGATGTCAACTTTTTATTGAGTTAGGACTTCTGCATACTGATCACAACGAAAAACCAAGCATGTCACATAATGATTCAAAAAAGTTTGAATGCATATTTACATCTGTTGAAATTCAAGAAAACAACTCAGTAATGTTTAAAAATTTGTCTGGTTCTAAACTAGGAATCTGGTCTGCTCATGGCGAAGGAAAATTTATACTACCCTACAGCGAAAATAAATATAAAATAATAGGAAAATATGGCTATTCACAATATCCGGCGAACCCTAATGGCTCAAACTATGACACTGCTATTTTAAGTAATCAAGACGGAAGACATATAGCGATGATGCCACATCTAGAAAGGTCTACATTTCAATGGAACTGGCCATTTTATCCCGAAAACAGAAAAGATCAGGTTTCTCCTTGGTTTTTAGCATTTGAAAATGCTAAAATATGGTTAGAAAATAATAAGTAAAAAAATTTATTATTTATTATGCGTGCATAATAAATTTTTTTCTAAATTTGAATACAATAATCTTTCATGCAAAAAAAAACAATTGATCACGTTTTAAGATCTACTTGGCAAAGTGTCTCAAAAATGTATAATGAAGAAGCTGCAAAATATAATTCGTCAATGGCCGTTGGTTTTGCTTTGCTAAGTATTGATCCAAAAAAAGGAACTCCCTCAACATCTCTTGGACCAAAAATGGGAATGGAAGCAACAAGTCTTTCAAGAACACTTAAATCAATGGAAGAAAAAAAATTAATTATTAGAAAACCTCATCCAAATGATGGAAGAAGTGTTTTAATTCATTTAACAGATATGGGTAAAACTCAAAGAGCATTATCAAAGATAGCTGTCATAAAATTTAATGAAAAAATAATTGGTGAAATTGGAAAAGAATCCTTAAATAATTTTCATTTTGTTATTGAAAAAATTAATGAACTGATAGGTAATAAAAATATTTTTAAATTTTAAAATGTACTTAAGTTATTCTGAAGAACACTTACTTATTCAAAAAGCTGCAAAAGATTTTGCTCAAAATGAGCTTAAGCCTGGTGTTATTAGTCGTGATTCAAATTCTTTGTATCCAAAAATTGGTGTTAAAAGAATGGCTGAATTAGGTTTCTTGGGAATGACCGTTTCACAAAAATATGGTGGAGGTGGTATGGACACCCTTTCTTACTCAATTGCTGTTGAAGAAATATCAAAAGTGGATAACTCATGCTCAGTAATTATGTCAGCTCACAACTCATTAGCTTGTTGGGGGATTGAAGAATACGGAGATGATTATCAAAAAGATAAATATTTAAAAAAATTAGCTGTTGGTAAAACTATTGGAGCATTTTGTCTTTCTGAACCTGAATCAGGGTCTGATGCAACGCAACAAAAAACCACAGCCATAAAAAAAGGAGATTATTACTTGCTAAATGGAACTAAAAACTGGATAACCAATGGTGAAAAAGCTGGTATTTATGTTGTAATTGCGCAATCAGATTCAGAAAAGGGATATAAAGGAATTAATGCTTTTATTGTAGAGGCTAATTCTAAAGGCTTAACAACAGGAATTAAAGAAGATAAATTGGGTATTCGATCATCTGACACATCATCTGTTATGTTTCAAGACGTTATAGTACCTAAAGAAAATCGCTTAGGCCCTGAGGGATTTGGATTCAAATATGCAATGAAAACACTTGAAGGTGGTCGAATAGGTATCGCATCACAGGCACTAGGGATTGCTCAAGGTGCGTATGAACTGTCTTTAAAATATTCTAAACAAAGAAAAACTTTTGGAAAATCTATTAGTCAGCACCAAGCAATAGCATTTAAACTAGCAGATATGGCAACTGATATTGAAGCAGCTAGGTTATTGGTTCAAAAAAGTGCTTTTCAAAAAGACAATAACAAACCTTACGGATTATCAAGTTCAATGGCTAAACTGTTTGCTTCAGAAATGGCAATGAAACATACACTTGAAGCTGTGCAAATTCATGGTGGATATGGATTTGTTAAAGAATATCACGTTGAAAGATTAATGAGAGATGCTAAAATCACTCAAATATATGAGGGAACTTCAGAAATTCAAAAAATAATTATTTCAAGAAGTTTATTAAAGTAATTTGAAAAATAAAAAAATGAATAGAAAAATAAATAAAGTTGCCGTAATTGGGTCTGGTGTTATGGGTTCTGGAATAGCATGTCATTTTGCCAACATTGGAATTGAAGTTCTTCTTTTAGATATAGCTCCTAGTGAGTTAAATGAAAATGAAAAAAAATTAGGATTATCATTAGATAATAAAAAAGTTAAAAATAGAATTGTTAACGAAATGTTTCAAAGGTGTATTAAATCAAAGCCAGCACCATTGTATCATAAAAATTTTGCAAAAAGAATAGCCTTAGGTAATTTAAGTGATGATATAAATAAAATAAGTGAAGTTGATTGGATTATCGAAGTTGTCACTGAGAAATTACGTATTAAACAGATAGTTTTTGAACAAATTGAAAAATTTAGAAAAAAAGGTACTCTAGTAACATCAAACACATCAGGAATTCCAATAAAGCAAATGAATGAAGGTAGATCGGAAGATTTTAGAAATCATTTTGCTGTTACTCACTTTTTTAATCCTCCTAGATATTTAAAGTTATTTGAAATAATACCTGGACCCGACTGTAAAAATGAAATTATTGCTTTTTTAAATGATTTTGGCGAACGATTTTTAGGAAAAGTTTCTGTTTTAGCTAAAGATACACCTGGATTTATCGGTAACAGGATTGGAATTTTTGGTATGGTAAATATTTTAAATATTGTAAAAAAATTAGATTTATCTGTTGAAGAGGTTGATAGATTAACTGGTCCAATTATTGGAAGCCCAAAATCGGCAACTTTTAGAACTAGTGACGTGGTTGGATTGGATACAACAGTGAATGTGGCTAATGGCATTTATGAGAATTGTTTAGATGATGAATTCAGAGATACTTTCAAGATTCCTGAATATGTAAATAAAATGGTGGAAAATAATTGGTTAGGTTCAAAAACTAATGGAGGGTTTTATAAAAGGATAAAAGACGAAAATGGTAAATCTACCATATTATCACTAAATCTTAACACTCTTGAATACTCAGCTTCAAAAAAAGTAACTTTTGAAACAATTGGAAAAGCCAAAAAAATAAGTAAAACAATTGAAAGGTTTCCTGTTTTAATAAAAGGAGATGACAAAGCTGGAGAGTTCTACAGATACAATTTTGGATCCATGTTCGCTTACATTCAAAATAGAATTCCTGAAATTTCAGATGAGTTGTACAGGGTTGATGACGCCTTAAGAGCTGGATTTGGATGGGAAAATGGACCATTTCAAATTTGGGACTCGATTGGAATAAAACAAGGTGTTGAGTTAATGCAATCTATTGGACATAATCCTGCAAATTGGATTTTAGAAATGATTGAAAACAACATTAATAAATTTTATGTTGTAAAAAAAGGTATTACCAATTATTATGATATAAAAACTAAAAATTATATTCCAAAACCAGGTCAAGAATCCTTTATTATTTTAAAAAATATTCACGAAAACAAAAAGATTTGGGAAAATACTGATTCCATAATAACAGATCTTGACGATGGAATAATAAATCTTGAATTCAGATCTAAAATGAACACCATGGGTGATGGAATAATTCAAGGAATAAACAAAGCTTTAGATATTGCAGAAAAAGATTTTAAAGGTCTTGTTATTGGAAATGAAGGAGCGCATTTCTCTGCTGGCGCTAACCTCGGGGCCATTTTTATGATGGCTGCGGAACAAGAGTATGATGAAATTAATATGGCAATTAAAGTCTTTCAAGATAGCATGATGAGATTAAGATATTCAAGTATTCCAACCATAGCAGCTCCCCATGGATTAACATTAGGTGGAGGGTGTGAACTAACTATGCATTGTGACAAAGCTATTGTCTATGCTGAAACATATATGGGACTTGTTGAAGTTGGTGCTGGTCTAATCCCAGGTGGAGGTGTATGTAAAGAAATGACATTAAGGGCCTCTGAAAAATTTAGTAAAAATGATGTTGAAGTAAACGTATTACAAGAATATTTCTTAAATATAGGTATGGCAAAAACTTCAACCTCTGCATGTGAAGCATTTGACATAGGTGTTCTTAATTTAAACAAAGATTCAGTAATTATGAACAAGAATCACCAAATTTCTATAGCAAAGAAACATGCTGTATTATTATCAGAATCAGGGTATCTTCCGCCCATTAGGGAAAAAAATATTAAAGTACTAGGTAAACAAGCTTTAGGGATGTTTTTAGTGGGAACCGACTCAATGCAAGCCGGAAAATTCATTTCTCAGCACGATCAAAAAATTGCAAATAAATTAGCGTATATAATGGCTGGAGGAGATTTATCTGAATCAACTTTAGTTAATGAACAGTACTTGTTAGATTTAGAAAGAGAAGCTTTTCTTTCTTTGTGCTCTGAAAGAAAAACGTTAGAGAGAATTCAATATATTTTAAAAACTGGGAAACCATTAAGAAATTAAATTATGAAAGAAGCGTATATAGTTAAAGCATATAGAACAGCGGTTGGAAAAGCTCCAAAGGGCTTGTTTAGGTTCAAAAGACCTGATGAACTTGCCTCAGAAACAATTAATCATATGATTAGTGAAGTTCCACAACTGGACAAAACTAGAATTGATGATGTTATTGTTGGAAATGCCACACCTGAAGCAGAGCAAGGTTTAAATATCGCAAGAGTTATTTCTCTGATGGGTTTAAAGGTTGAAGATGTTCCTGGTGTCACTGTAAATCGATACTGTGCCTCTGGTCTTGAGACCATAGCAATGGCTTCAGCTAAAATAAAATCTGGAATGGCAGAATGTATAATAGCTGGTGGAGTTGAAAGCATGAGTTTCATTCCAATGGGAGGTTATAAAACTGTTCCTGATTATGGAATTGCTAAACAAGGGAAAGAGGATTATTATTGGGGAATGGGTCTCACAGCTGAACAGGTAGCAGAACAGTATAAAGTGAGCAGAGAGGATCAAGATGAATTCGCTCTTAATTCTCATCTTAAGGCTGTTGATGCTATATCCAAAGGAAAATTTAAATCGCAGATTGTTCCAATTACAGTTGAAGAAACTTTTTTAAATCAAAATGGCCAAAAAGAAATAAAAAATTACTCTGTTGATACTGATCAAGGGCCTAGAAAAGATACTAATTTAAAAGTATTAAATAAATTAAGACCGGTATTCAAAATGAATGGAAGTGTTACTGCGGGCAACTCTTCTCAAATGAGTGATGGAGCTGCATTTGTTTTAATTATGAGCGAAAAAATGGTAAAAGAATTAAATATTGAGCCCATAGCTCAACTGGTTAATTACGCAGTCGCAGGAGTTCCTCCAAAAATAATGGGAATTGGACCAATTAAAGCTATTCCAAAAGTTTTAAAACAAGCTGATATGAAAATTGATGATATCAATCTGATTGAACTAAATGAGGCATTCTCATCTCAATCACTAGCAGTAATTCGAGAACTAGATTTAAATAAAGACATTATAAATGTAAACGGAGGAGCAATTGCACTTGGTCATCCTCTTGGTTGTTCTGGTGCAAAACTATCAGTTCAGTTATTTAGCGAAATGAGAGAAAGAAAATCTAAATATGGAATGGTAACAATGTGTGTAGGTGCAGGTCAAGGCGCTGCAGGAATTTTTGAATTTTTAAAATAATTATAATATGGAAATAAAAGAACAAAATATTACAAGAGGAGGTGAATTTATAATTAATGAAACCGACTCAAATGATGTGTTTACACCAGAAGATTTTAGTGAGGAGCAGTTAATGATGAAACAAGCAGTTAAAGATTTTATAGAAAAAGAGGTTATTCCTTACAGAGAAAGGTTTGAAAATAAAGACTACCAATTAACTGAAGATACTATGAAAAAAGCCGGAGAACTTGGCTTCCTAGGTGTTGCTGTCCCAGTTGAATATGGTGGTATGGGAATGGGTTTCGTTTCTACAATGTTAGTTTGTGAAGCAATTTCAGGAGCTTGCGGTTCATTATCAACAGCATTTGGAGCACACACTGGAATCGGAACAATGCCTATAGTTCTTTATGGAAATGAAGAACAAAACAAAAAATATGTTCCTAAACTAGCCAGCGGTGAAGTTTTTGGATCTTATTGTCTTACAGAACCCTCAGCTGGGTCTGATGCAAATAGTGGTAAAACTAAAGCGGTGCTTTCAAATGATGGCTCTCACTACAAAATTACAGGACAAAAAATGTGGATTTCAAACGCAGGATTTGCTAAGATATTTATAGTTTTTGCGAGAATAGAAGATGATAAAAATATAACAGGATTTATAGTGCCATATGAGAGTGATAATGGTATTACTTTGGGTGAGGAGGAAAAGAAGTTAGGAATACATTCATCCTCTACCAGGCAAGTATTTTTTAACGAAACAAAAGTCCCTGTCGAAAACATGCTATCTAAAAGAGGAAGTGGATTCAAAATAGCTATGAACTCCTTAAATGTTGGAAGAATCAAACTAGCAGTTGCATGCTTAGATGCTCAAAAAAGAGTTACAACACATGCAATTCAATATGCTAATGAAAGAATTCAGTTTAATACTAAAATTATAGATTTTGAAGCTATCAAAGAAAAAGTTGCTATAATGACCACTGATACATATGTCGGTGAATCGGCATGCTACAGAGCTGCAAAAAACATTGAAGATCGGATTAAAATAAGACACGAAAGTGGAAATAGTTTTCAAGAATCAGAACTTAAAGGTGTTGAGGAATATGTAATTGAATGTTCTCTTTTAAAAGTTGCAGTTAGTGAAGACATGCAAAACATTGCTGATGAAGGTATACAGGTTTTTGGTGGAATGGGATTCTCAGCAGATACTCCAATGGAGGGTGCGTGGAGAGATTGCAGAATTGGAAGAATTTATGAAGGAACAAATGAAATCAACAGAATGTTAAGTGTGGGAATGCTTATAAAAAAAGCGATGAAAGGTCATATTGACTTCATCAATCCTGCTACAGCTGTAAGTGAAGAGTTATTGGGTATTCCATCCTTTGATATTCCAGACCTTACCGAACTTTTTGCGCAAGAAAAATTAATATTAAAAAATCTTAAAAAAGTATTTTTAATGTTAGCTGGAGCTGGAATAAAAAAGTTTGGAGATAAATTAGAAGAACATCAACTGATGCTAATGGGAGTCTCTGATATTTTAATAGAAATATACATGTCTGAATCTGCACTTTTAAGAACGGAAAAAAACTGTAATAGATTTGGAAAAGAAAATCAATCAGAACAAATAGCTATGACACAATTATATCTATATAATGCTGTTGATATAGTTCAATCAAGAGGAAAGGAAGTAATTATATCATTTTCATCTGGGGATGAGCAAAAGGGATTATTGATGGGACTCAAAAGGTTTACAAAATATTATGAGTTTCCAAATGTAATTGGGTTAAAAAATAAAATAGCTCAAAAATTGAAGAACGAAAACAAGTATTGTTTTTAAACTTTAATTATTAAATAATTTTTAAATTTAAGTATGAAATACTTGAAATTCATACCTATTTTTATTTTCACTAACATTCTTTTATCTCAAGATAGGAATGTTCTATATGAAATCATTAACGATGTTTCATCTGAAAGAATTAAAACAGACGTGCAAAAATTAGTATCCTTTGGGACACGACATACCTTAAGTGATACGATTTCAAACACCAATGGGATTGGTGCTGCAAGGAGATGGATAAAATCAAAATTTGAAGAAATTTCAAAAGAATGCAATAATTGTCTTGATGTTGATTTCCAAAAAAATTTCTATAAAAAAAATAAAAAACGATTGGTAAATGATGTTTGGATCAATAATGTGATTGCAATTCAAAAAGGTTCAAAATTCCCTAATAGATACGTGATTATGAGTGGAGATATAGATAGCAGGGTTTCTGATCCAAACGATTTTGAATCAGAATCACCTGGTGCTAACGACAATGCGTCTGGCATGGCTGGAGTAATAGAGGCTTCAAGAGTTTTGAGTAAATATAAATTTGAAAATAGTATCATTTACGCAGGATTGTCTGGTGAAGAACAAGGTTTATATGGCGGAATTGGACTAGCAGCTTTTGCAAAAAAAAATAATTGGGATATCATCGCAGTTTTGAACAATGATATGATTGGAAATATTGAAGGTATTGATGGAGTTATTGATAATTATAGCTTTAGAATTTTTTCAGAACCAACACCAGCTAATGAATCAGAAAATGATAGAAAAAAAAGAAGATTCTATGGTGGTGAAGTTGACGGAAATTCCAGACAATTAGCCAGATATATTCACGGAAATGTCAAACAATTTATGCCGAAATTAAATCCAATGATGATTTATAGATTAGATAGATTTGGAAGAGGTGGGCATCATAGACCATTTAATGACTTAGGCTATGCAGGCGTTAGAATAATGGAAGCTCATGAAAATTACAATAGACAACATCAAGATATCAGAAAAGAAAATGGCATTAAATATGGAGATGTAATTTCTGGAGTTAATTTTCAATATGCAAAAAGTCTAACTGCAGTCAATGCAATTAATTTAGCTTCATTAGGATGGAGTCCTGAGGAGCCTAAGAATTTAAAAATTGGTGGTATTGTAGAACCATCTACTAAACTCAAATGGGACATTCATGATGACGAGGGTATAATTGGATATAAGATTTATTGGAGAAATACAACATCACACGTATGGGAAAATAGTAAATTTATAGGAAAAATAAATGATTATACTTTTGAAGGTGTAGTTATTGATAATTTCTTATTTGGCGTGTCAAGTGTGAGTAAAAGAGGATTTGAAAGTATAATTGTATTTCCAGATGAAATCTTTTAAAATCTAATTATTTATAATTCTTAAAAAACTTTCTTTATCAGTATCTCCCTCTGTATTGAAAAGTAATATTCTTGAATTTTTGTCAAGCCCAATATGTTTTTTTAATTTTTTTACTTTTTCATCACTTAAGCATTTAATTAATCCCGCAAGGCCGGCAGCACCGGATTCACCAGAAATAATTTTAGAATCATTTTCATAAGGATTATATAATAATTTCATTGATGATTTTACTCGATTATCCGATATTTTTATAACCCCATCACAACCACTTTTTATTATATTCCAAGCAGATTTTGAAGGAATACCACAATTTAAACCGGCCATTATTGTAGTTAAATTTCCAACTGGAGAAACTCTTTTACCGTTGTTAAGGGAATCATAAACTCCACTTGATTCATTGGGCTCTACTAAAATAATTTTAGGTCTATTGATTCCGTACCTATTTAAATAATACCAAATACAAGAAGCTGCCCAAGATCCAACTCCACATTGTAAAAAGACAATATCAATACTTGGTTTATTTATAAAATTAATGGTATCCTGCATTTCTATTAAGTGAGTTAAATAACCAGACATTATGTAAGCGGGAATAGTTTCATAATTATCCCAGGAAGCATCTTGAACAAATTCCCAATTATTTTTTAGAGATATATTAAAGGCATATTTACAAGTATTCTCGTAATTTAAATCTAATATTTCAACTTTAGCACCGTAAGATGAAATTCCTTTGATTCTTAATTTTGAAGTGTTTCTAGGCACGTATACGACGCATTTTCTATTATACATCATTGATGACCACGCCAAGGCTTTTCCATGATTACCATCTGTTGCAGTACAAAAAACAGAAACTTCAGGTTTATTTTTTAAAATTAAACTGACAGCATATGAGGCCCCTAACCCTTTAAAAGCATTTAAACCAAATCTTTGTGATTCATCTTTTATAAATAGATTAGCAATATTTAAATTATTTGATAAACCAGAAAGTTCATAAAGAGGTGTTTTAAAATAATTTCTTAATTTTTTATGATATATAAGAGGTTTACTTTTTTTTAAAATTTTATTTGTTGAGTTTTCAACTAATAAATTTGAAGGATTATTAATAATAAAATCTTTCATTAATTTTATCTACTCTTTTCTAAAACCTTGTTTATCCATCCAATCATCATTATAAATTTTTCCAATATAGCGACTGCCTGAATCATGTAATAAAACTACTACGACATCCTCCTTTTTAAATTTATTTTTCAATTGTAAAAGTCCCTTTACAGCAGCTCCACATGAATTTCCAGCAAAAATACCTTCCTCTTTGGCTAATTTTCTTGTATATAAAGCTGCGTCCTCATCTGTTACTTTTTCAAATGCATCAATTAAGTCAAAGTCAACATTTTTTGGCAATATATCTTCACCAATTCCTTCCGTAACGTAGGGGTATATTTCTTTTTCATCAAAAATTCCAGTTTCATGATATTTTTTAAAAACGGATCCATAAGTATCAATTCCCCAAATCATAATATTTGGATTTTTTTCTTTTAAAAATTTAGCAACTCCAGAAATGGTTCCTCCAGTACCTACTCCCACAACAAAATGAGTAATTTTACCATCAGTTTGAGACCATATTTCAGGACCTGTAGACTCATAATGAGCAGAACTGTTAGATGGATTATCATACTGATTGACATACCATGCATTAGGTGTTTCTTCACCAATTCTTTTTGAAGTAGAATAATATGACTTAGGATCATCAGGTTTAACATCTGTAGGACATACAATAACTTTAGCTCCGACTGCTTTTAATACATCAAACTTTTCCTTAGACTGTTTATCGGTAGAAACACATATAAGTTTATATCCTTTAACAATGGCTGCTAATGCTAAACCCATACCTGTATTTCCTGACGTTCCCTCTACAATTGTTCCTCCGGGCTTTAACCTGCCATCTTTTTCAGCATCTTCAATCATTTTCAATGCCATTCTGTCTTTAACCGAGTTTCCTGGATTAAAATATTCTACCTTGGCAAGTACCAAGGCATCTATTTCAGACGTGATTTTATTTAATTTGATTAAAGGTGTATTTCCTATGGTTTCTAAAATATTTTTTGAATATCTCATAAAAATTTAAAATACAAATTTAAACTTTAAGTTTTGTCAAAATAACTTTTGCTTAATATTATTCAATTAATTTTCAAAGAATCAGTTGGAGAAATTCTGCCAATAATAAATGAAGGTATTATCAACATAGCAAAACAGAGAAATAATACACAAAGATTTAATAAAATAATTGTAGTAAAATTTAAATCTAAAGGCACTTCAGAAACGTAATATGTTAGAGGATCTAACTTTACTAACCCAGTTACTTTTTGAAATAATACCAGTCCAACACCAATTAAATTTCCAAAAAAAAGACCCAAAGAAATTAAGTATACACCATTTGAAATAAAAATATTTCTAATTGAAGTTTGCTTAGATCCTAAAACTTTTAAAACACCTATTAGTTGAGTCCTTTCTAAAATAGTAACTAACAAAGCAGTGATCATATTAATTCCACCTACTAAAATCATTATTATAATGATAACCATGATATTCATATCAAAGAGTGCTATCCAATTAAATATATCAGGAAATTTTTCTGAAATTTTGATAACATCAAGGTCTGACGATGTGTTTTCATATAAATCGTTAGAAATATTTGAAACCTCATCAAAATTATTAATGAACAACTCAAAGCTTCCTATTTCGTCGTGTTTCCAATTATTCATCTTTTGAATGTGTCTTATATCTCCTAAAAAATAAAGTTGATCAAATTCAATCAAACCAGACTTAAAAATTCCAACGACTTTAAAATTTCTTTCATTTGGAAAGGAAGAACCATTTTTAAAAAAGGTAGTTTTGAATTTCTCTCCTAAATTGATAGATAATCTTTTTGATAAATATTCAGAAATCATAACATCATTGGTTAACTTGTCATTTAAATTTGGGAATTTACCATCAACTAAATATTTAGAAAAATTATTAGAATTAAAATCTTCACGTATTCCTTTGAATACCACTCCTTCAAAAGTTGATTCAGTCGTGATAACACCAGGTTTATAAGCAACTGTTTGAATATGTAAAATTTTATTATTTGTATTACTATTATAAAAATCTTGATTAATCACAATTGGGTTTAATGACGATTGAGAAGAGTTGTTTTGAAAATTTGATATAATAATATGACCAAAAAAAGAAGACACTTTATCCTCTATAGATTTTTGTAGGCCAACTCCGGATGAAATTGAAATTATCATCATTATTAAACCCATTGAAATAGATAAAATTGAAATTTTTATTATTGGTGATGAAATAGTATTTTTATAAGGCTTTGACCTTATTATTCGAGATGCAATAAATGATTCAAATCTCATAACAAATGAAACTCTGTAGAATTATATTCAAAAATACCTTTTTTTTGATTTTAATGACGTTTAGTTTTTTATCTTTTTCACAAAAAAATGAAAAATTAAAAGTAGGCGCAGAGAGAACAGAATTGTTTTTAAATGACATTAAGGATAAAAATGTGGCAATCGTTGCTAATTTAACATCAATAATAAAATCACAAAACAGCTCAATTCACCTTATTGACTCACTAATTAAATTAAACATAAAAGTAAAGAAGGTTTTTTCCCCTGAGCATGGTTTTCGAGGTGAGGCAGATGCTGGAGAAAAAGTAGAAGATGGAAAGGATAACAAAACTGGTTTACCAATTATATCTCTTCACGGATCAAATAAAAAACCAACTAAAGATCATTTGAATAATATAGATATAGTAATATTTGATATTCAAGACGTAGGTGCTAGATTTTATACATACATTTCAACGCTGCATTATATAATGGAGGCTGTGGCTGAAAACAATAAAGAATTAATAATTCTAGATAGGCCTAATCCAAATGGACATTATATAGACGGGCCTGTACTTGAAAAACAATTTCAAAGTTTCGTTGGAATGCATCCAGTTCCAATTGTTCATGGCATGACAATTGGTGAATTTGGAATAATGATCAATGAGGAAGGTTGGTTACTAAACCAAGTTAAATCAAATTTAAAGGTTATTCCTATAAAAAATTACGATAGAAATGTAAACTATATTTTACCTGTGAAACCATCACCTAATCTACCTAACAAACAATCAATTAATTTATATCCAAGTTTATGTTTTTTTGAACAAACACCTATTAGTATTGGCAGAGGAACAACTAAACAATTTCAAGTAATTGGCAGCCCTGAGTGGAGTAAAACATCATTTTATTTTACACCACAATCAATGAAAGGGGCAAAATTTCCAAAACATATGAATATAAATTGCAATGGAATTGATCTAAGCAACTACCCATTTTTAAATGAAATAAATTTGAAGTGGCTTATAGATGCTTACAATAAATCAAAAAATAAATCTAAATTTTTTAGAGATGGATTTAACAAATTAGCTGGAAATAATAAGCTTAAAAATCAAATTATTAATGGTTTAAGTGAAAAACAAATAAAACAAAGTTGGAAAGATGATATTGAAATTTTTAAATCTATTAGATCTAAGTATTTATTGTATAAATAGATTAAGGAATCTTTAGATACTTATGAGTTTGTAAAGAAATTTTCCACTTATCATTTTTTTTAATATAATCGACTATAATTGGCAGCATTTCATCTTTTTTGTCCCATTCTGGCTGCAAAAAAAGAATACATTTTTTGTTGACTTTTTTTGATTGTTCTTCTGCATAAATAAGATCATGTTTATTAAAAACTATTACTTTAAGTTCGTTGGCTCGTAAATAAACTTCATCAGAGGGGGGTTTTCTTTTTTTTGGAGATAAACATATCCAATCCCAGGAACCTGTTAGTGTATTTGAACCTGATGTTTCTACATGAACTTTAATTCCATTTTGTTTTAATAATTTTGTTAAGGGATTCATATTCCACATCAAAGGCTCACCGCCTGTTATAACCACCATTTTTGAATGTTTTACAGCATTATCAACTAACATATTAATTGAAATTACAGGATGAATATTAGAATCCCAACTTTCTTTTACGTCACACCAGTGACACCCAACATCACACCCCGCAACTCTAATAAAATAGGCAGCTGATCCGCTATAATATCCCTCACCTTGAATGGTGTAAAAAGATTCCATAATTGGGAGTTTAAATCCTAATTCAATATCAGATTTGTCCAAGTTTTTATCCACAGGACAAATATATATCATATAATTAATTAACATTAAAAAGGAATTACTACTTTTAATTAATTTTTAATTTAAGATGAAAAATTTGTTATTTTTTTTATTGATATTATTTTATGTTGGATGTTCAAATAACCCTGACTATCTAATAAAAAAAGGACAAGTTGGGAAGGTCAACAATGAAACTCTTGTTAAAGAGCTAGATTCGATATTCTTAAACGACTCGATTGTTAAAAGGATTGGAGAAGGAGACTATATGTTTTCTGGAGACGACAAATATTTAATTTTTAATAGAAAGGAAGAGCACCTTCTTTCACTTACTCCTAAACAACAACATGATATAAATGAAAGAATTGAAACCATAGAAATAATAAGTGACAAGTTTAAAACTATAAAAGGGATCAGTTCAAATAGTTCTTTTGGAGACATAAAAAAAAATCTTACTATTTCTGATATTCAAAATACAATTAACAACATTGTTGTTTTTGTAGATGAAATTGATGCTTACTTCATAATTGATAAAAAAAACTTGCCCTTAGAGTTTAGATTAGGCACTAGTAAAAAAATTCAAGCAATTAACATTCCATCAAACTCTAAAATCAAAAGATTTATGATTGGATGGGACTAAATCGTTTAATAATGAATAAACTTTCACCATTTCATTTAGCAATACCTGTAAAGGATTTAAAAAAAGCCAAAACTTTTTACAAAGATATATTGGGACTTGAAGAAGGAAGAAGCAGCAATCACTGGATAGATTTTAATTTTTTTGGACACCAACTAGTAATTCACTTTGATGAAAATTCAACAAAATCAAAAAATAGTAATCCAGTGGATGGAAAAGAGGTTCCTATTCCCCATTTTGGTATAATATTAGAATGGGAGATATTTAGTGAATTTTCACAAAAACTTAAAAATAAAAATGTAGAATTTGTAATAGAGCCTTATGTTAGATTTAAGGGTCTAGTTGGAGAACAAGCAACTATGTTTTTTAAAGACCCCTCAGGAAATGCTTTAGAATTCAAATCTTTTAAAGATTCTAAACAAATTTTTGCAAAATAAAATCTTATAAATTTTTAGAAAAAAGAGTGTTTTTAAGCAACATAGCTATTGTCATTGGACCTACTCCACCTGGAACAGGTGTCATGAAGCTAGCTTTTTCTTTAACTGATTCAAAATCCACATCTCCTTTTATTACATATCCTTTAGAGCTTGAATCATCTTTAACTCTTGTTATACCCACATCAATTATAATTACACCCTTCTTTACCATTTCAGATTTTAAAAAATCTGGAACGCCCAACGCAGAGACAATTATATCAGCATTTTTTGTAAAACTTTCAAGATTTTTTGTTCTACTGTGCACTAAAGTTACCGTTGAATCTCCAGGGTTTCCTTTCCTACTCAATAAAATACTAATTGGTCTTCCTACTATATTACTTCTTCCAATTACTACAGTATTTTTTCCAGAAGTATTTATTTCATAACGTTTTAAAAGTTCAATAATTCCGTAAGGAGTGGCAGGGATAAAAGATTCCATATTGAGAGCCATTTTTCCAAAATTTGAAGGATGGAATCCATCAACATCTTTATTTGGATTAACAGTCATTAAAACTTTTTCTTCATCAATATGGTTAGGCAAAGGAAGTTGAACAATAAATCCATCAATTTTATCATCGTTATTTAGTTCATGAATTTTATTTAGAAGATCCTTTTGTGAAATTTCAGCAGGTAACTTTACAAGAGTTGAATCAAAACCAACTTGCTTACATGATCTAACCTTACTGCCTACATATGTCAAACTAGCACCATCATTACCAACTAGAATTGCTGCTAAATGTGGAGGTCGATCCCCTTTTTTAATAATTTTTTCAACCTCTAGTTTAATTTCCTCTTTAATTAAATTGGAAATCATTTTACCATCAATAATTTTCATATCTATATAATTATTTCATTCCTTGCATCATCTGCATTAATTTTCCAGAACCCCCACCTTGCATCATTTTCATCATTTTAGACATTTGCTGAAATTGTTTTAAAAGTTTGTTTAATTCTTGGACATCCAATCCACTTCCTTTTGAAATTCTTTTTTTTCTACTAATATCAATAATTTTAGGATTTGACCTTTCTTTTGGTGTCATCGAATAGATAAGTGCCTCAATATGTTTAAAAGAATCCTCATCAATTTCATTATCACCGATAGCTTTACTAGCTCCAGGTATCATATTGACCATATCTTTTAAATTACCCATCTGTTTAATTTTTTTAATCTGTTCCAAAAAATCATCAAAACCAAATTGACTTTTAGCAATTTTTTTATTTAGAATTCTTGCTTGTTTTTCGTCATATAAATCTTGTGCTTTTTCAACAAGCGAGACTATATCTCCCATCCCAAGTATTCTATCAGCCATTCTTTCAGGATGAAAAATATCAATGGCATCCATTTTTTCACCAGTTCCAATGAATTTGATAGGTTTATCCACAACTGACTTAATTGATAGAGCCGCTCCTCCTCGAGTGTCGCCATCTAACTTGGTTAATATAACACCGTCAAAATTTAAAATATCATTAAAAGTTTTGGCAGTATTAACAGCGTCTTGTCCAGTCATAGAATCAACAACAAACAAGGTCTCACATGGATTGGTAACTTGATGAATATCTTTAATTTCATTCATCATTTTTTCATCTATAGCTAACCTACCAGCCGTATCAATGATAACAGCGTTTTTTCCATTCTTTTTAGCATAATTAATCGCATTCTTTGCAATAATTACTGGGTTTTTTTCCTCTTCATTAAAATATACTTCTACTCCAATTTGATTACCAATAATATTTAATTGCTCAATTGCTGCTGGTCTATAAACATCACAAGCTACCAACAAAGGATTCTTAGATTTCTTTTTAACTAAATACTGAGCTAATTTTCCACTAAAAGTTGTTTTACCAGATCCCTGAAGGCCAGACATTAAAATTATAGTGAAAGGTTTTGACAAATTAATTCCTGAAGACTCATTGCCCATAAGAGCAGTAAGTTCATCTTTAACTATTTTAACCATCAATTGACCTGGGTTGAGGTTTGTAAGAACATTTTGACCTATTGCCTTGGCTTTTACATTTGATGTAAACTCTTTAGCTGTTTTGAAATTGACATCAGCTTCTAACAAAGCTCTTCTTACTTCCTTGAGAGTTTCTGCTACATTTATTTCAGTTATTTTACCATGTCCTTTTAAAACTTGAAATGCAGAATTAAGCTTGTCTGTAAGATTATTAAACATTAATAAATATTTGATACAAATCTAATGATTTGAAAATTTTATATCCAAAATTTAATTTCTTTTTATTTTAAATATTATAACTGCATGAGGGAAAGTAATAGCAGCTAAGAATGAAAAGAAAATACTTATTAAAAGATTTTGAAAATCTTTCATGAAAAAATAAATGATAAATAATCCAATCAAAGAAATTAACCAATACACAAAAGCATTTTTTAAATATGAAATAATTGATTTAAAATCTGATTTTCCATAAATATATCTTGATTGTTCTAAAATTGAAGGTATACTGTGCCAAAAAACAAAATAAATACCAAATGCATAAATTAATTTTGTTGAGTAAAAAATGAAAGAAAGTAAAGTAATTAGTATCAATTGAATAAATAATTGATTTAAGATATATTTAAAATTAAAAAAACCACTAAAAAACATTAATACAAAAGAAATAATTAATAAATAATCATAAAAAAATAATTGAATTTGAAATTTTGTAATTTCTTATATGACTATATTAACTTGGGAGCTATGAATCCAAAAAAGCACTGAACACAAAAAAAGACCATAGCTAAAGTAAAAAAAACTCAATTTCTTTAATCCTTTGTTATCAAACATTGTCCATTGGTGCTCCCCAAAATGATACGAACTAAATAAAACAAAAAAAATTAGTGCGTAAAATGGAATAAAATAAAAAAAGATTCCAAAAGAAATAACCATAGCCAAATACTTAATTAATAAGTTAAGTGATGAGTCGTCATTATTTCTTGTGTTTTTTTTTAATAATAATATATCATTAGCTCCATGAATTATACCAAAAGATAAAATTCCACTGAAAATCAATAAGTTCTGAGCAAATTCACTCAAAAAAAAACTGAGAATTAGACAAAAAATTGAGGGAATAAGTATTAATTTGAATGAAAAGTTGTTAAAAATTTGAGATTTTAACAGCATATTTTAAAAATATTTATTTACAAATGTAGCGAATAAGAATTGTTTTTATATATTTGGATATTAACAAAACAATTAATTATTATAATTATGGAAAATTTTTTAAACTTAATGTATTTTTTTGGTGATACTCCTGCTGGTGACGATTTAGTAGGTATTACCTTTTGGATAGGTACAATGGCTATGATGGCAGCATCTGCTTTTTTCTTCTTATCCATGAATTCAGTTGACGCTAAATGGAGAACTTCTATTTTAGTCTCTGGATTAATTACTTTCATTGCTGCAGTTCATTACATGTACATGAGAGATGCTCATGCTGCTGGTGACAATACTGTAGTTTTCAGATATGTTGACTGGATACTTACTGTACCATTAATGTGTGTTGAATTCTATCTAATTTTAAAAGGTGCTGGTGCAACAACTAAACATTTAAAGCATTTAGTAGTAGCTTCTACAATTATGCTTGTTACTGGATATGTTGGTGAAGCTGGCTTAGGAGACGCTGCTATTTGGGGGTTAGTCTCTGGTCTAGCATATTTCTACATTGTCTACATGATCAAATTTGGTGAGTTAGCTAAACTTGCAGCTTCTGCGGGTGGCGCAGTTCAATCTGCTCACAACACTTTGTGTTTATTCGTAATTATTGGTTGGGCTATTTACCCTATTGGTTACATGGCAGGAACTGACGGATGGTATGATTTTATTGATGCTTTTGTACCTAACATGGAAGTTATTTACAATATCGGTGACTCAATTAACAAAATTGGTTTCGGTCTTGTAGTTTATAATCTTGCTGTTTCAAAATAGTAAGTACAATTTTTTATAAAAAAAACCGCTCTAATGGGCGGTTTTTTTTTTACATTTTCTCAGGGACATTGATTCCTAGTAATTTCATCGAATTTTTAATTACTTCACCAACCTTAAAAGAAAGAGTTAACCTAAAATTCTTTATGGTATTGTCATTTACTTTAAGAATAGTAATTGATTGATAATAGGAATTAAATAATTTTACTAGTTCAAATGTGTAATTTGCAATTAATGCAGGGCTATAATTATCTGCTGCTGCTTTAATTGATATAGGAAACTGTGTTAATTGTTTTAAAATATCTTTTTCTTTTTCATTGATTTCAAAGTCCAAATTTATTTTTTCTAATGAAAAACTAGATTTTCTTTTCAATGATTGAATTCTTGCATAGGCATACTGAATAAAAGGTCCAGTGTTACCATTAAAATCTATAGACTCAGATGGATCAAACAAAATTCTTTTCTTAGGATCTACTTTCAAAATATAATATTTCAGTGCTCCTAATCCAATTGTACTATTAAGCATGTCCTTCTCAGAATTTGAAAACTCATCGATCTTACCAAGTTCTTTTGATAAATTACTAGCATTCAATTTCATTTCACTAATTAAATCATCCCCATCAACAACAGTACCTTCTCTACTTTTCATTTTTCCAGAGGGTAAATCAACCATACCATAACTTAAATGATGTAAATTTTTAGACCATTCGAAACCTAATTTTTTTAAAATTTTAAATAGAACTTTAAAGTGATAATCCTGTTCGTTTCCAACTGTATAAATCATTCCATCCATATTTGGATGATTCTTATACCTTAATAAAGCTGTTCCCAAGTCTTGTGTCATATAAACAGATGTACCGTCCGACCTCAGTAGAATTTTTTCATCTAATCCATCATCAGTTAAATCAATCCATACGGAACCATCTTCTTTTTTGAAAAAAACATTATTTTTCAATCCTTCATTTATAATATCTTTACCGAGAAGATAAGTATTACTCTCATAATAATAAGAATCAAAATTAACTCCTATATTATTATAGGTTTTTTCAAAGCCATCGTAAACCCACGAATTCATCTTTTTCCAAAGTTCTATAACTTTTTTATCTCCTGATTCCCATTTAATCAATAAACTTTGAGCATCTAAAAAAATAGGAGCATTTTTTTCAGCATAAGCTTTATCATTTCCCTCACTTATTAATTGTAAAATTTCTTCCTTATATACTTTATCAAAAAGAACATAGTACTTTCCAACAAAAAAATCTCCCTTTTCATTCAAATCTGATGGATTACTATTTTTCCCAAATTTCAACCATGCCACAATTGATTTACATATATGAATTCCTCTGTCATTAACAATTTGTGTCTTATGGATATTTTTTCCGTTAGCTTCTAAAATTTTTGAAATTGAATCGCCTAATAAAATATTTCTAATGTGTCCTAAATGAAGAGGTTTATTAGTATTTGGTGATGCAAATTCAACTAAAATTGTAGGGTTTTCTAAAATAGGTTTAATGAATCCATAATTATCTTGATCAAAGATCTGATTTAAAAATTCTAAATAAAACTTACTTTTGATTACTAAGTTTAAAAATCCTTGAACTAGATTAAACTCTTCAACATATTCTAACTCTTTTAATAGAAATTCTCCGATTTCATTTCCAATTTCTGATGGAGATTTTCTAAGAGTTTTAACTAATGGGAATACTACAATAGTAATATCACCACTAAAATCTTTTTTAGTCATCTGAACTTCCAATTCATTAAAATTTAAATCGTATTTTTTTAAGATAAACTCAGATACTTTTCTTTTTAATAAATTATGAAGATTCATTTAAATAATTTGGAAGTAAATATACTTATAAAAAGAATAATTACATTTTAATAAAATACCTTTACAAAAAATAATTTTAACTTATATGCTTAGAAATATTTCTTATAATAATCCAAAAATTAAAAAAGAAATTTTAAAAATGATAGGAGATACATACACTTTATTTGAAAGAATAAAGATGAACGGAATTGGGTCCTCTAGCTTAAAAATAAAAACTTCAAGTTCTGAGATTCAAAATCTTCTAGATTTAGACAATAATGATAATTGTTGTAACATAGAAATTAGAAAAAATGGTATAATTATTAGATTTAGATCTTTATTAGAAACCTATGGATTAATAATACCATTTTATAAATTAAAATTATTTAAAGGGGAATCTAATGTCTATTCAATTTATATTGATAAATATTTTATTAAAGTTTTAGTAGATAAAAAAAAAGATCATCAATATTTTAAAAAAATATTGAATATTAAAAATTCTAATTAAATATTTCTGCAATCATACATCTAACTCCACCGCCCCCACATTTTTCAATAGTATTAATCGGGCTACTAATTATTTTTGAATAATTAGTCAGTCTTTGCAATTGATTGTTTTTTAAAGAATTATGGGCTGTATCACTCATAAACAAAAAACTATTTTCATTCTTTCTAAGTTCAATAACATTACCAACAAATAGCTTTAACTGATTTTCAGAAATTGAAATGATTTCTTTTTTATCATCCTCAAAACTACTAATTAACTTTTTTCTTTCATTTTTATCATCAATTGCTTCTAAACAAACAATAACATAATGCTTTGCAACACTCATCATTACATTTGTATGATAAATTGGTTTTCTATTGTTTTCATGATTCTGAAATGAATTAAATATTATTGGCAGGTATTGAAAGTCATTGCAAAATTCAAATATGAGATCTTCGTTTGTTCTTTTGGAAATTGAGCAATATGCCTTTTTGTTAATCCTATCAAGAACCATACTTCCAGTACCCTCCAAAAACATTTCCTTTTTTTCAGCACTACTATAATCAAAAATATGATTAAAGCAGACTTTATTGTGTTCTAAAAAATTTAGAATATTCTCGTTTCTTTCCAATCTTCTATTTTTAGCATACATAGGATAGATTGCAATTCTTTTATCTCTATGGAAAGTAATCCAATTATTTGGATATATGGAGTCTGGAGTGTCATTGTTACTGTCATCCTGAAAAACAAAAACTTTAAATCCACATGATTTTATTTTTAAAACTAATTCGTCGAACTCTTTAATTGCATTTTTTGAAATTATATCAGAATTTAAATCTAAAGTATCGTTCTGAAAATAATTACTTTCTACTGTTTGTAAATTTCTTCGAAAATTTGAAGGTCTAACCATTAAAATAGAATGCAAATCAATACCCATAATTTAATTTCTTATTAAAGGAAGCGAAGAACATCTGAACAATCCCTCTTGTTTTGAAACTTCATCAAATGAAATTTTTTCAACTAAAATGTCATTAGATTCTAACCAATTATTTAGTCTTATAAATTTAGGGTCAGAAACAACTATTTCAGGACTAATTGAAAGAATATTGCTGTTCATTTTATACATTTCTTTATTTGTAATCTCAAAAATATTTTCAATTCCAAAAAAAGTTTGTATCCATTTATAGTCCTCCTTGTAAGTAAAAGCATCTGGATATACAATTGCTTTATTCTTGCCTATTAATTGTAAACAACAATCCAAATGAAGCACATTTTTTAGGGGATCTAAATTTGATTTTTTTAAGTGAAAACCCCTAATGTTTTTATTAGGAAAAAAATTTTCAAAATAACTAATGGCATGCTTATTTGTACGAGCAGTATATAACTCGCTGTAATCGAGTTTATCATAAAACCCTATAAAAATATTATTATCTGTAGATATAACATCTCCACCCTCTACATGTATTTTTTCGGGAATATTCACCACTTGTCCATTAAAATTTTCAACAATTGATTTAATTCCAAAATATTCTTTATCTCTTTTTGGAAGAATATTAGATTTAAAAAAAAAGTTATTAATTACAAAACCAACATCTCTTGCAAAAATTTGATTACAATTTTTAATATTATTTGGTCTAAAAACATTAACTCCATGCTTTATTAAAATATTAGAAAAATTTTCAAGTTCAATTACCATATTAGATTCTAATGGGTAATTTCCCAATTTTAAATTCTGAATTGATTTTGGGTCGTACAAATCATCGATATCAGGTGTTTCACCCATATCGTTGGCAATACCGATTATTACAGAGATAAGTTTTGAAGTTTCATCGTTAACAGAGAAATCCATTTCGAATGACAAAACTAGCGATTATTAATTTCAGAAAATTTTCTTAATTTTTCTCCAGTATAAATTTGTCTAGGTCTACCGATTGGTTCTTTATTAATTCTCATTTCACGCCAATGAGCAACCCATCCGGGGAGTCTTCCTAAAGCAAACATAACAGTAAACATTTCGCTTGGTATTTCAAGAGCTTTATATATAATACCTGAATAAAAATCAACATTTGGATAAAGTTTTCTTTCAATAAAGTAGTTGTCAATAAGGGCTTCTTTCTCTAAACCTTTGGCTATATCTAAAATTGGGTCATTGATACCTAATTCGTTCAACACTTTATCAGCTTCAACTTTAATTATTTTAGCTCTTGGATCAAAGTTTTTATAAACCCTATGCCCAAAACCCATCAATCTAAATGGATCTGACTTATCCTTAGCCTTAGACATGAATTTTTTTGTATCACCACCGTCTTTTTGTATTTCTTCCAACATTTCTATAACAGCTTGGTTAGCTCCACCATGTAATCTTCCCCATAGAGCGGATATCCCAGCGGCAACAGAAGCAAATAATCCTGCATATGAAGATCCAACAATTCTGACTGTTGATGTAGAGCAATTTTGTTCATGATCTGCATGCAAGATCAATAATTTATTTAATGCGCTAACAATTGTATCATTTTGTACGTATTCTTTATTAGGTCGTTGAAACATCATCTTAGCAAGATTTTCAACATAAGCTAGTGACGTATCACCATATTCAAGTGGAAGACCTTTTCTTCTTCTATATACCCATGCAACTAATACTGGTATTTTTGCTAATAAATTAAGAATAGCATCGTACATATCCTCCTCATCGTCAATATTCACAGCTGACGGGTCAAATGCCACTAAACCACTTGTTAGGGACGATAGTATACCCATTGGATGAGCGGATTTAGGAAAACTATTAAGTATTATCCTTAAGTCTTCATCAATGATTGATCTTTCTTTAATATCATTTGAAAGCTTTTCTAATTGTTGTTTATTTGGTAATTCTCCAAAAATTAATAAATAAGCAACTTCTAAAAAATCTGCTTTACTGGCTAATTCCTCAATAGAATATCCTCTATATCTAAGAATTCCCTTTTCACCATCTAAAAAAGTTATACTGCTTTTACAAGATCCTGTATTTTTATAGCCAGGATCTAAAGTGATAACATTAGATTTGAGTCTTAAAGAACTAATATCAATTCCTATTTCCTGTTCAGACCCTTCAATCAAATTTAATTCAATTTCAGAATCGTTTATTTTTAATTTAGCCTTGTTACTCATATGTTTTTACAAAATTACTGAAAAAAACTTGATTTAAAACGCTATTTTGAAGGCTTCTTTTTTTGGAAAGTAAGCTTTAGAACCTAATTGTTCTTCAATCCTTAATAGCTGATTGTATTTAGCTATTCTATCACTTCTTGAGGCAGAACCAGTCTTTATTTGTCCAGTAGATAAGCCAACTGCTAAATCAGCAATAGTGTAATCTTCTGTTTCGCCTGACCTATGTGACATAACACTAGTGAAACCAGCATTATGTGCCATATTAACCGCATCAATCGTTTCGGACAGGGTTCCGATTTGATTAACTTTAATTAAAATAGAATTACCAATATTATTTTTAATACCATTAGAAAGTCTTTCTACATTAGTAACAAACAAATCATCTCCAACTAGTTGTACATTACTTCCACAAATTTTAGTTAAATATTCCCACCCATCCCAATCATTTTCATCCATACCATCTTCAATTGAAATAATAGGAAATTTTTTTGCTAGTTCACTTAAATACTCGGCTTGTTGTTTAGAATTTAAAATTTTTCCAGTTTTTCCTTCAAACTTTGAATAATCATACATACCATTAACATAAAATTCAGATGAAGCACAATCCAAAGCAATCATTACCTCATCACCTGCAGAATAGCCAGAACTTTCAATAGCTAATATAATAGTATTCAATGCATCCTCGGTTCCATCAAGTTTAGGTGCAAAACCACCCTCATCACCAACTGATGTAGTTAGTCCTCTTTCAGTAAGTATTTTTTTTAAATTATGAAATATTTCGGTTCCCATTTGCATTGCATGAGTAAATGAATTCGCTTTAACTGGCATTATCATAAATTCTTGGAAAGCAATTGGCGCATCTGAATGAGATCCTCCATTAATAATATTCATCATGGGAACTGGAAGAGTTTTAGCGCTATTATTTGAAATATAAGAATAAAGTGGAATCTTTTTTTCATTACTTGCTGCTTTAGCAGTAGCTAATGAAACTCCTAATATAGCGTTAGCTCCTAAATTTGCTTTATTATGAGTGCCATCTAAATCGATCATCAATTGATCAATTTTTTTTTGATCAAAAACAGATTTACCAACAATCTCTTTAGAAATTATTTTATTCACATTATTAACAGCTTTTAAAACACCTTTACCCATATATTTCTTTCCTCCATCCCTAAGTTCTACTGCTTCATGTTCACCAGTTGAAGCTCCAGAGGGAACAGCAGCTCTACCTAAAAAGCCATTTTCAGTCAATACATCAACCTCAACAGTTGGATTTCCTCTAGAATCAAAAATTTGTCTAGCTTTAATTTTTGTTATTTTACTCATAATTATTTATTAATTTTTATCATTTCAATAAATTGATCGAAAAGATAAGTTGAATCGTGTGGGCCAGGACTAGCTTCAGGATGATATTGGACAGAGAAACAATTTTTGTTTTTTATTTTAATCCCAGCAATTGTATTATCGTTTAGATGAACATGGGTAATTTCAATATTATTATTAGATTCTGTTTCTTCACGAGAAATTGCAAAACCATGATTTTGTGAAGATATCTCACCCTTTCCAGTAATCAAATTTTTAACAGGATGATTAATACCCCTGTGTCCATTATGCATTTTATAAGTTGAAATTCCAACAGCTAAGGCTATAATCTGATGACCAAGACATATACCAAAAAGAGGAACATTTGTTTTTAAAATATTTTTTGCTGTTTGAATAGCATCAACTAAGGGCTCAGGATCACCAGGACCATTGGAAATAAAATACCCGTCAGGTTTCCATTTTGACATTTCTTCAAAAGTTGAATTATAAGGGAAAACTTTAGTGTAGACGTCTCTTTTAGAAAAATTTCTTAATATATTTTCTTTTATTCCTAAGTCTAAAGCGGCTATCTTAAATTTAGAATCAGGATTCCCATAAAAATAAGGTTTTTCAGTAGAAACTTTAGAGGCTAATTCCAATCCCTTCATTGAAGGAAAACTATTAAGTTGTTGTTTTAATTCATCAATTGAATTCGTATCTGTAGAAATAACCGCGTTCATAGCCCCATTATCTCTGATGTAGGAAACAAGTGCTCTTGTATCTACATCAGAAATAGCAACTATTTTATGTTTTATAAAGAAGTTTTGTAAGGAATTTTTAGCTGCTGGACGAGAAAAATTTGAATTAAAATTCTTACAAATGAGTCCAGCAATTTTAGGACTTTTAGATTCTACTTCATCATCATTAACTCCATAATTACCGATATGGGCGTTTGTGGTTACCATTAAT
>JAQWJH010000103.1 GCA_029248455.1 Flavobacteriaceae bacterium
TTAGAAGCCTTTATGTAGGAGGGAAAAAGACTTTCATTTTTCCAACCTTCAAAGTCAATATATTTTAAAATATTTAATGTCTCAGACATTTTTAAAAGCTCATTATCAAAAGAGCTAGACCCAACAACAACAAACTTAAAATTTGGTACAGTTTTAATTATTTTAGGGACTGATTTTAGAACCGTCATTAATCCTCTTCTTTCTGATGTATTACCCAAATATAAAAGCACAAAATATTTTGAATATTTTTTTAGAATCTGCTGATCGAATTTGATCCTTGAATAAAAACTTTTTGAAACTGAATTTGAGAAAACAATAACTTTTTTTTTATCAATTTTAATTCTTTCTATCAATTCTTTTTTAGCAAGTTCTGTAACTACTACTACAGAATTAGAAATTTTACAATATTTTTCTTCGGCATTTTTCCATTTTAAAGGAGAGATTAATAATTTCCCCAAAAAACTATTTACATGTTTGTAATACTTCATTATTTCGGGACGATTTTCATGCAAATCTAAAACTATGTCTAATTGAGTTTTGGAATTTGCAGAATAAACAGAGCTGGCGATCTGAATATCGTGAACATGAAGAACATCAATTTTATAATTATTTATAAATTTTTTAATTTTTTTTGACATAATCCATTTATAAAATGGAAATGTATAAGCTAAAGCGGATAATTTATATGTAAGCCAATCACAATGAAATCTTACAACATTAATCCCTTCAATAATTTCATTTGTTATAAATTTATTTTTAAAAGACAAACAAAACAAAAAGACTTCATGACCAGAATTTTTCAAAACTTTGGCCTCATTTGTAACCCTTGGATCTGTGGGGAAAGGCGCATCTAAAATCATTCCTATTTTCATCTTTTTTTAGAGATTTAACACACCTTTGTAGTAATTAGTATAGTCAGTTTTTGATCTTTCAGCATAAACAGCATAATATCTATTTGTAAGATTTCTTAATAAAGGTCTTATTCCAATTTTATAAGATGGGTTTTTCCAAAACTCTTTTTTAATTATTTTCCAACCCGCTTTTTCTAATAACATATCAAATTGCCAGGGTTCAAATTCATGATAATGACGATCCAATGGATCGGTTTTACTTCTGTAAGCTTTTGCAAACCAAAGGTTGATTGGAACCGTGAGAAATATACTTTTAGATTTTAAATTTTTAAGTAAAGGATATGGTGAAACCAAATGCTCGAGTATTTCAAAACCAGTAACTATATCCACATCATTTGGTATGGTAATACTTGGATTATCATCTAGATCCTCACCAGTGGTATTGTATACTTTATAATCATTTTTTTCCATAATTTCAGTAAAAGGATTTTTAACTCCTAAATCAAATACAACAGAGGGTGCAGGACAAACACTTTTTAACATTTTTAAAGTGTTTTTATAACGAAGTGATGGCAATTTATCATACATGTTTTAAAATTTTTTTAATGTAAATAAATAATGAAATTAACAATATTATACTTCCAAAAATTACAAATATTGAACCCGTCATTATAATTTTAGGTTTATACGTAAAATGTATGTCATAATTACCCTTAGGAACTTCCATTCCCCTCAACAAATAATTTACTTTATAATGTTTTGCAGGTTTTAAATTTATAGTTGATTTCCATCCGTTTTTATAAAAAGCCTCAGAAAAAACAATAAATTGTTCTGAATCTGATTTTACCTCATAAATTAAGTGATTTGCCTTTCTCTGTTTTAGTTTAACAGTATTAAAAATATTTTTAGAATATATTTTTTCACTAAGCTCTTGTGAGACAACTGTACTACTCAAATCAATATTGTCCAATATTGTTAGTTCCTCATTGGAATTACTAACATTTTTAATTTTTTCAATAAACCAAGCATTTCCAAGATTATTTGGATTTCTTGTAACTCCAATAGGGTTTTCAGGATCATTTTCAATTATGTATTTTACATTCAACATATTTAATATATCTATGTTATTTTTTGAAATATAAAAATCATAAAGATCTTGTATTCTTTTTGGCTTTGCAGCATGGTAACCAGCAATTGATTTATGAAAAAATGAAGTTCTAGCATTCGAAAATCCTCTTTGAGGTTCAAAAACTCTAAAATCTAAAGTATCCTGAAGTATTGCCCTATCAGCATTGGTTAATTTGAAAGGTGTTTCTACGTCAATTTTTTCAACAAACTGATCAGCATTGACATATTTTGTGTTAACATTCCATAAATCAACAACAATGATTAATATTATGGAATAAAGTATTGCATTTTTACTTAGAATATTTTTTAAATATGCAAATAACAAAAAAGTAATTCCTAGAATAATTAACAATGACCTCAGAGTGTCTGTCTTCAATAATATTTTCCTTTCCTCAATTAATAATTTTAAAATATCTGGATAATTTGCAAAAATTTCAAAATTTGATTTAAAATCAAATAAAACATCTCCAAAAAAATATATTATTAATGTCAATGGAAGGGTAATTACAATAGTCTTAAATAATATAGATTTTTTGTTTTTTTCAGAAATTTTTTTTGACAGAAAACTATTTAAACCTATTACTGCAAGCAGGGGAACACAAAACTCTAAAATCACCTGTATCGATGAAACAGCTCTAAATTTATCATAAAGCGGAAAAAAATCAATCATTAGATTTGTTAAAAAATTGAAATTTTTACCCCACGAAAGAATTAAAGAAATAATCACTAAAGTAGTTAGCCAGCGCATATTAATATTCTTTAAGGTTAACAATCCAAGAAAAAATAAAAATAAAATTGAAGCTCCAACATATGCAGGTGCAGCTACTATTGGTTGATTGCCCCAATAGGTTCTAGAATACTGATAGACTTGTTGACCTTGATTTGGATCTAAAGATTTTATAAAATCCATTAATTTGGAGTCTTGACTAATTAGTTCAGAACTACCTCCCCCCATAAATCTGGGAATGAATAAATTAAAGCTTTCTAAGATTCCATAACTATACTCGGTTATATAATCCTTTGATAATCCTGAGGAAGATTCTTTGACTGACCCATCGGAGTTGATAGTAATTTCACTTTTACTTCTTGTACTAAATTCCGAATATTCTTTTGTAGCAAGTAAAGCTGACGCATTTAACATCAAGGCAATAATCGAACTTGAAATAAAAATTAGAATAATTTTAAAAAATATTTTTAGATTGTTTTTCTTCAAAAAATCAAAAAAATAAAATAAAAAAATAACCATTATCATTATCAAGGTGTAATAAGTCATTTGATAATGATTGGAATGTATTTGTAATCCCAATGCTAATGAGGTAATTAAAAATCCTTTCAAAAAGTGTTTGTTTAATAGCATTATCACACCCATAATTACCAAAGGAAGATACCCAATAGCTAAAGCCTTAGTATTATGGCCGACACCAAGAATAATAATAAGATAAGTGGAAAACCCAAAGGCTAAAGCACCTAAAAGGGCGAACCTATAATTAATCTTAAGTGAAATAATAAGTAAATAAAATGACAAGAGATATAAAAAGAGATAGTCAGCTGGTCTTGGTAGAAAACGAATAGATAAATCAATAACTCTTAAAATATCATATGGATACCTAGCACTAACTTGGAATGAAGGCATTCCCAAAAACGCATTGTCTAACCAGTATGGTTCTTCGTTAAATTTATCTCTGTGATCTACAATTTGTTTAGACATTCCTTTGAACTGAGAAATATCTGACTGTTCGATTCCTTTGTCTAACAAAATTGGATAAAAATAAATGACAGATACCGCAATTAAGCAAACTATGCAGATAAAGTGTGGTAAAATATTTTTTACAACTCCCTTCATATTAATCTAGCTCTTCAAAATCTACATACTCTCCTACTTCTTCTTTTTTAACTTTTGATTTTGTTGTATTATTTTGGTTATTAAAACCCTTTTCGCTCATGTTTTCAAATTTTGTTTTCATATTATTTTGAAACCTTTTTATGAAATAAGATAATATTAGAGGGCTTAATAGCCTTAACAAGTAAGAAAATAGAATAAAAAAAAGTATAATTTTTAAAAACGTGATCATTATTAAATATTAATCATCGTAAAAATACAATTAATGATGTTAAAATTTATTCCCAAAACATTAATTAAGTAATATTTAATTTTTATATCTTTTCATACTATGAAATATGCTTTATCATTAATTATAATTTTATTGTTCTATTCATCTATTTTTTCGCAGTACACAGAGGTTATTAATTCCAATAGACCTGGCTCGTCACAGGGGGCTTTTGCTGTTGGCCGTAATGTTTTACAATTTGAATTAGGTGTAAATTTTTCAGACTTAAGTCATAAAAATTTAAATTTTTCTTACATAAAGGAAATGCAACTAAATTATACAATTAGGTATGGATTAATGATGGAAAAATTAGAAATAATTTTAAATGGAACCTATAACCAAAATAAAAGCGTTAATAATCTTTTGTCGGATAAAGGTTCTGAAATTAAAACACAATTTTTAAATACTCAAAGTCTAGGAGCTAAATACCTAGTATTTGACCCCTACAAAAATGAAAAATGGCATAGCCTGAGTTTAACAAGTTGGAAAAAAAACAATTCATTACGTTGGGTAGACTTAATACCCGCTGTTTCTGTTTATGCCGGAGTTAATTATGTCCCTGAAGATGCATATTTTTATAATGATCCTTTCACTGAAATAAAGAAAACAACTAGTTATGAAACCAATGAAAACACTGTCAGCTTTAAAGGAAGTATAATTACACAAAATCATTTTTTAAAAAAATGGGTTTTAGTCAATAATTTTATATATGATAGAATTGGGACTGAAAATGTAACAATAAATAATATTACTACACTCACTCATAATTTTAACAACCCTATTTGGTCCTCAATGATTGAACATGAGTTGATTCAAAATGATATCTACGCTGATAATTTAGTTAAAGTAGGATTAGCTTATTTGTTTAATAAAAGCTATCAATTTGATTTAAGCTTTGGAACAAACTTTAAAGATTCTCCTAACAATCTATTTTTAAGAGCTGGAGTATCTACTAGACTTGATTGGCATAGAGATTACCCACCTGTAGATAAAGAGCTTAAAAAGAAACAAAAATCTGATAAAAAACTTTTAAAGAAAAATAAAAAGTCAGAAAAAAAATCAGTAAAAGAATCTAATAAAAATCAAAAAAAAACCAAAAAAGAGGAAAGGAAATCTCTAAAGAGAAGTAAAAGAAAAAATAAGTAAATGATTACCATTAAAAAGGCTATTACCAAAAACGATTACAAAGATTTTGTAATGTTTCCCTCCAAGCTTTATAAAAATTCTAAATATTGGGTCTCCCCTATTATAAAGGAAGAGTTAGAGATGATGGATAAGAAAAATAACCCTGTATTTAAAAATGCTGAAGCTGAGTATTTTTTAGCCATAAAAGACAATGAAATTGTAGGAAGAATTGCAGGAATAGTAAACTGGGTTGAAGTAAAAGAACAAAAGAAAAATAAAGTTAGGTTTGGTTGGTATGACGTAATTGATGATCTAGAAGTGTCAGAGAAGCTAATCGAAGCGGTAATTGATTTTGGAAAAAAAAGAAAATTATCATTTATTGAAGGCCCTGTTGGTTTTTCTAACATGGATAAAGCTGGATTACTTACCTATGGCTTTAAAGAATTAAATACAATGATTACTTGGTATCATAATTCTTATCAAAAAGATCATTTAGAAAAACTTAAAATGAAAAAGCTCGCAGAGTGGGTTGAATATAGGATTCAAATTTATTCAGAAAACGATGCGCCGGAAAAAGTAAAGAAGTTTTCAAGTTTAATTATGAAAAGATATAATTTGAAGGCTTTAAACTTTAAAAAAACTAAGGATATAGTGCCCTACATTGATGAAATGTTCGATCTATTAAATAAAACTTATAACACTCTACAAACCTTTGTTCCAATTCAACAATATCAAATAGATCATTACAAAGATAGATACCTTCGTTACATTCACCCCGAATTCATAAAAAGTGTTGCTGATAAAAATGGAAATTTAATAGCTTTTGCCATTACAATGCCATCTTTTTCAAGGGCTTTAAAAAAATAAATGGCAAACTATTTCCTTTTGGTTTTTTAAGAATATTGAAAGCTCAGAAATTTAATGATAAAGCTTCTTTATATTTAATTGGTGTTCATCCCGATTATCAAAATAAGGGTGTAACAGCTATTTTATTTAATGATCTTCAAAGTATGTTTAATAAACGAGGGATTAAAGAAGTCGAAACAAACCCAGAACTTATTGAAAACACATCAATTCAGGCTTTTTGGAAAAATTATGAAAGTGTTTTACATAAAAAAAGATGCACTTTCACTAA
>JAQWJH010000064.1 GCA_029248455.1 Flavobacteriaceae bacterium
ATGATTTAGTTCATCCTAATTTAGCTGGATATAAAGTGATGGAAAAAATTATTCTCAAAGCACTAGATTAATTTAGATATGAATTTTAGAATTATTATTTTATTGATTTTTCTATCAATTGTTAGTTGTAATCAAAGTAAATCAGATTGGGAAAATTTAATTATTGACAACTCTCTTAAGGGTTGGCATATATTTCAAGACGATGGAACAAAAAGTGGCTGGACCGTTGAGAATGATGTGTTTATTTTTGATGCAAAGATGAGCTCAGAAAATATGTTAGTTTCTGATGCTAGTTTATTGTCCAATAAAAAATACTTAAGTTTTGAAATAAAATTTGATTGGAAAATTGAAAAAGGAGGAAATAGTGGATTTATGTGGGGAGTTAGTGAAGATGATAAATATAAATTCCCATACCAAACAGGGCCAGAAATTCAAATTTTAGACACAAAAACTTACTCAAATCCTAAAAGTATTTTAGGAGGAGAAATAGAATCAAATAACATTATTGAAGATTTAGGAAAGAAAAAAAAATTTTTAGGTGCTGTTTATGGGATCTATGCCCCCCAAAATCCATACGAAGGAAATTCTCCCGGGCAATGGAACTCTTTTCACATAACGATAGATCACAAGAATAATAAAGGAAAAGTTGTTTTAAATGGGATTTTAATAAATGATTTTAAATTAAAAGGAAAGGAATGGGATTCTCTAGTCAGTAAAAGTAAATTTAGTAAATCTCAAGACTACGAATATCTTGGAGAAGAAAGATGGTATGGATTTGCAAAATCTCCAAAGGGGTTTATATGTTTACAAGATCATCCTGGAAAAGCATATTTTAAAAATATAAGAATTAAAGAGCTATAACTTTAGAAGATTTTTTTATTTAAACTTTAAAAAAATTAACTTTATAGAGCTTTGAAAAAAAACTTTAAACTTTCCATATATTTCTTGATCCCATTTATTGGAATTATTTTTTTTAAATTCATTTCAAAAAATCCCCTAGAAAAAACATTTATTATTCAGAAAGATAGCAATGTATTAAATACTGAATTTAATTCCCAAAAAATTGGTAATATAGATTTTAATTTTGATGTAAAGCCCATACTGTCAGACAAATGCTACACTTGCCATGGTCCTGATGACAAAGCCAGAAAAGCTAATTTAAGACTCGACGTAAAAGATGATTTTTATAAATCATTAGAGAATGAAAACCATTTTGTTATTGACAAGAAAAATCCTGAAAAAAGCGAACTTCTTAAAAGAATAAGTAGTCAAGATGTTGGCTATTTAATGCCACCTCCTGAGTCGAATTTAAAATTGACAAGTAGAGAAAAAAATATTTTAAGAAATTGGATTGAACAAGGCGGCCAGTGGGATAAACACTGGTCATTTAACAAACCTTCATTACCTAAAATACCAAAAAGTATTTTTAAAAACTGGGCAACAAATGAAATTGATTTTTTTATTTCAACTAATTTAGAAAAATATGGGATGAAGCCCTCCGAAGTAGAAAAAAAAGAAATTCTGTTAAGGAGAATTTCTTTTGATTTGACTGGACTTCCACCCACTATTAAAGAAATAGATGCTTTTTTATCAGACAATTCAAATGATGCTTATGAAAAAGTAGTTGATAATCTATTAGCCTCAAAATCTTATGGTGAGAGAATGGCATCTATTTGGATGGACCTAGCTAGGTACGGAGATAGTCACGGCTATCAAGATGATACTGAAAGAATTATGTGGCCATGGAGAGATTGGGTTATTCATGCCTACAATAAAAACTTGCCCTACAATGAATTTATATCTTGGCAATTAGCAGGTGATATGATTCCAAACGCAACCAAAGAACAAATTCTTGCTTCAGGTTTTAATAGAAACCATAAAATAACTCAAGAAGGAGGTGTTATTCCTGAAGAATATAGAGTAGAATATGTAGCAGATAGAGCGGTAACTACATCTAAAGTTATGATGGGTTTAACGGTAGAATGCGCCAGATGCCATACTCATAAATATGATCCAATAACTCACAAAGAATTTTTTAGTTTTTACAGTTTCTTCAATAATGTTGAGGAGGATGGAATAATAGCTTATGGCGATTTAGCACCAAAACCTAATTTTACAATTGAAAAAAAAGATATAGAGTCAGAACTTGATTTTGTAAGCTTACCTGATAGCATTAAAAAAGTAACTCTAATGGTTATGAAGGAGTCCGAAAATCTTAGAAAAACTTTTGTCTTAAATCGTGGAAGTTATGATTCGCCTACTGAAATGGTTGAGCCCGGAACTCCTGAAGTTGTGTTGCCTTTTGACAGTAACAAATATGATAAAAATCGTATAGGATTAGTTGAGTGGTTTTTTGACAAGGATAATCCTCTAACGTCTAGGGTTGCTGTTAACAGAATATGGCAACAATTTTTTGGAATCGGTATTGTTTCGACTCCCGATGATTTTGGAAGTCAAGGAAGCAAACCAACAAATCCTGATCTTTTGGATTGGCTAGCATATACTTACCAAAATGATGATAAATGGGATACGAAAAAGTTTATAAAAAGAATTGTTATGTCCTCTACATACAAACAATCTAGCAAGGTTAAACAACAAAACTTAGATATAGACCCGGACAATATTTATTTAGCTCATTATCCTAGACAAAAACTATCAGCTGAGATGGTTAGGGATAATGCTTTAGCTTCAAGCGGGATGCTAGTTAGCAAAATTGGAGGTCCAAGTGTAAAGCCTATGCAACCAGATGGATTGTGGGACGAAGTTACAGGTGGAGGTGGTGGAAGTTTAGCTTTTTATGTTCAAGACACAGGAGAAAACTTATTTAGAAGAAGCTTATATACATTTTGGAAAAGAACGGTGCCACCGCCTTCAATGATGATTTTTGATGCTCCAACGAGAGATTTTTGTGTTGCTGTTAGACAAAAAACTAGTACTCCGCTACAATCATTAGCTTTAATGAATGATCCTCAATATTTGTTAGCAGCAGAACACTTGTCTAATAAAATTTTCAATGATTCTCAAATCAATAATAATGAAAAAATAATAAAGCTTTATAGAACTGTAACTGGAAGAAAACCAAATAATATAGAACTTGATAAATTAAATAAGTTCCTAAATGAAGTCATTACAGTAAATAAAAAAAATGCTAAAGAAGCTTTTGTTTCTCTAGCAGTGTTGATATATAATCTTGACGAAACCACACAAAAGAGTTAAAATGGAAGAAATTCACAAACATTTTTTGAATAATAACAGAAGAAATTTTTTAAAAAAAGCAGGATTGGGAATAGGTGGTCTAGCCTTGGGATCATTAATTGATCCATTAAACTTTGGTAAGAATACTGATCCTTTTTCTGTACTTGGAAATAAAGCCTTAAATCTTCCACATTTTGCTCCAAAAGCTAAAAGAATTATCTATCTTTTTCAAAGTGGAGGACCTTCTCAATTAGACCTATTTGATTATAAACCAAAACTTAATCAGTTAAGAGGATCTGATTTGCCAGAGTCTGTAAGAAAAGGACAAAGATTGACTGGAATGACCTCAGGGCAAGCTAATTTCCCTCTTGCTGGAAGCATTTATAATTTTAAACAATATGGAGAGTCACGAGCTTGGGTAAGTGATTTAATGCCTTATGTTGGTAAAATTGCAGACGAATTATGTTTTGTAAAATCAATGCACACAGAAGCTATTAATCATGACCCTGCAATAACCTTTTTTCAAACGGGGTCCCAACAACCAGGAAGACCTAGTATGGGTTCATGGATGAGTTATGGCTTGGGAAGCTTAAATAATAACCTTCCTTCATTTGTTGTTTTATTATCTAATGGAACAGGGAGACCTAAAGGACAACCTCTTTACTCAAGACTATGGGGAAACGGTTTTTTAAGTTCTCTTCACCAAGGCGTACAATTTAGGTCAGCAAAAGATCCAGTACTTTATTTGAAAAATCCCGACGGAGTATCGGCAAGTGAAAGAAGAAAAATGCTTGATTATTTAGCCGAATTGAATCACGAACAGGAAGCTTCTTTTGGTGATCCAGAAATTAGCAATAGAATTGCACAATACGAAATGGCCTACAGAATGCAAACATCGGTTCCCGAAACTATGGATATTTCTAATGAACCTGATCACATACTCCAAATGTATGGTCCAAATGCTCAAAAACCTGGAACCTATGCGGCAAATTGTATACAAGCAAGAAGATTAATAGAAAAAGATGTCCGATTTGTACAATTATATCATATGGGTTGGGATCAACATGAAAATCTTCCTACTCAGATTAAAGGACAGTCTAGTGATGTCGATCAACCGACTGCAGCTCTGATTATGGATCTTAAACAAAGAGGGCTTTTGGAAGATACGTTAGTTGTCTGGGGAGGGGAATTTGGTAGAACTAATTATTGTCAAGGTAATTTAACTGAAACTAATTATGGAAGAGATCATCACCCTAGATCTTTTACAATCTTTATGGCTGGAGCAGGAGTTAAACCAGGTTTTAGTTACGGTGAAACTGATGACATTGGTTATAATATAGTAAAAGATCCTGTACATGTTCATGACTTACAGGCAACTATTCTTCATCAATTTGGAATTGACCATACCAAAATGATTTATAAACATCAAGGAAGAAGATTTAGACTAACCGACGTACATGGCGAGGTAAACAAAAGCTTATTAAGTTAAATTATTTAAGGTGTTTTTTGAAAAATTTCCATATTTCTTGGCTGGCACTTATATCCTTATTTCCCCAGGAACCAGGCCAATCATGACCACCCCCTGAAATTGTATAAAACCACACTTCATTTCCATTTATTCCATCGGTTCTCTTAGTTAACGAAGCTGTTGATTTATCAGAACTTTCGATATCAGGAAAATCAATTTTTTCTGTTTTGGTTGTAGAACTCAAGTCTGCCCAAAAATCCATTACTTTTTGAATATGTGGAGCTCCTCCCCAACCATATGCAGTAGACATAGTGCCATCCCAAGGTACAGTAGTATCATTAGTTCCTGAAATTTGAAGTGCTGGTATTTTTTGTGATGGATTACAATTTTTCCAATCTTTTCCGCTCATTGTCCCGGTAATTGATGCGATTGCTTTAAAAATATCTGCTTTTTCACAACCCAATGTGTAACTCATAAAGCCTCCATTTGACATACCACTTGTAAAAGTATTTTCTGGATTTATTTTATAATTAGATTGTATTTGTTTAGCTAGTTTGGATAAGAAATCAATGTCATTAATATTACTCATTTCTAAATTAGCATTCCAGTGCGTTTGACCTGTTTCTAAGGTAGATCCTTGTGGATAACAAACCATAAATCCATTTTCATCTGCTAATGTATTCATTTGTGAATAGGTCATTATAGTTGTTGCTGAACTACCAAAACCATGTAACACAAATAGTAAAGGAGAATTTTCTACAAAATCTAGAGGTTTATGTAAAATATATGATCTAGATAGACCATCATGATCAAAAACAAACTGTTTTGTTGTCCATTCGTATTCAGTAATTTCAGAATCTGAGGAATCTTGTTTTTCACAACTAAGAAAAAAGACAAAACAAAGCAATAGGATTACTTTTTTTTTCATTTAACTAATTTTAAAAACACCTGGAATCGCTACAGGATATTTTCCGTTATTATCGGGCATAACTGGGGGGTTTGTTTCCCAGTTAAGATTGTCAGGAACTAAAATATCTGTTGAATTTAATGCTTGTTCCCGTGTTATTAGTTTTCCGCTGTAAGTTGCCATTCTTCCCATAATTGATGTCAAAGTAGACATAGCTCCATAATCGGTATTGTTTATTATTCCACCATTTCTAATGGATTCAAATAATTTATCATGTTCAATTTGATAAGGACTTTTATCTCCCTTAGCATCATATTTAAATAAAGAATTTCCATTATGATCTAACATTTGAGCTACATTTTTATTAGTTGAAATTATAGCCTTTGTACCTTGAAAAGTTTCACTTACTTTTCGATGAGTTCCAGGCTGATGTCGACATTGACTAGAAATAACCGCTCCACTTGGATAATTATATTCAACATAATGATGGTCAAATATTTGACCATGATCAATTCCCTTTCTAACCTCTCTTCCTCCCATTCCACTTGCAGATTCGGGGTACTCTCCAATAAACCAATTAGCAACATCGAGGTTGTGAACATGTTGTTCAACAATATGATCACCACAGAGCCAATTAAAGTAATACCAATTTCTCATTTGATATTCCATTTCAGATTGACCTGCTTCTCTTTTTCTAACCCACACTCCTGCACCATTCCAGTAAACTTGACCGGAGATAATTTTACCAACGTCTCCTTTTTTAACTTTATCGAATAATGATAAATAACTGTTTTGATAACGTCTTTGAAGACCAACTACAACATTTAATTTTTTTTCCTGAGCTAATTTTCCTGATTTTAAGACTCTTCTAATCCCACTTGGATCCGTTGCAACAGGTTTTTCCATGAAGACGTGTTTATCATTTTCAATAGCATACTCAAAATGTAAAGGCCTAAATCCAGGTGGAGTTGCTAAAATGACTACATCGGCTAGTTCTATTGCTTTTTTGTAAGCATCAAATCCATGAAATCTATTTTTTTCTTTTACATTAATTTTTATTTCACCCTCAAGTTCATTCACAATACTTTTTAAACTTTTTTCAACTTTATCTAAAAAAGCATCAGCCATAGCTACCAGTTCAACATCCTTATCAGCTCTAAGAGCCTGAACAACAGCTCCAGTTCCTCTTCCTCCACAGCCAACAACAGCTAACTTAAGTTTTTTATTATTTGAATTATTAGCTATAGCTTCTAATGAGAAAGGAACTGTCAATAAAGCGCCTGTGCTAATTGTAGTGTTTTTTACAAATGATCTTCTATTTATTTTTTTTTCTTTCATATTATTAAATTAAAAAATTATCGACTTGCTTGTATGCATTAATTACACCTAATTCCCCTAATTTATTTGGCTTAGAATTCCCATGTTCCATTCCTAAAATACCATTATAGCCTCTTTCATGAATATAGTTAAATATATTTTTATAATTTATTTCTCCAGTTGTTGGTTCTTTTCTTCCTGGATTATCCCCAATTTGAAAATAAGCTATTTCATCCCAACATGCTTTTATATTGGGAATTAGATTACCTTCTTCAATTTGCTGATGGTAAATATCAAATAAAATTTTACAAGCTGGTGAATTAACTGATTTGCATATTTCATAGGCTTGGGGGCTTTTGGACAAAAATAAGCCAGGATGATTTTTAAAATTTAAAGGTTCTAAAACCATTGTCATATTGTGAGGCTCTAAAATTTCACTCGCATATTTTAGAGATTCAATAACATTTGAAGTTTGATAACCAATATTTAACCTTAAATCTAGATGTCCAGGAACTACTGTCATCCATTTAGCATTAACTCTTTTTGCGACCTCAACAGAATTTTTAATTTCATTAAGAAATTCGATTCGTTTTTCTTTATCCCCACTAGCTAAATTTGGTTCTTTCCAGTGAATTGTATGAGCTACAAAAACACCCATCTCCATATTATTTTTTAACATAAATGAAGCTATTCTGTTTTGGGTTTCTAAGTCTCTCTTTTTCATGTTATTGTCTTCAAAAGCTGTAAAACCTTGATCAACCATAAATTGTAATTCATCAATAGGATCTTTTCCAGCATGATGTTTAAACATTCCTAAATGAGGAGCATATTTCAAATTAAACAGGTGTCTGTTTTTAAAATTTTTTTGGTTTGAAAAGCTTGGTTGAAAAGAAAGTATACCACCTGTTAACAAAGCTGTATTTCTTAAAAATTTTCTTCTACTCATTATAATAGTTTTAATTATTCCCAGTAAGTTAATTGTTCTTCAATTGGAGGTGTTACAAATGGTCTAATTACTCTAAATCCAACAAATTGAGCATCGGTATGCCACCACTCACTTCTTGGTATTTGTGGATCCTGTTTTTTCCATTGCTTTGATGAAGCCTGTCTTGAAGCACTTCGTAATTTAAAATTTGAATTCATCCATGAGCCACCTCTTACTACTCTAGGATATAATTTTGTTGGTTTTTCATAAGGATTTGTTGCAACACCCCCTGAATATTTTTGGTAGGCTCTCACATCATGCATATCTAATGTCCATTCAGAAACATTTCCGTGCATATCAAACAATCCCCAAGGGTTTGGTTTTTTTAAACCAACTTTATGATAAGATTCCTCACTATTATTTTTATACCAGGCATAATCATCAAGTTTACTAGTATCATCTCCAAAAGAAAAAGCTGTTTGTGTTCCTGCCCGACATGCATATTCCCATTCAGATTCTGTCGGCAGTCTATAAAAATTACCTGTCATGGCAGAAAGCCATTGACAAAATTTTTTAGCAGCCAACTGAGTCATAGAAATTGCAGGATATCCCTCAGTTCCCATCCCAAAACTCATTTCTACATATGGTGTTGTAGCGCCTGAAACACCATCTACTTCAATATTTACTTCATTTGTGGAATTAAAATTTGGTTGATTTTTATCGATATCACGACTCATAAAAAGTTGATATAGATCCCAGGTTGTTTCGTGTGTTGCCATCCAAAAAGAATCAACTTTTACCTGATGAGTTGGACCTTCATCTGCCATACGATTCTTTTCACTTTTCGGACTTCCCATTAAAAAAACTCCACTCTTTATTGGTGTCATCTCTAAATTATAATCAATTCCGATTATTTTTTGGTTGTATTTTGAAAAATCATCTTGTGCAAATAACCCAAAAACAACAAATAATAGTAAGTAAGCACTTTTCATTAATGAAAAATAACAAAAAATCTTAATCTTGGAAAGATTATATCGTGATTACAGAGGGTTAATTAAGTCAAAATTTTCTGTAAGTAAAATCTAAAAATTTATTAGCTTCTTCCTCCTCAAACTTCTCTAAATTACTGTCCCAATGTAATGTTTGGCCTGGTAATCTTCCTGCAATAACCCCCAATAGAATTGTTTCAGTTAATCTAGCTGAATAAGAAAAAGG
>JAQWJH010000067.1 GCA_029248455.1 Flavobacteriaceae bacterium
TTAGTTTACAATTATTTTATTTGGTGGATTAATTGAACTTTTTATTTTTCTGGCCTTCATAAATGATAATACATTTGATTCCATTCTAAGTTCCATGACCGTTCTTTTTATAATGGCTGTAATTATGATTTTTTCATCTCATTTAGTTGATAAAAAAATAATATCAATTGCTGATATAAAATATGAAATATCGATTTTAGAAAGTGAATTTTTAGAAAATCGAAAAACGGTCATGGAACTTAGAATGGAATCAAATGTATTATCATTTATGAAGGTCAGAAAAATAAAAAGTTCAATTAATCCACCAAATAAAATAATTGTAAACTAATGTTAACTAATCAAAAACAATTTTTATACAGACTCTATTTTGTTGCTACTATAATGGTTGTTTTAGGTTTAGGTATAGGTTATAAAATTTTTCATATTCAATTTTTAGAAGGAGAAAAGTTTAGAAATTTAGCGAAAGAGAAAACAATTAAAAATTTTATAATATCTCCAAAAAGAGGAAATATTTATTCTGATGATGGAAGTTTATTGGCCTCTTCATCAACACAGTATGATATTTATTTTGATGCAGTAACAGTGTCAAATAAAAATTTTAATCAATTCGTCAATCCACTTTCAAACGCTCTTTCAACAAAGTTAAACAAACCCACTGAGTTTTTTAAAAACTCACTTATTACAGCTAAGAAATTAAATAAGAGATATCATTTAATTGCCAGAGATATTTCTATAAATCTTTTGAATGATATTAAACAAATGCCTCTTTTTAAAATGGGTGGAGTAAGAGGAGGGTTAATCATAGAAAAAAAAATATCAAGAGAATATCCTTTGAATAAAATTGCTGAAAGAACAATTGGTTACGAAAGAAAAAATAATAACAATGTATTTGTTGGTGTTGGTCTAGAACATGCTTTCGGAGAAATTTTAAGAGGAAAAGATGGATCCCAGCTAATGCGAAAAATTTCAAATGGTAAATGGAAACGCATAGAAAGTTCTAGTCAAATCGAACCAAAAGCAGGCTTAGATATTATTAGTACAATCAATGTTGGTTTTCAAGATATAGCACATCATTCGCTATTAGAACAATTAGAAAAATTTGAAGCAGATCATGGGTCGGTTGTAGTTATGGAAACTGAAACTGGAGCAATTAAAGCAATTTCAAACTTGGGAAGGACTAATGAAGGAAAATATTATGAAAGATTAAATTATGCGGTGGGAGAATCTCATGAGCCAGGATCTACATTTAAACTCATGTCAATGATAGCTGCACTTGAGGATAACATTATAGATTCTTCATCTTTGGTAGATACAAAAGATGGAACATTATCCTTTTATGGAAGTAAAGTTAGAGATTCAAAAAAAGGAGGCTATGGAAAAATATCTATAAATGATGTGTTTAAGTTCTCCTCAAATACTGGAATCGTAGATATAATTACAAGAGGATATGGTAACGATCCTAAAAAATTTTCAGATAGATTATATAATATGGGTTTAAATTCTAAATTAAATTTGTCTATAAAGGGTGAGGGAGAACCTAAAATTCCTCATCCTAATGATAAAAGTTGGAATGGTCTTTCCTTACCCTGGATGGCATATGGTTATGGTGTTTCTCTAACACCAATTCAAATATTAACATTTTATAATGCAGTTGCTAATAATGGAGAATTATTAAAACCTGTTTTTATCAGTAATTTAAGTTCTGATTTAAAAACAGAAAATCATATAAAAAAAACTGTATTAAATCCTTCAATATGTTCAAATCAGACTTTATCAAAAGTAAAATTAATGTTAGAAAATGTGGTAAATGAGGAGGGAGGAACTGCCTATAATATAAAATCTGATATTTTTAAAATTGCAGGAAAAACAGGAACATGTCAAATAGATTACGACACAGAAAACGTTCAATATGTTTCAACTTTTGTTGGTTATTTTCCGTCAGATAAACCTAAATATTCATGTATAGTAGTCATACATAAACCAAATAAACAAAAAGGTTATTATGGATCAACTGTTGCAGCCCCAGTTTTTAAAAAAATAGCAGAGAAACTATACTCAATTTCTCCCCAAATCAAATCGGAAATTTCTTGGAAAAACATTAATCAAAATATAAAAGACAATAATAAAGTAAATATTTATTCAACAAATGGAAATATAAAAAGCTTAAAGGGTAAAAACTTAAATGAGATTTTACCTGCTCTAGAAAACCTAGGTTTCAAAGTTGAACTTAAAGGAAATGGATTAGTAGTTAAGAATTATAATATTATTAATAAAATAAATCTAAAAAAGATTATAATCGAATTGTCATGAAAATTTTAAAGGACCTTCTATATAAAGTAAATATTGATTCCGTCATAGGTTCTACGGAAACTCCAATAAATAAAATAGAGTTCAATTCTTTACAAATTTCTAAAGACGATTTATTTGTAGCGATTATTGGAAATAGAATGGATGGAAATAAATTTATTCCTCAAGCTATTAAAAATGGAGCTAAAGTTGTTGTATGTCAAATATTTCCTGAAATTTTAGTAAAAGACGTTACTTATATTAAAGTAAAAGATGCTAGAGAATCCTTATCGTTATTATGTAATAACTTTTATGACAACCCATCACAAAAACTAAAACTCATTGGTGTTACTGGTACTAATGGAAAAACCACTACTGCTAATTTAATGTTTCAACTTTTTCGATCTTTTGATTTTAAGGTAGGACTTATTTCAACTAACAAAATTATAATCGGAGAAAAAAAAATAGTATCTAATCTTACAACACCAGACCCATTAACTCTTTTTAAGGTTTTGAATCAAATGGTAAAATCTAATATTAAATTTTGTTTTATGGAGGTTTCCTCACATTCTATAAAACAGAAAAGAATTTCTGGATTAGATTATGCTGCAGGTATTTTTACGAACCTTTCTCAAGATCATTTAGATTATCATAAAACATTTAGTGAATACAGAGACGTGAAAAAAATATTTTTTGATTCTTTGAGTTGTAATTCATTTGCTATTATAAATATTGACGACAAAAATGGTAATTATATGATTCAAAATTCTAAAGCAAATATTTACCGTTATGCAATAAAAGCCAAAGCAGATTTTTCCTTAAAAATTTTTGAAAAAGACTTTAATGGAATGAAAATGTCCATTAATGGTATCGAGGTTTGGACTAAACTCATTGGAGATTTTAACGCTTACAATATTTTAGCGACATATAGCTTGGCTAAATTATTTGATTTAGATGAGGATAAAATATTGAATAACATTAGTGCTTTAAACACGGTTGAGGGAAGGTTTGAAAAAATTATTATTAATGATGTAAATAAAATAGGAATAGTTGATTATGCTCATAGTCCAGATTCTTTGCAAAAAATATTAGAAACTTTAAATGAATTAAAATCTAAAAACGAAATAATTATCACAGTAATTGGTTGTGGTGGAGATAGAGATGTGGAAAAAAGACCAAAAATGGGAAGAATAGCAGCATCGTTAAGTGATAAAGTTGTTTTTACATCTGATAATCCAAGATCTGAAAACCCAAAATTAATTATTGATCAAATACTTTTAGGCGTCGACAAAAAAGATTTACATAAGGTTTCAAATATTATAGATAGAAAGAAAGCGATAAAATATGCATGTGAAATTAACACACATAATGATGTGATATTAGTTGCAGGAAAAGGTCATGAAAAGTTTCAAATAAATGGCAAAGAAAAAATTGGGTTTGATGACAAAAAAATACTAGAAGAATTTTTAATAAAAAAGAAATGATATGTTATATTTTTTATTTGAATATTTAGAATTAAAATATCAATTACCTGGAGCAGGGTTGTTTCAATACCTGTCATTTAGATCGGCCTTGGCGTTTATCTTTTCATTAATGATTTCAATTAGATATGGAAAAAATATAATAAATTTTTTAAGAAAAAAACAAATTGGAGAAACCATAAGAGATTTAGGTTTAAATGGACAAAAAGAAAAAAAAGGTACTCCTACAATGGGTGGTTTAATAATAATTATGGCTACCATAATCCCTGTTTTATTATTCTCAAATTTTGAAAATATTTATATAATAATATTAATTTTTACAACAATTTGGTTAGGATTTATTGGTTTTGTTGATGATTATATTAAGGTTTTTAAAAAAAACAAGGATGGATTAAAAGGGAAATTTAAACTAATTGGACAAATTTCGTTAGGCCTAATAATAGGTTTAATTTTATTTTATCATCCAGATGTCACTATTAAAGATCAATTTGGAGTTAATGAATCCTTTGAAAAAGTAGAATATAAATCTACAAAAACAACAGTTCCTTTCTTAAAAAATAATGAACTGGATTACTCATATTTAATTTCCTGGACCGGAAATAAATCTAAAGAATATAGTGTTGTAATTTTTGTTTTTTTTGTCATTTTAATTATTAGTGCTGTGTCAAATGGAGCAAACTTGACCGATGGAATTGATGGTTTAGCCACCGGCTCGTCAGTAATTATAACCCTTACTCTGGGAATTTTTGCATGGATTTCTGGAAATATCATATTCTCTGAGTACTTGAATGTAATGTATATTCCTAGAGTAAGTGAAATTGTAATTTTTATTTCAGCATTCGTGGGGGGATTAATTGGTTTTTTGTGGTACAATGCTTTTCCAGCTCAAATTTTTATGGGTGACACAGGTAGTTTAACAATTGGAGGAATAATTGCTGTAATAGCTGTTATAGTAAGAAAAGAACTTCTTCTTCCACTGATTTGTGGGGTATTTTTAATTGAAACACTTTCTGTAATAATTCAAGTAAGCTACTTTAAATACACCAAAAATAAGTTAGGTTTTGGAAAAAGGGTATTCTTAATGTCTCCAATACATCATCATTTTCAAAAAAAAGGTTACCATGAAAGTAAAATTGTAGTCAGATTTTGGATTATTGGTATACTAATGGCAATTATTTCTCTAATAACATTAAAAATTAGATAAAATGAAAACTAACTTAATTGTATTAGGTGGGGGGGAAAGTGGAGTCGGAGCGGCTTATTTAGCCAATAAAAATGGAATGAATGTTTTCTTATCTGATATAAACATAATAGAAACTAGTTATAAAAAAATATTAATTGATAATGGTATTGAATTCGAGGAGGGTAAACACAGTTTAAATAAAATTTTAAAAGCTAATGAAATTATTAAAAGTCCAGGTATTCCTAATGATTGTGATTTAGTACTAAAAATATTAAAAAATAATATTCCAATAGTTTCTGAAATTGAATTTGCTAGTAGGTTTACAAATGCAAAAATTATAGGAGTTACTGGGTCAAATGGAAAAACAACTACAACATGTTTAATATATCATATTTTAAAATCGTCGGGTTTAAATGTTGGTATTTGTGGAAATATTGGAAATAGCTTTGCCTTTTTAATCTCAAAAAATAAGTTTGATTTTATAGTTATTGAGTTGAGTAGTTTTCAATTGGAGGGAGTTTTCCAATTCAGACCCAAAATAGCAGTAATCACTAATCTTTCACCGGATCATTTAGAAAGATATGACAATAGTTTTAAAAAATACATAGATGCTAAATTCAATATAATTTCTAATCAATTAAGTTCTGATTTTCTAATATATAATGGGGATGATACTACAATTGAAAAGGAGATAAAGTTTAGAAAAATAAACTCATCAAAATTATCCTTTTCTTTTTTAAAAAACACTTCATCTAGTCAGACTTACATTGAAAATAACAAAATGCAATCTCAAATTAATAAAAATAAATTTATGATATCGATAGAAAACCTTTCCCTAAAAGGAAAACATAATATTCAAAATAGTATGGCTGCTGCTACCGTTGCTCAATTATTAAACATTTCAAATCAAGATTTAAAAGAATCTTTAGGTAATTTTCAGAGTATCAATCACCGAATGGAGAATGTCCTTACTATTCAAAAAGTTAAATATATTAATGATTCTAAAGCCACAAATGTTAATGCTGTTTACTATGCTTTGGACTCGATGAAAAACTCTACAGTATGGATTGTTGGCGGAGTTGACAAAGGAAATAATTATAATGAACTTTTGCCACTTGTTAGAGAAAAAGTCAAGGCAATAATTTGTTTGGGATTAGATAATAAGAAAATTATAGAAACTTTTTCCTCTATCTCTGATTTAATTATAGAAACATCTAGTATGAACGAAGCTGTGAATTCTGCTTATAGAATTGCAAAACCAAATGACGTTGTTTTGCTTTCTCCAGCTTGTTCTAGTTTTGATTTATTCGAAAATTATGAAGATCGTGGGAACCAATTTAAAGAATGTGTTAGAAAATTATAATGAGAATGTTATTGAATAAAATTAAGGGAGATAAAATAATATGGACAATTGTTTCTTTATTGGCTATTTTTTCTTTTTTACCCGTTTACAGTGCTAGTTCAAATTTCGGAAATGATCTTATTTTTTCAAATATGACAAAGCACATTGCGATTATTTTTATCGGAATTTTAATAATGTATGCAACTCATCTAATTCCATACAAATATTTCAAGGGATTATCTGTTATTGGATTACCTGTCATAATTGTTTTATTATTCTTTACTGCAATCCAGGGAAATTTAATTGATGGAGCTAATGCTAGCCGATGGATAAGATTACCTGTTGTTGGATTATCTTTTCAGCCATCATCAATGGCTATAGTAATATTAATGGTTTACACAGCTTTTTATTTGTCAAAAAATTATGAAAAAGAAATAAAATTTAGTAGTTCAATTTTACCACTTTGGACTCCAATATTAATGGTGGTATTATTAATTCTACCATCAAATTTTTCAACAGCAGCGATGATATTTTTAATGATTCTGACGTTAATATTTATTGGAAGATATCCAATTAAATATTTAATTGGAATCATTTTTTCGGGAATCTTTTTTTTATCATTTTTTATTCTTTTGGCAAAGACTTTTCCAGAGAAGATGCCCAACAGAATAGATACTTGGACCAATCGTATTGAAAATTATTTGGGTTCCGAAAGTAGTGAGGCAAATTACCAAATAATAAGAGCTAAATCAGCAATAGCTAATGGATCAGTTTTTGGAGTTGGAGCAGGTAAAAGTTCAATGAAAAATCTACTTCCACAAAGCACCTCTGATTTTATATATGCAATAGTTACAGAAGAATATGGGACGGTTGGAGCAATTTCTATTTTATTATTGTACACTTGGTTACTATTTAGAATCATAATAGTTTCATACAAATCTCAAACTGTTTTTGGTCAACTACTAGCTTTAGGTGTTGGACTCCCAATTATTTTTCAAGCATATATTAATATGGGTGTTGCAGTTCAGCTTTTCCCTGTGACTGGTCAACCACTTCCATTGATAAGTACTGGAGGAACATCAATTTGGATGACTTTTATGGCTTTAGGAATTATTTTAAGTGTTAGTGTCAATAAAAATAGCAAAGAAAATAATGGGATCAATAACCCTTTAAATATTTTAAGTGAAGAAATATAAATTTTTAATTTCTGGTGGAGGAACTGGCGGTCATATATACCCTGCTATTTCAATTGCAGATGAATTATCAATGAATTTTCATTCATCAGAAATTTTATTTGTTGGTTCTAATCAAAGAATGGAAATGAAAAAAGTACCTGAAAGGGGTTATAATATCATCGGTTTATGGATTAGTGGAATTAAAAGAAAATTGCATTTCACAAATTTATTAATTCCATTCAAATTGCTACACAGCTTAATTAAATCATATTTCATAATAAAAAAGTTTAAACCTGATTTTGTAATTGGAACCGGCGGATTTGCAAGCGGTCCAGTTCTGTATGTAGCCTCCAAACTTAATCTACCAACCCTTATTCAAGAACAAAATTCTTATGCAGGACTCACTAATAAAATATTATCAAAGTCGGTTGAAACCATTTGTGTTGCTTATGATGGTATGAGCAAGTACTTTCCAGTAAATAAAATATTCTTCACTGGAAATCCTGTAAGGAAAGAAATTTTTGAAACAAAAACTTCAAAAAAAGAATCTGATATTTTTTTTAATATAACAAGGCCCAATAAAGTTTTATTGGTTTTAGGGGGAAGTTTAGGAGCCAAAAATATTAATGAATTTATTTCAAAAAATTTAGATTTTTTTAATAACTACAAAATTGAAATTATTTGGCAATGTGGAAATATGTATTATAACTCTTACAGAAAATATAATTCAAAAAAAATTAAAGTGTTTCCATTCTTAAAAAACATGAATAAAGCCTATAGTTCTGCAGATTACATAATTTCAAGATCTGGTGCTAGTGTGATTTCTGAATTATGTATTGTCGCTAAGCCAGTAATTTTTATACCATCACCAAATTTGGCGGAAGATCATCAGACTAAAAACGCATTAAATATTGTAAATAAAAATGCCGCAGTGATGGTAAAAGAAAAAGATCTAAATGAGTCATTTTTTAAAGTATTTGATAAAGTAATTAATAATGAAAAATTTAGTAATGAGCTTTCTAAAGCTATGAAGCTATTAGCTATGCCTCAAGCTACAAATAAAATAATTGAAAAAGTTAAGACAAGATTAAAAAATGGAAATAAATTACAGTAAAATATATTTTATTGGAATAGGAGGAATTGGAATGTCTGCAATAGCATTATATTTTTTAAATAGAGGAAAATTAGTTGGAGGATATGATAAAACCAAAACAGATTTAACTTTAAGTTTATATAACAAGGGAGCCCTAATTAATTACGAACAAAAATTGAATAAAATACCATCAGAATTTAAAGATAGTACGAATACTTTAGTTGTTTATACACCTGCTATTTCCTCTGATAATATTCTATTAGATTATTTTATAAAAAATGATTTTGATGTTTTAAAAAGAGCTCAAACTTTAGGTCTTATTTCTCAAAATAAATTTTGTATTGCAATTGCAGGCACTCATGGAAAAACAACAACTTCAACAATTTTATCACATTTGCTTTTAGAAAACAACATTAGTTTTACATCTTTTATTGGTGGAATCTCAGAAAATTACAATAGTAATTTAATTGAAAATGGACAAGATATTATTTTGGTTGAAGCTGACGAATTTGATAGATCATTTTTATACTTAAAACCCAATATAGCTTGCATAACATCAATTGATGCAGACCATATGGATATATATGGTTCCAACTCCGATTTACAAAATTCATTTAAGGAATTTGCTGGAAATTTAGAAAAAGATGGTGTGCTTTTTAAGAATTTTAATTTACCAATTAATGGGGTTGATTATGGTTTTAATTCAAAAGCAGAGTATTCAATAATTAATTATAGAATTGAAAATGATTCCTCTTGTTTTGATATAAAATACTCGGACTCAATATGTGAAAATATTAAATTTAAAATGCCTGGGAAACATAATGTAAGTAATGCATTAGCAGCATTTGCAATTTGTAAAAACTTAAAAATTAATGACAAAGATTTAGTAAAATCATTTGGAACATTTAAAGGAGTAAAAAGAAGGTTTAGTTATGTTTTAAGATCACCTAAAATACTAATTGATGATTATGCTCATCACCCAAATGAAATTAAAGCTGTTCGGGAATCTGTTTTTGCTTTATACCCTAACAAAAAAATTATGGTAGTATTTCAACCACATTTGTTCTCAAGGACAAAGGACTTTATGGATGATTTTGCAAGAGAACTATCAAAATTTAGTCAAATAGTATTAATAGATATATATCCAGCCAGAGAAAGACCTATCAAAGGAATTAGCTCAAAAGAATTATTAGATAGAACCATTAATGACAATAAAATATTACTTAAAAAAATTGATTTGAAAGATTATATTTCAAAATCAGATGCGGAAGTAATAGTCGTAATGGGAGCCGGTGATATTTCGGTTGAAGTAGAAAAAATTAAAAATGCAATACTAAATTAAAATGAAATTTAGAGTACTTAAATTATTAATAATGTTGTTCTTAATTACTTTTTTGATGGCTTTCAGTATTGTTAGAAATGGCGATAGAGAAATTGATTTTTCTAATATAAATTATCTTGATTCTAAATTTAAGTTTATATCAATAAAATCGGTTGATAAAATGTTAAAACAAAGTGATTCTATTGCTTTAAAGCTTGTAAAAAGAGATTTAAATTTGAAAGGTATTGAGAAAATAATTATTAAAAATTCGTTTATAAGTTCTGTTGATGTTTCTTTAGAATTAAATGGTGAACTTGGTGTTAGAATTGTTGAGAAAGAACCTGTTTTTAGAGTATTAAATGATGATTACTATATTGATTTAAGTGGAAGCATAATGCCATTATCAGAAAATTATTCCGAACGAATCCCGTTAATTTTAAGTGAGGTTGATTCCACTGAATTAAAGAGTTTAGGGATATTGGGCAATTATTTTAAAAATGATATTTTTTTTAGTAATCATATAACAGGCTTAGAAATAATTGATAATGAATTTTTGTTTCATGTCAATAACTTTAAGTATTTAATTAAAATGAAAGATTTAAGTGACTTTAAATCTCGTTTTAATAATTATAAAGTATTTTATAAAACTGTTATTAATGATAGTGTTTTGGTTAAATTAAAATCAATTAATTTGAATTTTAAAAACCAAGTAATTGTTCAAAAGAGGTAATATGGAAGGAAAAAATTTATTTGTTGGACTAGATATTGGTACTACTAAAATTGTAGCAATGATAGGATCTTTGAACGAGTATAATAAGTTAAAAATTATCGGGATTGGAAAGTCTAAGAGTTTAGGTGTCCACAGAGGAGTAGTAAATAATATTACCCAAACTATTCAATCTATTCAAGCTGCTGTAAGTGAGGCGGAAGCAGATTCATCTGAAAAAATTGAGAAAGTTATAGTAGGAATAGCTGGCCAGCATATAAGAAGTCTTCAACATAGTGATTACATTACGAGAACAAACTCAGATCAAGTTATTGATAAAGATGATTTAGAAGGCTTGATTAATCAAGTTTATAAACTGGTTATGCTTCCTGGAGAAGAAATTATTCATGTTCTTCCTCAAGAATATAAAGTTGATGGTCAAGGAGAAATTAAAGAACCTATGGGAATGTTTGGTGGAAGATTAGAGGCTAATTTTCATGTTGTAGTTGGTCAAGTTTCGTCCATTAAAAATATTGCTAGATGTATAAAGAGTGCTGGTATTGATTTTGAGGGTATTACTTTAGAGCCCATAGCATCAGCTGACGCAGTTCTAAGTAATGAAGAAAAAGAAGCTGGTGTAGCTTTAATTGATATTGGAGGAGGAACTACTGACTTAGCAATTTTTAAAGATGGTATAATTAGGCACACATCAGTAATTCCGTTTGGTGGTAATATTATAACTGAAGATATTAAAGAAGGCTGTTCAATAATTGAAAAGCAAGCTGAACTATTAAAAGTTAAGTTTGGATCAGCTTGGCCTGGTGAGAATAAGGAAAATGAAATTGTTTCAATCCCTGGCTTAAGAGGGAGAGAACCTAAAGAAATTACTCTTAAAAATTTATCTAAAATAATTCACGCAAGAGTAGTTGAAATTATTGAACAAGTTTATATTGAAATTAAAAACTATGGCCACGAAGAACAGAAAAAAAAGTTAATAGGTGGAATTGTGTTAACAGGGGGAGGGAGTCAACTTAAACATTTAAAACAGCTTGTCGAATACATTACAGGAATGGACACTAGATTAGGATATCCAAGTGAACATCTAGCTGGTAATAATTCAATTGAAATTTCAAGTCCAATGTATGCTACCGCTGTTGGACTAGTAATGAATTCAACTAAAGTTAAAAAGATTAATAAAAACGAAGAATCAGAAAATAATATTGAATTAAATAACAATGAAATTGAGAGTGAAACTTTCGAAAGAACTACCATATTTGAAAGATTCACACAATCACTAAAAACTTTTTTAGATAACGCTGAATAAAAAAATAATTATGCAATTAAATCCAGAAATTAATAACCTCCCTTTTGATTTACCAAAAAATCAAAGTAACGTAATTAAAGTTATTGGAGTTGGAGGAGGAGGTAGTAATGCTATAAATTACATGCACTCAAAGGGAATTAAGGGTGTGGATTTCGTAGTTTGTAACACAGATTCTCAGGCTTTAGAAAGTAGTCAGGTTGAGAACAAAATTCAACTAGGAATAACATTAACTGAGGGATTAGGAGCAGGTGCAAATCCAGAAATTGGAGAAAAAGCTGCTGTTGAGAGCTTTGATGATATTAGAAAAATGTTTGAAACTAATACTAAAATGGTTTTTATAACAGCAGGTATGGGAGGAGGAACTGGTACTGGAGCAGCTCCAATTATTTCAAAACTTGCCAAAGAAATGAATATTCTTACAGTAGGAATCGTAACAATGCCTTTCCAATTTGAAGGTAAAATTCGATCTGAACAAGCACAAATAGGGGTAAATAAATTAAGAAAACAAGTAGATGCATTAATTGTAATAAACAACAATAAATTAAGAGATATCTATGGAAATCTGGGATTCAAAGAAGGATTCGCTAAAGCCGATGAAGTATTGGCTACAGCATCCAAGGGTATTGCTGAAGTTATTACACATCATTACACTCAAAATATTGATTTAAAAGATGCTAAAACAGTTTTAGAAAATAGTGGAAATGCTATTATGGGTTCTTCTACAGCATCTGGGTCTAAAAGATCGCTTGAAGCCATTTCATCTGCCCTTGATTCTCCTTTGTTAAATGATAACAGAATAACCGGAGCCAAAAACGTTTTGCTTTTAATAGTTTCTGGAACCGAGGAAATTACAATTGATGAGATAGGTCTAATTAATGACTACATACAGGAAAGAGCGGGTCATGGTGCTAATATAATTATGGGTATAGGAGATGATGAATCTCTTGAAAGTTCTATTTCAGTTACAGTAATCGCCACTGGATTTGATCCCAATCAACAACAAGAAATTATTCATGCAGATCCTAAAAAAATCATTCATAGTTTAGACGATAATAATGAAATTATACAGAACTTTGACAATAAAAAAGAGAAAAAAATTCCTTTACAATTTGATTTTTCATCAGATTCAATTGATTTTAAAAATACAGATGTTTCATTCAACTCTGTTGAAGAAAACAATAGTAATATTGAAAATACAGATGTAGATAATACCATAATAGACTCTAAAGTAAATGTTAATGATATAGAGGTTACTTGTGAGGAAATTAATTTAGATTTTATTAAGGAGGAAGAAATTGAAATTGAAGACGTTAATACTAAAATAAATGAATTCGAAGTTATAGATCCAGAACTAGTTGAACCGGTTGATCAAGTTTCTTTAGATTTTGATATGCCAATTGCAAAGAATAATGATTACTCTGAAAAAATTGTTCATGAACTAATTGAGGATGTTAATGAAATTATTGTCAATGATCCAATACAAAAAATTCCTGTTAACCAAGTTGATGGTTCTGAAATTAAAAAATCTGGAATTGATGATTATTCAAAATTAAAGGAGACGAATGAATTCTCAAATTTGAAAGAAAGTAAGAGAGTAATTAACCCAATAAACAGTTCAATAGCTGATGGACTGGCTAAAAGAACAGAAGATAGAAAAATAAAACTTAAAGAATATAATTATAATTTTAATAAAGCTAAAAGAATTTCAGAAATGGAAAAAGAACCTGCCTTTAAACGTGCAGGAGTAAATTTAGAGGATGCGGAACTCGAAAAAGCATCTCGAACCAGTGTAAGTGAAGATACAAACGGAGAAATCAACTTAAGAACAAATAATTCATTTTTACATGATAATGTAGATTAATTTAATTTTAATAAAATTTGATGAAATTAATAGAAAAAATATCGGAAGCAATAAAAGCTTCAATGAAAGAAAAAGACACTATTTCACTAGAATCCTTGAGGGCTGTTAAATCTGCATTACTTTTGGCTCAAACTCAAAAAGGCAACTCATCTGGCATTTCAGCTGATGAGGAAATTAAAATTTTACAAAAGTTAGTTAAGCAAAGAAAAGAAAGTGCTGAGATTTATATTTCTCAAAATCGTTCTGAACTTGCTGAAGTTGAAATTAATCAATCAAAAATAATAGAACGTTTTTTACCCAAACAATTAAGTCCTGAAGAGGTTGAAAAAATTGTTTCAGAGTTAATAAATAAAACTGGGGCATCTGGGATGAAAGATATGGGAAAAATTATGGGAATGGCATCCAAACAATTATCTGGCGTAGCAGATGGTAAGACTATTTCTAACATAGTACGAAATAAACTTTCTTAATTAAAAATGGCTCAGTAGTTCAACTGGATAGAATATCAGATTTCGGCTCTGAGGGTTGGGGGTTCGAATCCTCCCTGGGTCACCATACATACCTCACTTTGTTTGTGAGGTTTTTTTATAAGTTTTATTAAAAAGTAAATAAAACCTTACATTATCAAAATTATTTGTATATATTTGTAATGTAAACTTTACAAAATGTAAAAATGAAAAAACAAAAAAAACATAATTCAATTGTGCTAGCTTGGACAATTCTGTGGTTAATAAGCTTTGCAATTTTAAATATTGGACCAAATCAATATTGGGAAAATACCGAAATTACAATTATTGCTGCCTTAACAAATTTTAGTTTAATTATTGCAATCCTGAACGCAAGTAAAAATCAGTTTGACGATTACGATGAATTTCAAAAAACTATTCAATTAAAAGCTTTAGCTCTAACTTTATTTCTTACTGTTTTTATGGGCCTATTATATGTAGGGGTTCATGAATCAGGGTTACTTAAATCACAGCCTAGAATACATTATTTGGTAGTCTTTTCTTCAATAACGTATATATTCTCTACAATTTTTATTTTTAGAAAATATCAATGAAAAATAAGGTTAAGGAACTAAGAAAAAATCAAAAATTAACTCAAGAAGACCTTGCAAAGTTAATTGGAATATCGCGTCAAGCTATAAACGCAATTGAAAAAGAAAAATTTGACCCAAGTTTACCAACTGCATTTAAAATGGCTAAACTTTTCAAAACTTCCATCGAAAAACTCTTTTTGCATGATGAAAAATTAAATAACAATTAATTTACAGAAAATTTATAAATACAAATTGAGTAATATTCTTCATTTGGTTTTAGTATTGTACTAGGGAAGTTTTTCTCGTTAGGACTATTTGGAAAATGTTGGGTTTCAAGACAAAACGCTGATCTTTTTTTATAAGATTTATCATGTTTCCCATTGGTGCCACTTAAAAAGTTACCACCATAAAACTGCATTCCAGGTTCATTAGTGTAGACTTCTAACGTTCTTCCAGATTCTTTTTCAAAAACTTTTGCTGCAATTATTTCTTTGGACTGTGAATTGTTAAGTACATAATTGTGATCGTATCCTTTTCCATAATTTAATTGATTATTATCTTGATTAATTCTCTTTCCAATTGTCGTTGGCACACTAAAATCAAATGGGGTGTTTGCAACTAATTCTATATTACCCGTTGGGATTAGTGTTTCATCAACAGGAGTAAATGAATTAGCATTTATGTAAAGCAAGTGTTCATTAATTGTTTCGTTTCCTGCTCCCAGTAAATTAAAGAACGAATGATGTGTTAAATTAACATGTGTGGATTCGTCTGTTTTAGCAAAGTATTCTATTTTCAACTCATCATTGTTATTTAAATGATAAATAATTTTAACATTTAAATTACCTGGATATCCCTCTTCCATATTTTTTGAGAAG
>JAQWJH010000015.1 GCA_029248455.1 Flavobacteriaceae bacterium
TGGATTAGGTAGTTCATTACCAATAAGGGTACCATCAGGCAGGTAATAATAAGTTGTTACATTTGTTTGACTACCAACTAAAGTTGATTGAATCGCTGAGGTATCAAAAGGAAACTTACCATCTTGAGGGTCTAAATCCAATACACTATCGCCATCACATTGTTTAGCAATAGTAACCGCGTTGGCAATAGGTTTTGGCTCAACATAAAGTGTGGCAACTTGTTCAAACCCTAAACATTCAAAAACACTTATATCGATATTTACAATTCTAGCCCAAATTGGTTGGATAGTAGGATTAATATTAGTAAAATCATTTTCAACATCAATTGGATTTTCTCCACTCAAAGCCTCCTCTGATTTTGTATGTAATGTTACTCTTATATTTTGAGCACTAAATTTAGCATTTGATGCTATAAGTTTCTCTTTAACATCTTTTAGAATGTCACTACTAAAAGTAGCGATACCATCTTGAGTAAGAGCTGGAGAATCATCACACAGTGCATAAAACGTATTATTGTCGTTCATAAAAGTTTTTGATATTTGACTTGCAGCAACAGTAATATCAATTTGAGAGGTTCTAAAACAGTTATTTGAAGTAATAATTTTAACGTAAACGGAGTCGTTAAATGGATCATTTTGAAATTTTGTTGGATCTGTAATTCGTGAATCCACATTTAAATCAGAGTCTGTATAGTATTCAAAGGTTTCATTTTCATAGTCAGATGAAATAATTAGTTGAGATTCAGTTAAGTTGTGAACAGAAACGCCATCATTATCATCATCATCATCACATTGTTCAATTTTAATTAGTGGATTAATTAAAACTGGAAGTGGTGCGACTTTAATATCAAAAGAAGTTGTTGCTCTAAAACATTCAGAACTTTTATTTAAAACTCTTACATAAATTTTTTCTTCTCCCGCTTTAATATTAGTGTAAGGAGATGATAAGCCTGTGCTCGCTGTATTATTTGCATCATCTTGACTGATGTGGTAAGTAACAGTAAAATCGTCAGGGCTTTGATCACCAAGAATAATAGCTGTTTGAGAGGACAAATCAAAAGAAGAAATAACACCATCTTTATCATCGCCAACAGAGTTATCATCACATTTAATTATAGTGTTAACATTATTTGCAACTGGTAATGTATTAATGGTTAGATTAAAAGAGTTTTCAGTGTTAAAACATCCAGTAGTTTTATTTAATACTCGAATAAATATTTTTTCACCTCCAGCTATTGAATTGGTGTAAGGTGATACTAAACCTGTGCTAGTAGTATCATCAGCATTTGCCTGAGATAGATGATACGAGACGGTGTAATCACTCAGTGGTTGATCATCCCCAAGAACAGTATTATTTAAAGTTTCAAAATTAACAGATTGAATAATTCCATTTGTATCATCTCCGTCTTCATTATCATCACAATAAATTAAATCGTTGATTGCGTTTGATTTTGGATTTGGATTTACAGTGACGGTGTATTCAGTTCGACACAATACACCATTAATAGTTACTTCTAAGAAATATACAGTAGTTTTTATTGGAGATACAGTTATTGAACTACTAGTTTCGTCAAAAGTCTCAAATTCTGTTTTTTCATCATTTGTATATTTACCCCAAACAACGGATGTTGTCCCATTAAATTCAAACAACGGCCATGAGTTTCCACTTGCTTGTATGTTTTGCATATCATTCCATTGTTTGGCGACCCCTCCAAAATCGAATTGACCATAATCTTCATCGCCTTCTTCAGTAAAACTTCCTTGACCATAATCATTAGGTTCTCCAGGTGCCCAATTGGCAATTTCAGCTGTTAATGGCCTACCATCAAGCCAATACCATCCTTCATCTACTTTGTTATTAGGATTAAGTTCTTCAGTATTATATTGTTTTAACCCAAGCCAGAAATGATTATTTGGATTTGTCCCTGCATTGGCCCAGCCTCTTTTACTAAGCTCGTCGTAGACAGCATCTTCTTCATCTTTTGAATTAATTTGATACATTGAAGCACCAGCTCCATAACTTTGTATTAAATTATAAGCAGCTTCCCAGGACATAGCCTCCTCTTTTAAGAAATAATTTGAACCGCTGTAGGAAAGAAATAATTGTAGTTCCGGATGATCATTTATAAAATCTTGAGCAGTCTGGGGAACTCCAGTTACAGAAATTGTAGTCGACTCGTTTAAGCATATTGCTTGATTAGTTGAGCTAATAATAGGATTTGATATAAAAGCTTTAGTCTCTGTTCGAGATGTGCTTTCACATCCATTGCTATTAGTTACTTGTGCGTAATATTTTTTTTCGTGTATTAAAAGTGTAGACGGATCTATAGGATCTCCTCCAGTTTCAGCATCGTACCAATTGACAGAAAGTGTCGAATCAACATCATTTAAAGTTAATTGTGATATTTTTGGTTGATTTAATTCATCAAAACAATAGATTTGGATTGGTTCAACAACTGGTTTTGAAGGAGTAGCTACAACGTTTAATGTCACTTCATCAGAGTCAATTCCACATAAAAATTCATTTGTTGAGACATTAACTCTATATTTCTCACCATTCATTTCATTGCTAACATTATTAACAGTTAAAGTTGAGCTATCAGTACCGTTATAAGTGTTAGATTCATTTAAATTGTTCCATAAATTATCCTTAGAATTAAAAATTTGCCACTTATATGTTATTGTTGATTCAGCAGGGTTAGGATTTCCTGATGTCACTTGGAAAATTGCATTACTGCTTTCGCATTCACTGGCAGTTTGAGGTTGATTTTCTATTGTAATAGCAGTTCCAGCTTTTTGGAACAAGTATTTTTCACCAGAAATGTCTTTTAGAGGCTCAGGGTAGGTGTGACCTATAAACCTTCCTCTTTCATCAATTTTACCATTGTCAAATGTTGGAGGACCATTTCCCATTACACCATCTCCATCAAGATCATTACTTTCGAATCCAGCTTCAGTTAAATCATTGCAACCATCATCGTCACTATCTAAATCTAAGAAATCATACAGAAAGTTACTATCTGAATCTGTATTCAAATTATAATCAATTGTTTCGATAAAACCAGAGTAGGATGAATTATTGTCTTTATTAATATTTCTGTGAATAAAGGTAATTGACTTGCATTCAGAAGCAAAAAATTCATAGGGTGTTTCTCCGTTTGGATTAGGATTCATTTTAAAATGAATTTCAGATCCAGTAAATGATGTGACACCAGTTTCATATGCTCCATCATAGTTTGTGTCAATTAAGAGCCTGTCATCTGGATCCCAAACCGTTATATTTCTATTTTCTGGAAGTATTCTCCAAATAAAATTTTCTCCATCAATAGGACTGTGATTGCTATTTGGATCTTTTTTAGCATGAAAAAATAATAATTCGTCTTGACCCTGTGATGCTTTAGAGGTGGTATTTATAGTATAGGTGTTAGTTCCTGACTCTGCTGCTGCAACCAATGATCGAAATGTTCCAGATTCTGCTCCAGTTAAGGAATTACTTTCTGGGTCAACTGTACTTACCTTGTTTAGTTCAGCAGAAAATGTAACAGTACTTGCTTTTCCGTTTGTTAATGAAAATGAAGGGTTAAGGGGATCAGAAATATTAATTATACCATTACCTAAAGATTCTACGGCGTTTAATATTCCATCGTTATCATTATCTAGGTCTAGATTATCTACAATTCCATCATTATCTAAATCAGTTGGACAAATACTAATGGGTATATCACTAGATTTATAAATTGAACCTGTACACGTTATTGTTCCTCTAACTGCGTAAGTTCCAATCTCGAGGGGTTTGTAAGTTGTATTAGTTTCACCTTCAATGTCCGAGTAAGTATCTGTTCCTGGAACTTTTTTTATCCACTGTAATGTATCATAACTTCCAGAATTACTCACCTCAAATGTAACATTAGAAACTCCTTCAGATGATATACATGAACCTAAGGCAGAAGCAACTAAATTTAAAGAAACATTAGGATTTGATGGAAATCCGGCATAAAAACTACCTGAGGTCGCAGCACCGTTTTGGTTATAATAGGCAGAATAAAGTTCATCAGAACTACTAACAGTAACATTTTCAGAAAGTCCTGTAACTTTAAATGTAACATATTCGTTTTTTCCAGTAACACTTGTTGGACCTTCTACAGTAATTTCTGCAGGCTGATTGGTAATAGCAATGTTGTTAATCAATACTTCGGCGGAAGCTTTAGTTACAATTGTCACTCCACCGTCTAATATATTATCACCAATTTCATCAATAAATGCAATGTTATTAACATCGCCTCTACTTTCACAACTTAATGGTGGAACAAAAAACATTCCTTGATTGGCTTCGCTATTTCCTCCAACACCTTGGTAGGCAAACACATCTTCAGTGGAGGAAACATACATGTTTCCATCAGTAAATTTATCACCTTCAATTATATAATATTCTCCTTTATTTATAGTTGCTTCAGTCGACTCCTCATTAATTTTAATTTTAGTATTATCGTAATGAGCTACTATTAAGACATTTTCATAAGAATTATCTCCTTCTCCTTTAACAAAAATATATTCTTTACCTACTTTATCTAGACCGACTATTTGATCAATTCCATAATCTCTGGCTCCGCCATTTCCAAAACTACCATTTGCTGATCCAGTATTAACAACTACTGGCTTGTCCGAACTAACTAAAGTTCCGATTAATCCATCTCTGTTTCCCTCAGAATCAGTCACTTTAAGTGCTACAGTATAGCTTTCACCTTTATTTAAAATTATATTGTTGATTGGAAATTGTTCGGAATAATTTTGAATGACTAGTCCAGCAATGTTATTGTTAGACATGTTAATAGTTGTTTGGTTTTCGGTAGCCATAACCGAAAAGAAATTTAAATAATTGTTTCCAGGATTTCCTTTGTTATCGTAAGTTCCGATTCTAAAAAGTTGCCCTAATGCATTATCACCTTTACTTACTAATGCCCCAGCTTGCGCATTTCCACCAGCATTCATCCTCACTGATACATAAATTACGTCTTGAGATTCGATTATGTATCCTTTATTATTGGTTACAACACTGGTAGTTGCTGGATCTTGAAAAAGTTGTGAGTACCCATCATTTGCAATAAGAATTTTTTTAGGATTACTATTATTTACGATGTAGGAAATTTCTTCATCCAATGTTCCTCCAACAGGTTTTATTTTGAAAGAAACGTCACCATTAATCGGAGTTGAAATGTAAAACCATTGATCTAAGGGATCTGCGTTCGAGGGACCGCTTGTTAGTGGGGGGATGTAGTGTACTTTACTTAACTGGGCTAGCCCTTTATTTACAAATGCTAATAAAAAAAAGAAAATGAATATTTTTCTAATCACGTCTATTTTTTGACTAATCTTAAAGTTAAAAGTTTAATAATTTATAATACAAGAACTAACTATGTTTTTCAATCAATTTTTTTGTTAACTCAATTCCATCAACTTCAGACAATTTGTTTCCTTCAAATTCTATTCCCAAATATCCATAATAATTGAATTTTTTTACAATTGACATCATATCTTCATAATTAATTGTTGTCTCATTGCCATTCTGATCAAAATCATATGATTTAGCACTTACAGCTTTAGCATAGGGCATGAGTTCTCTCATTCCTTTGTATTTGTCATATTCAATTTTACAAGGCCCACTATAAATAGAACCATTTTCTCTTTTTACACAGAAATTACCAAAATCAGGAAGTGTTCCACAGTTAGCTAAATTTACATTTTTAATCACGTTTGCTAGTTCATTAGCAATAGAACTATTTCCACCGTGATTTTCAACAATAATATTAACATTAAAATTTTCAGCATAATTACAAAGTAGCGTTAGCCCCTTTACAGAATTAATTTTCCATTTTTCAAGCTCATTTTCTCCTGTTAAGTTAACTCTAATGGAGTGACACCCTAATTTATTTGCCATCTTAACCCATTTTTTGTGTTTATCAACGGCTTTATTTATTAAACTTTCATCACTTGATGCCAAATCACCCTCATCATCCACCATAATTAAAAGATTCTTTATTTCATATTGATTGGATGAACTTTTTAAGATCTCGGTTAATTCATCTATTGAAATTTCATTAAGTATTGGTCTGTACAGCGTTGAAACATATTCAATGGCATCAAAACCAAGCTCGTTAGCTTTTTTTGCAAAATCAAGCGGGTCAAGTTTTTTTTCGTCTTTTATCATTTTGTTAAGTGACCATTGAGCTAATGATATACCATTTTTTGAATCATTCCTTGAACAAGAAACTAAACTTGGTAAAGCTAGAACAGCAGAGCTAGAAAATAAAATTTCATTAAACTTTCTTCTTTCCATTATTGAATTTTTTCAGTTGTTATTTTTTTTCTGTTGTCCTCTGAGTTTGTATCAATTAATTTATTGTACGGATCTACTCCAACTTCAATAGGTTCCTTATCAACAACAATCGATATTTTGTTGTGAATTGAATTTATTTTATGTTTTTTTAAGTATAATTCAACTTCTTCTTCATCTTCGTTTTCTCCAAAAATTCCAATATCAATATAATCAGATAAAAAGACTGAATATTCGGCTTTTCTCATTTCTTCAGTTTTATATGAAATGGAATCTCTTTTATCATTTCCATAGAAAATTTTTCCTTTTTCATCATTTCTATATTTACTTACTTTAAACTCGATATCTACTTGATATTTTCCGTTTTCTAATTTTTTAGAATTTGTAGAAACAATTCTATTTTGATACAAAGTAATAGTTTCAAACATATCTTTTATTAAGTAATTTAAAGAATCTGGTGTTACTTCTTTAACATGATTAACTAAATCAATAGTTGTTGTGTAAGGTGGCTCTTGAAAGGCTACTTTATTTACATATTTACTAAGAGATTTATTCAGATTTTTCTCTCCAATGTAGTCACTTAAGGCATAAAAAATTAATGATCCTTTCTGATAGTGAATGTATCCCTGACCATCATTATACATTAATGCATTTTCTCTTTTACTCTCAAACGTTCTAGAAGTTAAATATGTATCCAATGATCTTTTTAAGAATTTACGCATTTTCTTTTTTCCATTAACCTGTTCAATGACTTTAAGAGAAACGTATTCAGATAAACTTTCTGAAAGCATTGTGGCACCAAGTACGTCTGCTCCAATGACCTGATGTGCCCACCATTGATGAGCCACCTCGTGAACAGAAACAAAAAAAGCATAATCATTTCCCCCTTCGTCAGAATCATCAACATCTGCAATAAAGCCTATACTTTCAGAAAATGGAATTGTATTTGGGAAAGATTGAGCAAATCCCCCACTAGTTTTTGGAAACTCAATAATTCTTAACTGCTTATGCTGATACGGACTAAAGTTTTCAGTGCAGTAATCCAAAGCTGCTTTCATTCCTTTCATCATTCTATCCAAGTTGTATTCGTGACCCTTATGAAAATATATTTCAAGATTTACATCATTCCATTTATCTTTTTTAATTTCATACTTAGCTGAATTAAAAGCATAAAAATTTAATATTTTACTATCCATTTTATAGTGAAAGTATCTTCTGTCACCATCAATCCATTCTTTTTGTAAATAACCCGGAGCAATTGCTATTTGATCTTTGGATGTACTTACAGTAGCTTCAAAATCTATCCAATCCGCATCTTTAGCGATGTAAGTATTTCCTAATGCTGTTGAATCCGAAGGATGAGGCTTTAATTTGTTTTTAGGTAATCCGTATTTTTTCCTAGTTTTATCGTCTCTTAATTCACCTAGTTGGTATCCAAGAGATGGAAAAATACTACTATTAATAAACGTTCCATTAGAAATTACACTTGAATTATTTCTAAGAATTGTATTGGGTTTGTTTTTAATACTAAATTCAAGTTTTAAACTATCTCCTGGTTTTAGAGGGGATTTTAGTTTATAAATGTCAAGATTATAAATAGTGTCTTCTAAGACTAGCTTGTTTTCCTTGTTGAATTTAAAAGTACTAATAAGAGAATTATGATCTAAAAAAATACTATCAATAGATTCTTGGGTCTTATTAATCATCAAATATTCTCCAGAAGCGCTTAAATCTCTGGTTTTAGGAAATATTTCAACATCAACATTTACTGAGATTATTCTAGGTTGAGCATATGCTTCGTATTTTTTATATTTCTTTTCTCCCTCAACTGTTTGTAATTCACTTTCTTTTGATGAAGTTCTTTTATTTAAAATGTTATTCGTATAATAAATATAGGTTCCTGATGATAAAAAAATGAGTGTAAAAAGTGAGATAAAAAATGGGTATTTTCCATTAAATCTACTTTTAGCAATAAGAACTCTTTCCTTAAAATTATTAGGAAGTCCTCTAAAATAAAATAAGGATGTTAAAATAAAGAATACAATTCCAAGAGAAAACCAATACATTTTATATATAAAATATCTGTTAAGAGTATCTCCATATCCGTTCATGTCAGAATATGAAAAACCAGGTCCTTGAGTGTATTTAAAAATAGATTGCTCTATTCCTGCCAAACCTAGTAGAGGAATTCCTATTAAAAGAACTATCATGACAAATAGCCCAACGTATGGACTGCTAATTAGGGTTTGTACCAAAAAGGCCAGAAATGACCATAAAATAAAGTAAATAAGGTTTAAAACAATTAATTCATAAAGGTAAAGTGATATCTCATAATCATAAAACCCTTTGTAGGTTTGAAAAATTAGCCCAGTAATCATTATTAATGAGGACAAGGCTATTTGCATTTTGAAAATGGCAAGAAATTTTGACCCAAACAACACCCAGTTCTTAGTTGGACTTACATCAATAAGTTGATTAATATTAGCAATTCTTGATCTATGAATTAATATACCTGCGTATAAAAATGTACAAATATTAATTGCTAATGTAAATGTTGAGCCTGCTTCAAGCATTCTCCAAGTTCTTGGGAGAGTAGAGGTTCCAAAAACATTTCCGAGCTCAGAAAGCCCAATTAAATTTATTAATAAACCTACTAAAACAATGCATATAAAAGGCCAGCTTTTTACAATAACAAAAAAATCAACTGTTGATAATTTCCAAAGTGTTTTTAATTCATTTTTAAATGAAAAATCAAAACTTATTTTAGGTAAATTAATTTTTATAATCCCTCCAAAATTTGATTTAGTTATTCTTTTGGATTCTTTAGATTTAAACGAAAAACTAAACGCGTTTTGACTAAAACTAAAAGTTTTATAAATCGCTCCAAACAATATAATCCCTAATGCTCCCCATAATAATCTATTATATATTAAAACCTCTCTGATTGGAAGATACAATTCATTTTGTTCAGAAACTGTCCAATATCTGGAATAATATTGAATTGCAGAATCTCCAAATGGATCTAAAATAGCAGCAATTAATCTTTTTTCTGGATCGTCAAAAAGGCTTACCAAAAACCCTTGTGAGATTAATAATATAAGAACCGTTATAAATCCTGCAGAAATATTTCTTGTGAAAGTGACTATTCCAAAAACAATCGCACCAATGAACAACATGTTTGGAAGGATGTATATTAAATAGACATCCGAATAAGATTTAAAATCAAAACTTTGTACGATTTCTTGATTTGTTCCAGGGAGAACAAATCCAATTCCAATTCCTAATGCTACTATTAGTACGATAATATTAACTACAAAAATTCCACTAAAAAACTTAGCTAATAAATATTGAAGTTTTGTAAAAGGGTAGGAATAGAGTATAGTGTGCATTTCACTCTTGTAGTCTCTATAAACGGCAACACCAATGATTGAAGGGTATAGAAAAATAAGAAGTCCAGATAAGCCTCCAAATAAACCTGCTATGCCCAGAGGAGAGTTAACTATTTTTGAAGAACCCGTTGTAACTGTTAAAAAGTCGAAAAGACCAGCTGAGGAACCTGACATCAAAAGGGCAATAAAAAGAAATATAACCGAATATATGTAGAAAGCTGGTTTTCCAAACCAATGCTTTAGTTCATTGTAAAAAATTGTAAGAAACATTGATATGAATGGTTTATGAATTAATTAAATTTTCTTGATCTTCTTTTAGAGCAATAAAATAGACATCGTCCAGCTGAGGTTCAGCCTTTTTAAATTCTTTTGAAAGTTTTTCTTCAGAATAAACTCTTATTGTCAATGTATTATCAACATTGTAATTGGAAGATAAAATATTATAATCAATTTCTGCTTGCTCCAGTTCATCTCTCAAAACTGTTTTAGTCCAAATTTTATTGTTGATTTCTTTTGTAGCTTCAATAGGCTTAACATGCTTTAAAATTTTACCACCATTTAATATGGCCATGTCATTACACAACTCTTTAACATCATCAACAATGTGAGTTGAGAATATTACTGTACTACTTGTACCAACTTCTCTTAAAACATTTAAAAAACGTTGTCTTTCGGCAGGATCTAAGCCAGCAGTTGGTTCGTCAACAATAATTAATTTAGGATTGTTAAGTAGCAATTGCGCTATACCAAAACGTTGTTTCATTCCACCTGAATACCCATCAACATTTTTTTTCTTTACATCTTGTAGATTAGTAATGTCGAGTAGTTCGTTAACTAGTTTATCCCTTTCTTGATTATTAGAAATACCTTTAAGAAGAGCAAAATAATTCAATAATTCCTCAGCTGACATTTTAGGATATACTCCAAAAGATTGAGGAAGGTAGCCAAGAACTTTTCTGAGAGATAATTGATCATTAAGCACATCAATATCATTAAAATTTATATTTCCTGAATCAGGGGATTGTAAAGTTGCTATTGTTCTCATTAATGTTGATTTTCCAGCTCCGTTAGGACCTAATAAGCCAAACATTCCCTTACCTATTTCCAAACTCACATTATCTAAAGCTTTTACTTTATTTTTATAAGTCTTGGTTAAATTATTGATTATTAATTTCATACTGATTATTAAAATTTATAGATGGTAAAGATATAAATTAAACTTATTTCAGAATAATTATAAACGATAATTAACTAATTATAATTATTATAAATCGTAAATTAGAAATATGATAGAATCCTACAAGAGAAAAAACAATTTGGAAGATAATTATGATGTCATTGTAATTGGATCTGGGATGGGTAGTTTAACTGCAGCTGCTTTGCTTTCCAAGGAAGGTAAAAAAGTATTGGTATTGGAAAGACATTATGTTGCAGGAGGTTTTACTCACGTTTTTAAGAGAAAGGGATATGAATGGGACGTAGGTATTCACTACATTGGAGAGGTACAAAATAAAAATAGTCCTATTAGAAAAATGTTTGATTATGTTTCTCAATGTAATTTAAAATGGGAGGATATGGGAGAAGTCTACGATAGGGTAGTGATTGGAGAAAAAAAATATGATTTTGTAAAAGGTGTTGAGAATTTCAAAAATACACTTGTTTCATATTTCCCTGATGAATCTAAAGCAATTGAAGATTATATTCAATTAGTTTTTGACTGTAATAAAACAATGAAAAAATTTTATATTGAAAAGGCACTACCAAATTATATAAGTTTTCTATTTGCTCCTTTTTTTAGAAATAAATATTTAAAATATTCTTCAAAAACCACTTATGATACTATTTCATCTTTAACTAATAATCAAGAACTAATCAAAGTTCTTACTGCTCAATACGGAGATTATGGCCTTCCTCCTAAACAAAGTAGTTTTGCAATGCATGCTTCAGTGGTTAAGCACTACTTTAAAGGTGGAAGTTTTCCAATTGGTGGTTCCTCAGAAATTGTTAACACGATAAATCCAGTAATTGAAAAATCAAAAGGAAAAATTGTTGTAAAAGCTGAGGTCAAAGAGATTATTATTGAAAAAAATAGAGCCAGAGGAGTGGTTATGGATGATGGTAGAAAGTTTTACTCAAATACAATAATCAGTGGTGTGGGTGTTTTTAACACATTTAATAAATTAATTAATGAAAAGTTAAGCGTTAAACTTGGTTTTAAGAGAGATTTACTTTCTGTTAAACCTTCAGTTGCTCATGGTTGCTTATATATTGGATTAAATGGTACGGCAAAAGAATTAAAATTACCCAAACATAACATATGGATATATCCTGATAAAACAGATCATGATTCATCAGTTGCTAATTATCTAAATGATCAAAATTCCGACTTTCCTCTTGTTTATATATCATTTCCCTCAGCTAAGGATCCGTCTTGGGAGAAGAGATATCCTGGAAAAAGTACAATTGATGTTATTACTTTACTTCCATATGAATCATTCTCAAAATGGGAAGGAACCAAGTGGAAAAAAAGAGGGGTTGATTATGAAAAATTTAAAGAAGAAATTTCTAAAAGATTACTAAACGAGCTCTTCAAGCAATTACCTCACTTAAGAGACTCTATCGATTGCTATGAATTATCAAGCCCATTAACAACAAAAAATTTTGTTAATTATGATAAAGGAGAATTATATGGATTGGATCATACTCCAAAAAGGTTTAATCAAAAATTTTTAAGACCCAGAACATCTGTTAAAGGACTTTATTTGACTGGTCAAGATATTGTAAGCGCAGGAGTTGGAGGGGCGCTTTTCTCTGGATTAATCACATCAACTGCCATTACTGGAATTAATTTTATGAAAAAGATTTATAAATAAAAAAAGAGGATTTTAAAACCCTCTTTTCTTCTTTACATAGATAAGATTATTGTTGTGAAGCAGCAACTTCAGCATCCAGTAAAGTAGGATCAAAAAAGTGATAAACCGCTACAATTTTTTCATTTTCAAATCTAGCTGCATGATGCACAGGTATTTGTATTTCATTTCCAGTAATTTTTCCTGTTGCTGTCCAGTAAAACCAAGCCAAAGACCAAACTGACCCATTTTCATATGTTGCAGTCGTAACATTAGGAGGTTGAATTTTACTATTAGAAATATTATCAAACAACGAATGGTGCATAGCGCCAGCTCCAACCCATTCTTCTTTGGAAACTTTAGTTGAATTGAAATAGAAATTACCATCATCAGCCATTAAATAGGCAGAATCCTCAAACTTATTTGCGATATAATTATCCATAAGTTCTCTAGTTAGCATGGATTCTTTATTTGAATCACTAGCAACTCCAGACCAACCACCATATTCCATATTAGGAGCAGTTTCTTTAGGACTTGGAGATTCACATGATAGTAAAAGAGCAATTAATGTTATGCTTAACAATTTTTTCATTTTTTTTGGTTTTATATCAATTAAATCTCAATATAATAAAACTTTGTAATCAATTCAAAAAATCATTTTGCAAGTTTTTCAAGAGTTAGTCCCTGAAATAAGATGGTAAATAAGACTACCATGTAAGTTAGAAAAAGAATAAGATTTTTACCCTCTCCAATTTGATCGGGTAAATTTAAAGCTAAAGCAATACTTAATCCTCCTCTTAATCCTCCCCAAGTGATAATAAATGAAGTTCTTTTTTCAAACTTTTTAAAAAATGATAAAATTTTAATAGGAATTGAAACACCAATTCCTCTTGATGAAACAACTAAAATAATGGTCAAAAGAGATATTAATAAGTATCCTGAAACAAAGTTTTGAAAAATTGGAATGATCTCAAGTCCAATCAAAATAAATAGTATTGCGTTTAAAGTTTCGTCTAGTAGATGCCAAAATTTATAAACATAATCACCCATAGCTTTTTGAACACCATCTTCAATTCTATCAGTATCTATATTTCTATTTAAAAATAGTCCCATCATCACCACACCTAATGGACCTGAAAAATGAAATTTGTATGAAACAACAGAAACTAAAAGCACTAAAGAAAGTGTAATTAACACCTCTAGTTCTACATGTTCATTTTCAATATACCTAACAAGCTTTAAACCAAGATAGCCCAATAAAGAACCCAGTAGAACTCCACCAATAACCTCTGTAGCAAATAACATGCTTACTCCTTCAGGAGTTACATTTTCAACCCCCATAATTTTTATTTTTAAAAGCGTAAGAAATATAACTACTCCAATACCATCATTAAAAAGTGATTCGCCTGCAATTCTAGTTTCGGTAACTGGAGATAGGTTCATTTTTTTTACAATAGAAAGAACTGCAATTGGATCGGTAGGAGCAATTAGTGCACCAAACAATAAACAGTCAACATATGTTAAACCTAGTTCGTTTAGTCCAAATATGGGTTGTTCAATTAACCAAAAAACACCAGAGCCTACAGCAAATGTTGAAAATACTACACCAAAACTTGCTAAAAATAATATGGTGACTTTATCCTTTAATAATTCATGAACATTAACACTTATTGCTCCTGCAAACAATAAAAATGGAAGCATGACATCAATTAATAGAATACTAAAATCAAAACTTTTAGTTAGTGAAGTTACAACTGCTAAAAATTCAGGAAAAACAATACCCACTATTAAAACAATAATAGATAAACCAATTGCTAAAATCATTAAACCGATTGTTTGCGGTAGTTTTAGCAAGCGTAAATTTATAATTGAAAAAAAAGAGGCTAAAAGAAGAAGTACAGTGGTTATTTCTAAAAAGTTCATATGTTATTTTTTTAAAGCGATTCTTGCAACGAATGAAAAACCTGTAACGTACAAGTAATTTTCATCCGAATCAAATGCACAGTTGGTTAGCATATCCTTGAATTTTATATTAGCCAATAACCTTCCATCATTTGACAAAACTAATATTCCATTGGGGCCAGTTGTAAAGATATTTCCAGATGAGTGTATTTTAAGTCCATCAAAATTTCCTGGATTTGCTTTGGCTAATTCTGTCCCATCAAAAAATAATTCAGATTTATTATCATTTTCTAAATCATATCTTAAAATAACAGGATTTTCTGTCGTATTAGAACTGTTTACGTATAAGTACCTTTCGTTATTTGACAAAGCGATTCCGTTTGGTAAACTGAGTTCAGATGATATTAATTCTATTCCAGACTCATCACTTAACTTATATATACCACTAAAATCCAACTCTTTTACAGATTCGTCAAAAGACCAATCACTTAAATTCATAAAACCATAAGTTGGATCTGTAAAATAGATAGCTCCGTTGGATGCTATGGCTATGTCATTAGGACTGTTAAATCGCTTACCATCATATTTATCAATTATTGTTTCAAAATCTGGATCGTCTGTAGCGGAGTTTTTTAATTTAGCTAATCTTCTATCTCCATGTTGGGCGATGATTAAATCACCATTTTTATCAAATGATAATCCATTAGCACCAGAAAGACCAATACCATCAATTACAGGAGCGTAGTTTGTAAATCCTGAAGGAGAGATGTATGTCTGGTAACCCTCAGTTTCGTTCCACTTATAAATTTTATTCATAGGAACTTGAGTAAACAACAATGAAGATGATTTGTTATCCCATAAAGGACCTTCAGCTACATTAACAGAGTCAACTATATACTCTATTTCGGCAGTCCTATCAATAATATTTAAAACAGAATCCTCAAAAATGATTATTGATTCGTTGTTTTTAACTGGGCTTGCACAAGAGATTAATTGAAAAATTATAATTGTAGTAAATATTTTTTTCATTGATAAATTTTTATTGATTTCTAATAATTTTAAAGGTATGATTTATTATTGTATCATTTCTTAATGTTGCACCAACAGAACAATATTTTTCAATAGAAAGTGAAATGAATCGTCGGGCTTCTTCCTTTGTTAAATCTGAAGAATAGATTTGATATTCAATATTTATTGACTTGAAAAATCTTGGAGGATTCTTTGCTCTAATTCCAGTTGTTATTGCCTTTAAATCTTTAAAATCTCTTCTTCTTTTTTTTATCATTGAAACTATTTCTACAGCTGCACAAGAAGTTAAAGCAGATAATAAAAGTTCCATGGGTGAATGATTTTTTTTAAAATTTTCATCATACATATCAACAATTAATGAATTATTTGAATTGTTTTTAAATTCAAATTCTTGATCTTTTAGATAAGACATTGACACTGTTAAACTCATATAATCATTAATTTATATAAATATATAAAATTAACAACAGTCATGAGTGAATGTTTTTTTTTGTAAATTAGGGTATAACTACTTGTACATGAAATTAATTTTAACTTTTTTAAGCTGCTTTTTGTTGTTTTTTTCATATTCGCAAAACACAGCTCCTGTTGCAAAAAATCAAATAATTGCCACAGATAATTATACAACTCTTAATATTACTTTAGTGGCTACTGACGCTGACAATGATGTATTAACTTATATAGTAAAATCTCTCCCGTCCAGTGGAACCCTAAAAAACGGATCTTCAATAATTACTCAAGCTCAAATCCCACTTGTTTTACCTGCCTCAAGTTTAAGCTATGTTCCTAGTGCTAATTTTACGGGATCTGATTCATTTACTTTTGTGGCCAGGGACCTATCAATAGCATCATTTGCTTTAGCTAATGGTTTGACAATAATTAATAATAATGGAGAACCCGTAACTTATAATAAACCCTCAGGAAAAACTTATTTTTTGATTGATTCTAACACAGGAAAGCCTGGATTTTCACCTGTTGATTGGACTGATGCAAAAGCAGCTACCGATAGTTATGATGGAGCGAAGATGTATATCATATTGAATGCTGAAATGGAAAAATTAGTTTGGGATGGTTTGGGTTCTATGGGCTTAAATGGCTCTGGAACTAGATATTGGCTAGGTCTTTATCAAGACAAAACTTCTCCGGATTATGCGGAACCTGGAAGAGAAAATCAAAATTGGGGAGGTTGGACTTGGGTCGATGGAGTTACATTGAAAGATAGAGGATACCAAAACTGGTGGCCAAATGAGCCTAATAATGCTGGACAAGAAGATTATGGCCAAATGAATTTTGGTAATAATGGGATTAAGTGGAATGATATGCGACCAGGTAATGGGCAATCATGGCCATTATTTGAATTTTCCATAAAGGATGATGGTAGTGAAAGCAATTTGGCTACTGTTACAATTAACGTTTCTCAAAGCACATTCAGTTTACAAGATGATAATAATAAGATTATAGTAGGTAGTTGTACATGTAATGGTAAAAATGACGGAACATTGACGCTATCCGTTGAAGATGCTAGGTATGATTACACTATTAGTGTTAGTGGGTTGACAGAACCAGTAAAAATAAAAGGTTCTGATAAAACAGCTAGTGTTACGGGACTAGGTAAAGGAACGTACACTGTTTGTTTTAAAGTTGACGAGAACCCCGCTTACGAACAATGTTTTGAGGCTACAATAACTGAACCAAATTCATTATAATTATACAATATGAAAAACTTATTTAAACTACTAACTTTTCTTTTTTTTAATTTAATTTTCATTGTAAGCTGCAGTGATAATTGTTGTGGTTACGAAGATACTTCTTCTGCAAATGGATCTTCAGGTGGAGGAGCTGAAGTTTCTGGAGCCCCAGGTGCAGCAACATTAATTTCACCACCCTCAAATAATAGTTGTGAATCTGCCACTGTTGTTGATGGATTTTACAGTAAGGTAAGTTTTAGCTGGACTAAGACCAGTGAGACAGATACCTATAACTTGACTTATACAGATTTATCAAATAATGATACCAAGACAAAGACATCAATCTCAACTAATTCTACAGAAATTCAATTGGGAAGGGGGAAAGCATATGCTTGGAGTGTTCAATCAATAAATTCTAATTCAAAAAGAGGACCAAAAAGTTCAACTTCTAAATTTTATCTTCAAGGAACACCAGTGTTCAATAAAGTTCCTTTAGCAGCAGTGCTTTCTAATCCAGAAATTAATGGAAATGAAATTACCTTTAACTGGACAGGGAAAGATCTTGATGCTGGGGATACTCTAACTTATTCAATTTATATTGATAAAATTGATGGCAAACAATCACCTGTCAAAACCTCTTTAAGTAACCCATCATTAGTCTTAAATTTAGACTCTGGATCAACTTATTATTGGAGAGTTAAGAGTACAGATCAAAATAATAATAGCAGCTTTTCATTAATATCAAAATTTACTTTATAAATGTTATGAAAAAAATTTTAAAATTTTTCTTGTTGTTTTTTTCAGCTGTTTTATTTGCTCAAGAAAAGCCGTGTTCTAATAATTCAACCCTAACTGTTTCTGGAGATTTTAATGTGATAGCAAGCGGAACATATCCAATGATTATTCCAGCACAAAAAATTTCTGGTTCTGGCTCTGGTTCACAAGTCTTTAGAAAAAATGTTGATATAAAGTTATCACTTGGAGCTAATGATGTTTTTGAAAGTTGTGTTGTAAAGTTAGATATCCAAGATTTTGATGATGGTTTACAATTTGATATTGACGGAGTGAATCTTTTAAATTTTCAACAAAAACACTGGGATAATTCATTTGGTGCTAATACAACTGAATTTAATGGAAACGGTAGATTTGTCACCTCAGGTGGCATGTGGACACCTTGGACAGGTCAAGGAAATCCAAAACTAGAAATTTCCACAGGAAAGGTTCAATTAATGGTAGATACTAAAAATGGAGGAAGAGAAGATGCTTTACAATTTATGGATAGTACTGTAGCTGATTGGAAATTTATTTCATCTTTTACGTACGATTGTTTAGAAGGTTTCAATTTATTAATTGGAAATCAAAATGGAGGAGGAGGACCCTCTGGTATAAATGCTGAATTAACAGTTGAGGCCTACGTTGGGCCATGTGATTCAAAAAATAATTTTACTCTCCAAGACGACAACAATAAGATTTCAGTAGGAAGTTGTACTTGTAATGGATTAAACGATGGTACTTTAGCACTTTCAGTTGAGGATTCTAGATATAATTATACAATTAGTGTAAGTGGAGTTTCTGAACCAATAACCATCCAGGGTTCTGAAAAGACAGCTAACGTTACAGGTCTTGCTAAAGGCACTTATACTGTTTGTTTTAAAGTAGATGAAAATCCACTTTATGAACAATGTTTTGAGGCAGTTATTAATGAACCTGACTCACTTTAATTTGTCTAATAAGGATTATTAAATAATTTTTAAAATCTGAATTTTGGAATTATTGAATGATATTTTTTCATTTTCTTTTTTACCAATTAATAACTTCCCAATAGGACTTTTGTCGGAAATGCAATAATAGTTACTGTTTTTAAAAGCAAATGGTTTAGCAGAAACTGCTAAGTAATAATTATTTGCTTTAGTTACTACAATAGACCCAAGACTTATTTTATTTAAAGAATTAACATTATTTATTCTTAAAAGAAATTCATAATTTTTTTCGACTTCTTTTAATTGATTTCCAGTTTTTTCTATTTCAAGCTGTATAAGTGCTCTTCCAGTTTCATGCTTATCTCCTGCACTACTTTTTGTCTCTGAATTTAAAGACTCATAAAGTAAATCTAAACTTTTATTATACCCATGCAGTTTGGATTCTAAAAAACTCTTGCAATGATCGAAAAGTAAAGTTTTAATTGTTCTGTTCATATTTTACAAAACAAGTAGACTAATTTAGTTAGGTAAAATAACTTTATCAATTACATGTATTACTCCGTTATTAGCTTGAATATCTACTGCTGTAATTTTACTAACCCTATTGTTTCCATCTGTAATTGTAGCTCCACCAGTTACATTGGCAGTTATCTTTCCGCCTAGTGTAGTGAGCTCTAAATTATCTGATAAATCAGTAGATAATGCATTGCTTTCAGCAATAACGTGATGATTTAACGTTGCTCTAAGTGTTGGCTCATCAATATTTGAAAGTCTTTGAACATTTAGTTCAGTTAACAGATTGAAAAATGCTTGGTCTGTAGGAGCAAAAACAGTAAACGGAGCAGGTGAAGATCCTGTTAGAGTGGATAGAATATTAACATAATTAACAGTTAAATCAGCTCTAGTAAGAGCTGTTCTTAAATTAGCTAAATTGTAATCTGAAGTTACGAACGTAACAACTGTCGGAATGGGTATAACTGCATTGACCGCGTGAACAATTCCATTGGTTGCCCTTACATTACCTTGTGTAATTCTAGCAGCACCATTAATAGTTACTCTCATATTTATTTGCTCTATATACATTGACAGGGGAGTGGAAGAAGAATCGCTAGTAGCTACGGTACTATAATAGCCACTTTCAATATCACGATATTCTAAGACATCGGTCATTACGTGATTGAGGAGCACCTGTTTCAGTAAATCCTCAGGGATATCATCAATACTTTGAAAACCATTATTCATTAAAAAATCTCTAAAAGCCATATTTGATGGAGCAAATAATGTGTATTTATCAGAACCATCCAATACTTTACTCAAATCTGTTTTATCCAAAGCATATGCTAAAAAGGTGTAGTTAGAGCTGGTGTTAATCAAATCTGAAATAGACATCACTTCTGGCTCATATACCTCGTCATTATCTGAGCATGAAACAATAAATAATAATGTGAATACGGAAAATAATTTAATAAAATTTTTCATTTTAGTTTTTTTAAATCTATTTACAAATAGTATGCCATAAATATATATATAACTTGTTTATCTATCTTAAAAAACAATGACAATATAATTTAAATTGATTTCGATTAATTTTACTAATAGATATTAACTAAATTGTTTTAAATTTTTAACAACATTAATTTTCAAATTTGAAAAAAATTATTTCATTAGGTGTTTTTGTTGAATTGTTGATTTTTTTAATTTTTTTTTTGAGTTTTGATAATATTTCAGAAACTTTTAGGTATTCAGCAAGATATTCAGGAAGGTTATCTCTAATTGTATATATATATTGTTTTTATGTATTCTCGGGGGAATTTGAAGGAAATAAATACAATAAAACAAAAAAAGTAGTTTTATTATTTTCTATACTACATCTTATACATTTTATATATTTAGCTTTTTCAGTTTGGTTAAATGAACTTCCAATTATTCCCTTTAAATTATTAGGAGGATTTATAGCTTATATTTTAATAATAATATATCCTTTATTAATAGATAAAATAAAAAAAACCATTTATCATATTATATATTTTTATTATGTGGGAATAGTAATGGCCGTAACTTACTTAGCCAGAATTAAAGGTGAGTTTGTTGGAGCACCAACAGAACTCTTTCATTATTTTGGATTTTCGATAGTAATCCTAATTTTTATATTATTTGGATATAAAATGTCTAAGAAAAGTTGATAAAAAAGCAAGTTTTTGTTAGAAATTATCTTTTTCAAACTCTTCTAAGCTCCATATAACTTCTGGTTTATCAATATAATCCTCATCTAATCCAACAGCTTTAGCATGTATGTCAATATCAGAATTATTTAATCTTACTAACCAATAATCAATTTTATTAATTCTAGTAATACCCTCAATTAATTCAGCATCTATGTTATGATTCTTTTTTAAAAAGTAACAAAAAAAATAACAACTTTTCCAGCTTTGATTTTCTTTTGGTTTGAAATTTACAAGAAATTCATCTATAAGTTTTTGACTTTCCATTTCATTTTTTTTCAAAAATACACATATAATTTTACTCTAATATTAATTAAAAAATATTTTTAAAAAACTCCTTTTACATGCATAACTTCTAAATTAAAATATCCTTTTTGTTTGTCTGAAATTAGAAAACCAATTGTTCTCATATTTTCAATTTTCAGTCGTGGTGCTCTTGATGAATAGTAGCCCATGAATGTCGGTTCTAATTCTTTAATTGGAATGATTATTTCTTCCCAAACTCCTTTTTTTGTTTGAAAATTTGTTGAATAATTAATTGATCCATTTCTTTCACTAACTCTGAACTTATATATTTTTCCATCGCCTTTTAATTTAATCTTGAAAGATTTAATTCCATTCATTTCGCCATTTTTTGTTCCTAGCCTACAAGACGCAAATCCACCATTATTTTCCAATGATACTTCTCCTTCAAATATTAAATTACCATCACTGTTTAAGTATAAATTTGATTTCGAAATACCACCCATGACATCATCATTTACAATTCTCCAATTTTCAATACCTATCTCCTTACTTGTGTTGATTACATCAACTTCTTGTGAGAATAAAGTCAATGAAAAAAAAAATAAAGTAATATAATTTTTCATTTATAATTTTAATTAATTCAAGTGTTTTTTTAATTAATTTAGGAAAGATAATTAAATTATTATTGTTTTTAATATGACTGAACCGTTAGCTGAAAGATTACGTCCAAAAAAATTAGAAGATTACATTAGTCAATCTCACTTAGTTGGTAAAAAAGGCATCTTAACAAAGCACATTAAAAGAGGATTAATTCCATCAATTATTTTTTGGGGCCCCCCTGGAACAGGAAAAACTACACTTGCTAACATTATAGCTTTAGAGTCTCAAAGACCTTTTTATACATTAAGCGCTATTAATTCTGGAGTTAAAGATATTCGTGATGTTATTAACAAGGCTAAACAGAGTGGCGGTTTATTTACTGCAAAAAATCCAATACTATTCATAGATGAAATTCATAGGTTTAGTAAATCACAACAAGATTCTTTATTACAAGCTGTTGAAAAGGGTTGGATTACATTAATAGGGGCAACTACAGAAAATCCAAGCTTTGAGGTGATTTCTGCTTTGTTGTCAAGATGTCAAGTCTACACACTTAATTCGTTTAATAAAAATGATTTAGAGTTGCTTTTAAAACGAGCAATCAGTAAAGACGATCAATTATCTAAAAAGAGAATAAAGCTCAAAGAAACAACAGCTTTATTGAGATTTTCGGGTGGAGATGCTAGAAAGCTTCTTAATATTTTTGAATTAATTGTTAATTCTTTTGATAAAGACGAGATTATATTAACAGATGCGACTGTAACTAGCATGATTCAAAATGATAACTTAAATTATGATAAATCTGGGGATCAACACTATGATATTATTTCAGCATTTATAAAATCAATAAGAGGAAGTGATCCAAATGCGGCTGTATATTGGCTAGCAAGAATGATTCAAGGAGGAGAAGATTTGAAGTTTATTGCAAGAAGAATGATTATTCTTGCAAGTGAAGATATAGGAAATGCAAATCCAACGGCACTAGTTCTAGCTAACAATACATTTCAAGCCGTTTCAATTATTGGTAATCCTGAGTCAAGAATCATATTAAGTCAATGTGCTACTTATTTAGCTTGCAGTGAAAAAAGTAATTCAGCTTACAAAGCAATAAATAAGGCTCAGCAAAAAGTTGAAGAAACAGGAAACCTATCCGTACCAATTGAGATTAGAAATGCGCCTACAAAATTAATGAAAGAATTAGGTTATGGAGAGACTTATAAATATGCTCACGACTATAAAAATAGTTTTATTAAACAAGAATTTATGCCAGAAAAAATTAAAGGTGAAAAACTTTATGAACCTGGAAAAAATATGAGAGAAAATAGTCAAAGAGATTATTTGAAAAAAAACTGGAAAGACAAGTATGATTATTGACAATTTTATGATCTTAAATCCTAATAAAATGACTTATTTGTAATCTTTGTTTTTATTAATTTCTTATAATTTAATTTTATGAAAAATTTGATTAAAAATTATTATTTATTATTTGTATTCTTTTTGAGTTGTTCAGGTGGTTCGGACAGTCCCACAGAAGTTGTGAGTGATATTGATCCTGAACCAGTTACAATTACGGATAGTTTTAAAAAAATCCTTTCTGACGAGTACAACACTGAAACTTTTAAATTTGGTGCCACTTTAAATTATTATCAGTTTGATTCAAATGTTGAGGACTTATTTTTAAAAGAATTTGATTATTTAGTTGCTGAAAATTCATTTAAACAAACAATAGTTCATCCAGAACCTGATGTGTGGAACTGGGAAAGAGCAGATGCATTCATTGATTTTGCTAATAAAAATAATCTTCAAATGCGAGTACATGGTCCAATAGGTCCTCAGTCTTCGACTTGGGCAAAAAATGATTCCAGAACTAAAGAAGAGCTTACTAAAAATTACGAAGAATTTTTGACTGAACTTTGCAAGAAAATCAATGTTCAAAATAATATCAAATGGATGGATGTCGTAAACGAAACAATAGATATGAATGCTAATTGGACTATTGAAAAAGATGGGACTGGATATCAAAATCCTTGGACTCAAATAGGAGAAAATGCGGATGGCATCCCTTTATATATAATTAGATCTTTTGAAATTGCTAAAGAATACGCACCCAATATCAGTCTAGTTTTTAATCAACATCAAGGTATGCAACCTGCAATGTGGGATAAAGTGAAAGAAACTATTTTATATTTAAAAAACAAAGGATTAAAAGTAGATGGACTTGGATGGCAGTCACATTTGAGAGACAATGTAGTACTATCTTTAAACAAAGAAAAGTTGGATTATTTGATGTCATTAATTGACTGGGCACACCAAAATGATTTGGATTTTCATATTACTGAAATTGATTATAGAATGACTGGAAATCCACCCTCTACTTCTCAGTACGATAGACAAGCTCATGGATATGCAAATATTTTAAAAGCAATAATGAGTAAGAGAAATAATGGTGTTGTAACTTTTAATACATGGGGAGTTTATGATAAAAATGATGCCGCTTCTCATGAATATAAATATATGTATGATTCAAATCTAAACCCAAAGAAGGCTGTAGATTTATTAAAAAGCACTTTAAAGAACAAAGATTTGTCACAAAAATATTATGACAATTGATATAAAATATTTCATATAATGAATAAATTTTATTTTCTATTAATTGCATTGTGCTTAATTTCTTGCAATGAGGAACCTTCTAAAAGTCCTAACTTTATATTTATACTGAGTGATGATCAAGGATGGAATGGAACATCCTATAAAATGATAGATAGTCAAGATTATTCAAAAAGTGATTATTATGAAACTCCAAATATTGAAAACTTAGCAAAATCGGGAATGACTTTTTCACGCGCCTATTCTGCAGGCCCAACCTGTTCTCCCTCGAGATATGCTATACAATTTGGACAAACTCCCGCTAGACTTAAGCATATTAGAGTCTCTATGAATGTTGACCATATAGATCACAATGGAATGGTCTCTATACCACGTGCACTTAAAAAAGTTGACAGTAGTTATGTAGCTGGACATTTTGGAAAATTTGGGATGTATTCTGAACCCAAAAATTTTGGATATGATTTCAGTGACGGCATGACAGGAAACATTGATGGTAATATTGATGGTACTGTAAATACAAAATGGCTTCCACAACATCACGAAGATCCCAAGCAAATTTTTGGAATAACTGGAAGGTCCATATCGTTTATGGAAAATCAAGTCAAAGAGAATAACCCATTTTATCTTCAGGTTTCTCATTATGCTGTTCATTCAGATCTTGTTTCAAGAAAAGAAGTTTATGAAAAATATAAAGAAAAAAAAAGAGGAAAATATCATGAAAATCCCTCAATTGCAGCAATGACAGAAGACCTTGATCTGAGTGTTGGAAAAATTATTGATAAAGTTAAAGATTTAGGCATTCAGGATAACACATATATAATTTACATGTCTGATAATGGAGCTGTTGAACAAATATTGGGAAGTAAAAAAACAAATAAAAAAAACAAAGGATATAATTACCCGTTAAGACATGGTAAGGGAACTTTATATGAGGGTGGTATTAGAGTTCCTTTTATTATTTCTGGTCCTAAAATTCCTAACGGTAGTATTTCAAACACTCCCATTTCCGGCGTAGACATACTACCAACTATACAAGCCTTAGTTTCTAACAATTTTGAACTTACAAAAATAATGGATGGCGGAAGTTTTAAAAATAATTTATTTAAAGACCAAAATTCCAAAGTTATAAGAAATAATGATTTTCTTATTTTTCACCTTCCTTTTCGAAGAGGAAGCTTTAATCCACACTCAGCTATTATTAAGGATAATTTTAAGCTTATTAAATTTACTAATACTAATAATTTATTGTTATTTGATTTGAACAATGATATCAATGAAAAAAATAATATTTCTAATCAACTTCAAAAAAAGACTAAGGAGCTTGATTTATTATTAGAAAAATATTTGAAAGATGTCAAGGCACCAAAATGGAAACAAGGAATTAATTGGCGACCCTCTAAAAAAACACTGAAAGAGTTCAATTCATTTTATTGATTTTTTAATTTAAAAAATTGTATTGATGGTTCTAAAAATAAATCAATAACTTTCCAATAATATTTTTCACAATAGTTTCATAATTATTATTCTAATATGAAAGTTAGCTTACATAAGGTATTGTTACAAAAACGATTTCCTCTAAAAATTAGTAGGTTTATTTCTAATTCATGTTATAATGTATTTGTTAAAGTAGAAAAGGATGGTATAGTTGGTTGGGGTGAATCTGTTCCTGGTGAAACGGGAGCTCAAAATGCTAATGAAATTATTAAAGAATTAGAAAAACTAATTAGTACAGGTATTGATGTAAAATCTATTTCTGAAATAGAATATTTATCTAGAAAACTAAAAATATCACCATGTTCCTATGCTGGGTTGGACATAGCCCTATGGGACTGGAAAGCAAAAAAAGCAGAAATGCCATTACATGATATTTTGGGGTTACCCTTGCCTAAGATTAAAACTTCTTTGACTTTAGGAATTATGAGTCCTCAATCTGTTAAAAAAAGAATTCCTCTTCTATTTGAAAATAATTCAGCAAAATTTCTAAAAATTAAATTAGGTTCCCCAGAGGGAATTGACAGTGATAAAATAATGTATGAGCAAGTATTGGAGAGCTCAAAACCATATAATTTGGGTCTTAGAGTTGATGCAAATGGTGGATGGTCAACTGAGGATGCTAAGCATATGATAGAATGGCTTTCCAAAAGAGAATGTGATTATGTAGAGCAGCCTATTGCCCTTGGAAAGGAAAAAGATCTTAAAACATTATATCAAAATAGACTTTTGCCCATATTTGTTGATGAATCATGTAGAGTTTCAAAGGACATCGTTCAGTACTCACAGTGGGTAGATGGTATAAATTTAAAATTAATGAAGAGTGGAGGAATCACTGAAGGCTTGAAAGTATTGTCAACAGCAAAAGCTTACGGCTTACAGACAATGATTGGATGCATGAGTGAATCATCGGTTTCTATTTCTGCCGCTGCTTCAATTTCCGGTCATATTGATCATATTGATCTTGACTCTCATTATAACTTAAATCCAGATCCAGGATCGGGTGCAGAAATGATCGATGGGATAACAATGCCAAGAATAGTTCCAGGCCATGGTGCTTTTTTAATTAAAGACTTTCAAAAATAATGCTTAGCAAATTATCTAAAGTTGCGATATATATGGAGGGTCATTTGTTTACAGATTATGGAAAGATGGGACACGGAGTTCTTAGATATTTACCAAATCCTATTGTTGCAGTTATTGACTCTCAAAATTCTGGAAAAAATATTAATGATTGTCTTCCTATTGAAATTGATGTCCCAGTGGTCAATCATTTAGATGTAGCAATTTCACTTGGGGCTAAAGTTTTAATCTTAGGAATAGCAAGTTCTGGAGGAAAGATACCAAAGTCATGGTTTCAAGTAATTGATAGGGCCGTAACAAAAGGTTTATCTATTATAAATGGTCTTCATGATGAATTGAAAATTAAATATAAAAACAAATTAAGCTCTAATCAGTGGATATGGGATGTTAGAATTCCTCAGTTTATTCCAAAAATAGCTGCGGCTAGAGCGTCACAATTAACAAACAAGAGGATATTGTGTATTGGAACCGATATGGCCTGTGGAAAAATGACCACGGGTCTTGAATTATTTAAATGGGCAAAAAAAAATAAAATTAAATCAAGTTTTATAGCAACAGGTCAAATAGGTATAACGGTTACTGGAAAGGGTATACCTTTAGATGCTTACAAAGTAGATCATGCTTGTGGAGCTGTTGAAGAAATGGTTTTAAAAGAGTCTAAACAGGACTGGGTATTTATTGAAGGTCAAGGCTCCTTATTGCATCCTGGAAGTAGTGCTACTTTACCACTTATAAGAGGAAGTTGTGCAACTCATTTAATTTTATGTCACCGAGCAAGCATGACACATTTGGGTTCCCCTGCTGAACATATAAAAATACCTGATTTAAAAACTGTTATTGAATTAAATGAAAATGTAGCAAATGCTTGTGGAATTTTACCAAAGTCCAAAGTCGTTGGAATATCATTAAATACAGTAGACCTAAGTTTTAAAGAAGCTGAAAAATTAATTAATTTTTGGGAAGATCAAACCAACCTCCCTGTAACAGATGTTATAAGATTCGGATCTGAGAAATTAATAACGGCAATAAAATATTTTAATTAGAGCTATATAATCCAAGTTCAGAAATTAATGGAACGTCTTTAGAATCTAATATTGAGATTCTTAATCCTTGAATATTGTTATTACTAAATCTTATTAACCTTTTGGATCCTATTGTAGTTCCCCTTTCAATTGTTTGCCACTTGTTGTTAACTTTTATTTCAAATTTAAACGCTTTAACTCTTTGTCCTAAGTTTATGTTTTCAGAAATTTCAAAAATGTTAGCAGGTAGTTCCTTGTTAAAAGAGATTGTGATAATATTTTTTTCTTTAGATTTTAATGCGTGAAAAGTATTAAAGTCCTTATCAGTTACATTTTTTAATGAAACTTTACGTTTATTAATACTTATTTTAGAATTTGTAATTAAATTATTTTTAAAAGTTGACTTCAAATAATTGTTTAGATCTATCATTCTTTGAGCGTCATTTTCATGAATCAAGCCTCGAGTATCCACAGGAATGTTTAATAGTAATGAACTGTTAAGACCTACTGAATTAAAATAAATATCGATTAATTTTTCTAATGACTTTACTTTATCATCTTGTTCGGGATGATAATACCACCCTGGTCTAATTGATACATCTGTTTCTGTTGGAATGTAATGTGTCCCATTTTCTTGACCAGATGAAAACTTACTGTAATCAACCATACCTGTATACACACTATCTCTGTAAATACTTGACCAAGTTGTTTTATTTGCATACCCCTTTTCATTACCAACCCATCTTATATCTGGTCCAGAATCACTAAAAATAACTGCATTAGGTTGTAGCTTTCTTATTAAACTATAAGTATTTGGCCAGTCGTAATAAGTTTTTTTATCAACTTTTCTAATATCGTCCGCGCCCCCATAAAACCCACTTCCTCCGTTGGCACCGTCAAACCAAACCTCAAATATTTCTCCATAGTTGGTTAATAGTTCTGTTAATTGATTTCTGAAATATTTAATATAATTTTCAGTTCCATACTCGGATTGGTTTCTATCCCAAGGAGATAAATATATTCCAAGTTTAAGATCAAATTTTTCACATGAATTTTGCAATTCTTTTATTAAATCCCCTTTACCATTTTTCCATGGACTATTTTTAACTGAGTGTTCGGTGTAATTACTGGGCCACAATGAAAAACCATCATGATGTTTTGCTGTTATTACAATACCTTTCATTCCTGATTCCTTTATAATTCTAGCCCACTGATCCGTATCAAGTTCAGTAGGGTTAAAAGTAGATGGAGACTCATTTCCATAGCCCCATTCTAAATTTGTGAATGTGTTCATATTAAAATGAATAAAAGCGTAATACTCCATCTCTTGCCAAATTTTTTGCCTTTCACTAGGTATCGGATTTACAGGGTCAAAAGAATCATTACACGAAAAATGAATAATGACTATTAAAATTAGAATAATAAAATTTTTCATAAGTTTCAATTTAGTAAATTTTAATACAAATTTAGATTCATCATGTCACTATTTATTAAGTTTTGATTATGGTGGAATTTAATATAAATTAGAAATATGAAAAATCTTTTTTTGATCCTTTTTTTAATTCCATACATTTTCATAGGTCAAATAAATTTTGATAAGGTGCCAGAAAATTTTCAGTTATTTCCAAGAGATGAAAACAATGATTCACATGTTGTTTTCTCAGGAAATATTTCAAATAATATTGATTTTGAAGAACTAATATTAAAAATATTTAAGGACAATGTTTTAATTGAAAAAAAATCAATAGAAATTTTAAATAAAAAATTTAGTTCAATATCAGTTATCAAAGCAGGATTATTTCAGTATAAGTTTGAGCTTTTTAAAAAACAAGATAATAAGGAGGAATTAATTTATTTAGCCGATAATATTGTTAGTGGAGACGCATATTTAATTACTGGACAATCTAATTCACATGCTAGCCATATAAAATCTATTTACTCTAATCAATATGCAAGAAGTTTTGGAGTAAAAACAGGTTATGAAACATATTCTGAAAATGATAAAAAAATAAGATGGGGTTTGGCAACTGGTAATTGCAAAGATTGTAAGAGTGATAACTTTATTTCTGGTAATGATGGAGCTTGGTTTGTTAAAAATTCTTATGGAGTTGGTGTATGGGGAATAGAATTAGCAAAATTATTAATTGAAAAATATAAAATTCCAGTATGTATTATAAATGGAGGGAGCGGTTCATCTACAATTGAAGAAAACATGTTATACCCTGAGCAGATTTCATTAGAAACCAGTTTTGGAAGATTGGCATATCGTACTGACCAGGCAGGGCTTAAAAATGACATAAAAGCTATTTTTTATCATCAAGGAGAGTCGGATACTTATCAAAAAAATTCACTAGCATATACTGATAATTTTGAAATATTAAAAAATGACTGGAATAGAGTTTATAAGGGAGTAAAAAAAATATATCTTTTTCAAATTCATCCTGGTTGTGGAGGTGATTATCAATCTGAAATACGTGAAATTCAGAATATGATTTATAAAAAATATAATGATGTAGAAATTATGTCAACCACAGCTATCTTGGGGCATGACGGTTGTCATTTTTCTTTTGAGGGATATAAGGAATTTGCTAAGAGAATCTTACCTCTAATTTCAAGAGATTTTTTTGATGAAAAACAATCCGCTATTATTACGCCCCCTCAGCTATTGAAAACTTATTATAGTGGAAATAAAGAAATCACCTTGTCTTTTGATCAACCAGTCAAGATTGAACAATATTATGAGTTAAATGGAATTAAATATTTAATGAATAATCAGTTTTTTTTTAGTTCAGATAATAAAACAACAACAGTCCAAGGGGTTGTAGAAAACATAAATGCTAAAAAAAACAAAATTATTATAAAACTTAAAACTGAGAAGAAATATTCATATATATCCTGGATGCCCGGTAAATTTTATGAAAACAGTAACATAATATATAATGGTCCATGGATAAAAGGAATTGAAAGCAATATTGGGGCTTTAAGTTTTTTTAAAAGAAAGATTAATCAATGATTTTTTAATAGGCTTAAAACAAAAAAGCCATTGAAGGGCTTTTTTTTTTGTTTTTTTTTTAATGATTAAAAATCCATAACTCTAACCATCATTGTGGTGTTAACCAGTTTTCTAATACCATCTACTTTAGCAGAATATTTAGCAAATAATGGATCAGAAAACATTTTTTTGGTAACAGTCAAAGCGGTTTCAACATCGGGAGCTCCTGTCCAAACAAAGTGTGAATAGTCAGCATTTTTTCCACTGATTGGAAAACCGACGCCATAAGAGCTGTTTAAACCTGATTTTTTTGCCCAGTTTTGTGAAAACTCAGCAAATTCTTTCACGTATAATGCAGGATTTGAAACTTCCATTTGGTAAATGAAAAACACTTGATCTGGTGTCCAGTCATTTTGAAACCAAACAGGAGTATTCAAAGCTTGGTTAACTGGCTCAATATACTTGTTTAATTTTTCGCCAAATACTTGAGCAACAAGAGAGCTGTTCCATGATGTGCTAAAACTAGCAAATGAAGCTTCATCAGGAAAACAAAATTGAACAGAGTGAGTAGCTTCATTAGTACCGTTAAATTGATAGGCAAACAAAGATTTAGTTCCTTGAATGTTTTTTGCCCATTCAGTTTGCATCATACCTTTTAAAGATGAAACAACCATTTCAGGTTCATCTGTCTTAAAATCAAAAAATGCACAATATTGTGAATAAGTGAATGATGAAATGAATAGGGTAATAACTAAGATTGATTTTTTCATAATATATTTTTTTTAAAATTTAAATATAAAACATTCAGGATAGAACTTTAAATAAAATTTACTTTAATTTTTATAAAATAAAAGTGGGACTTAACTCGATTGATTTTTTGAAAAATTTATGATTTAAAATAATTATATATTAGATAAAAATATATCATGAAAAAAATTATTCTAATTCTATTTTTATTTCCATTAGTTTTTTTTGGGCAGGAAAACATTAACTACCAGAAACCTTCAAAAGAAATTCTCGAGCTTTTAGAGTTCGATAGACCTCCAACTGTGTTGTATGACGATCAAAAAAAGTATATGGTTTTTTTATACAGAGACAACTATAAATCTATAAAAGATCTTTCAATAAAAGAATTGAGATTAGGTGGCTTGAGAATAGATCCAAAAACAAATATTGGGAGTAGAATAACTTACTATAATAATGTCAAAATAAAAAACATAAAAGATAGAAAATCAAAAATCAACCAAATATCAGGTCTTCCTGACAACGCTAAACTCAGTAATATTGTTTGGTCTCCAGATCAAAAAAAAATAGCCTTGACCAATACTACGGAAAATGGGGTGGAATTATGGCTTATGAAATTGGAAACAGGGTCTGTTGTCAAATTAACGGAACCAAATTTAAATGCAAATGTAGGAGACGTTATTAACTGGTTTGATGATAGTGAATCCATGCTTGTAAAAAAGATATCTAAAAACAGAGAAGAATTAATTGACACAAAAAATATTGTACCTAAGGGACCAACAATTTCATCTAATGCAGGTGAAAAAGCACAAAATAGAACCTATCAAGATTTATTAAAGAACAAATCTGATGAGCACAATTTTGAACAACTATCAACTTCAGTTATATATAAAATAACTACAAATGGAGATCAGCAAAAATGGTTAGATGAATCAATGTACAGAAGTATTTCTGTTTCTCCCGATGGAAATTATGTTATGGTTAATGAAATAAAGAAACCTTTTTCATATTTAGTTACTTACAGTAGATTTCCTTCAAAAACAACTATTTATTCTAAAGACGGTAAATTAATATCTAATCTAATTGAAGTTCCGTTGATTGAAGAATTACCTAAGGGTTTTATGTCGGTTAGAAAAGGGAAAAGAAATTTTAGTTGGAGACTTGACAAGCCCTCCTCGTTAACTTACGTTGAAGCATTAGATGAAGGTGACCCTTCAATTTCAGTTGAATTTAGGGACGAAGTTTTTGAAATTGACGCCCCTTTTAATGGAGATGGTAAAACAATAATTAAAACAATTAATCGTTTTTCTGGAATTGACTGGGGAACAGAAAATATAGCAATTGCCTACGATTATTGGTGGAATACTAGAAATAGAAAAGCTTATTTATTTAACCCATCTGATTTTAAAAAACAAACTAAAATAATTTATGATAGAAATTACCAAGATGTTTATAGTGATCCTGGAATTTTCATGAAGTCTAGAAATGATTTTAATAAAAACGTATTAACAATTCATTCTGGATACACTTTTTTGAATGGGCCAGGATTTACAAAAGACGGACAATTTCCATTTATTGACAAAGTGAATTTGAGTAATTTAAGTAAGAAAAGAATATATCAGTCCACATACACAAATAAATTAGAAAGTATCCAGGATTATGACCCTGACAACAAAAAGCTAATTGTCAGAATTGAGTCGCCCACGGAATTTCCAAACTACTTTACAAAAAAAATAAATAGTAGCAGATTAAATCAAATTACAGATTTCAAAAATCCCTTTGTCCAGTTACAAAACATTCACAAAAAGGTAATAACATATAAAAGAGATGATGGGCTAGAGCTTTCTGGGGTTCTATACCTTCCTTTAAATTATGATTTGGTAGTCAAAGAAAAAATGCCCATGATTTTATGGGCGTATCCAAGAGAATTTAAGGATAAAAAAAGTGCCGCTCAGAGTAATAAAAACTCAAATGAGTTTACCTACCCTTACTACGGATCTATGATTTACTGGGTGACAAAAGGGTATGTAGTTCTAGATGATGCTTCTTTCCCTATTATTGGAGAGGGTAATGATGAGCCAAATGATAGTTTTAGAAAACAATTGGTTGAGAATGCCAAAGCAGCAGTAGATGCCGTAGATAAACTTGGTTATATTGATAGAAATCGAGTCGCAGTCGGAGGTCATAGTTATGGTGCTTTCATGGTTGCTAATTTACTCTCCCACAGTAATATTTTCTCGGCAGGTATCGCTAGAAGTGGTGCCTACAACAGAACTTTAACTCCTTTCGGATTCCAAAGTGAACAAAGAAATTATTGGGAAGCTCCAGAAATATATTACTCTATGTCACCATTTATGCATGCCAATAAAATGAAGACCCCTCTTTTATTAATTCATGGGGAAGACGACAATAATTCAGGAACATATCCTATGCAAAGTGAAAGATATTTCAATGCATTAAAGGGCTTAGGAGCAACTGTAAGATTAGTAATGTTACCAAAAGAAAGTCATGGCTACAGGTCCAAAGAAAGTATTTTTCATGTCATATGGGAGCAAGATCAATGGCTTGAAAAATATGTGAAGAATAAAAAACAATGATTGTGAATTTTTACAAGTATTTTTTTTTAATTTTTTTCTCATTTATTTCCTTTGGTCAAAACAATTTTATTGGATCTGTTGAAAGGTTGTCAGTTGAAGTTGACAAGTTTATTGAAAAAGATTCAAAAATTGAAATTATTGCCAAAGGGTTTGGTTGGTCTGAAGGCCCTGTATGGTCAAATCAATTAAATGCTCTTCTTTTTTCAGATGTTCCCAACAATATTATATATAAATGGAATGAAAAAAATGGATTGAGTATTTTTTTAAATAAAATTGGCTATTCTGGAATTGTACCTAATTCAAAAAAAACTGGAACAAACGGTTTGACAATTGACCATAAGGGAAACTTAATAATTTGTATGCATGGAGATAGGAGAGTTGTAAAACTTAATGACTGGCAAAGCGATAAGGTTATTCCAATAGTAACTTCATACAATAACAAACTATTTAATAGTCCTAACGATTTAGTTTATAACAGTAAAAATGAGTTGTTTTTCACTGACCCTCCCTATGGATTAAAAAAAGGCGATCAAGATGAATTAAAAGAATTAAAGTTTAATGGGGTATTTAGACTTAGTCCAAATGGTAAATTAAAGCTTATAATTAAAAATTTATCGCGACCCAACGGTGTAGCTATTTCTAATGACGAAAAAACACTTTATGTTGCTAATTCCGATTCAAAAAATCCAGTAATAATGAAATATCAAATTACTGAGGAAGGAGTAATTAGTCCTGAAATATTTTTTGATGGTTCCGTGTTGTCAAAAAAAGATAAAGGGGCATTTGATGGTTTGAAAGTTCATCAATCAGGTACTGTTTTTGCCACAGGTCCAGGTGGTGTTTTGCTAATTAATAGTGATGGAAATCATATTGGTACCATTCGAACAGAAGTTAGAACTGCCAATTGTACTTTTGATTCCAACTATCAATATCTATACATGACATCAAGTAAGTTTTTAACTAGAATTAAATTAATTAATTAATAAAACAACTTTCTTTTTTAATAAATTTACAACTTGAAAAAAATATTCAGGTTTATTAGTTTTTTTGAGGGAGTTTCTTATTTATTACTTCTTTTTATTGCTGTACCAATTAAATATTATTTTGGATATGAATTATATGTAAAAATGCTTGGGATGCCCCATGGAATTTTATTTATTAGCTATGTTTTTTTTTCATTCCTTTTAAAAAAACAGATGAATTGGAGTTTTAAAACAATGGTAATTGTATTACTAGGTTCTGTAATACCTTTTGGAACTTTTTATATAGACAAAAAGTATTTCCGATCTCCTCATTAGATTCAAGAAACTTGGAAATCTATATTTAAGGTTTATTTTTAAAGAACAAAGAAATAATTTAAATTTAATACATTAAAAAATCTTTCCAATTGTTGATAGTATTAAATAAAATCATAAAAGTAGGTCAAAGATTTCTTTTGGTACTATTGATTTTTTGTATTTCATGTAATGAAGAATCAATATCAAAAAAAGAAAATAATGGCAAGCCAAACATCATATATATTTTAGCTGATGATTTGGGTTATGGAGATGTGCAATGTTATAATAAAGATGGAAAGATACCTACTCCCAGTATTAATTCCATGGCAAATAATGGAGTTGTTTTTACAGATGCACATACATCCTCTGCGGTTTGCACACCAACACGCTATGGAATCCTCACTGGACGCTATAATTGGCGAAGTTCACTTAAAAGTGGTGTTTTAAATGGATATTCTAAAGCTTTGATAAAACAGAACAGAACAACTATAGCAAGTATGTTAAAAGAAAAGGGATATAGCACAGCATTTATTGGAAAATGGCATTTAGGCTGGGATTGGAATTTTAAAAAACAAGATAATCCCTCTAATTCAACAGAGAAACTTGTAGAAATAGATTTTAATTCCCCTATCAACAATGGACCATCAACAAACGGATTTGATTATTCTTTTGGTTTTTCAGGATCATTAGACATGCCTCCCTATGTTTGGGTTGAAAATGACTTTCCTACTCAGATTCCTACAAAAACTACCCAGTCTGTTGATTATAAAGGATTTTGGAGAGACGGTTTGACATCAGAAGATTTTGATCATAGTAATGTACTACAAACAATTACTGATAAGGCTGTTAGCTATATAAACAAACATAGTAAAGTACAAAAACCATTTTTTCTATATTTACCCTTGTCCGCACCACACACACCTATTTTACCAAACTCAGAGTTTTTAGGCAAAAGTAAGACTAACATATATGGAGATTTTGTTATGCAAGTGGACGATGTCTTAGATCAAATAAGAAGTACGTTGAAACACAATGGGTTAACAAATAACACTTTACTAGTTTTTGCAAGTGATAATGGTTGTTCACCAAGAGCTGACTACAAGGAATTAGCACAAGTAAAACACAATCCTAGCCATATTTACAGAGGAGCAAAAGCAGATATCTTTGAAGGAGGTCATCGTGTGCCATTTATTATTGAATGGCCAGCCAAAGCAAAAAAAGGAACTATTTCTAATGTTATATGTTCTACAGATTTTTTTGCAACTTGTGCTGCAATAGTAAACTATGAAATCAAAGATAATGAAGGAGAAGATAGCTTTAATATGTTACCCTTAATCATTGGAGAAAGCCTTAATGATATTAGAAAATATACAGTACACCACTCTATAAATGGTTCTTTTGCCATTCGAAATGGAGATTGGAAATTAATTTTTGCTCCCGGTTCTGCTGGCTGGAGTTATCCAAGGCCAGTTGATATTCAAAAAGAAAACCTTAATTTACCAGCGATGCAGCTTTATGATTTGAAAAACGATATATCTGAAACTAAAAACGTAATAGATATTTATCCTAAAAAAGTTAATGAATTAAAAAAAGCATTTATAAAAATAATTTTAGACGGAAGAAGTACTGTTGGCATAAGACAACACAATGAAGGAATGGATAATTGGAAAGAAATTGAAAACATCTTAAATATATGAAACTGTTAAAATTTTTAATAATCGGAATATTGGTATTTGGTTGTGATGACATGAATCAATCAAAAACACCAAGTTATCTAAGTGATTACAATGATCAATATAAAAGTAATCCCAGAGAAGCTAATCTAGAATGGTTTAAAAAATCAAAAATAGGGTTGTTTATTCATTATGGTTTGTACTCTCAACTTGGAAGGGGCGAGTGGGTTCAGTTAAGAGATACTATTCCAGTTTCTGAATATGCTAAACTTAAAGAAACATTTAATCCAAGTAATTTTGATGCTGATAAAATTACTGACTTGGCAATTTCAGCAGGCATGAAATATATCACCATAACATCAAAACATCATGATGGTTTTTCTTTGTTCGATACCAAGCAAAATGACTTTAATTCTATTAAATCTCCTGCAGGAAGAGATTTAATAGGTGAACTCTATAAATCGTGCAAAGAAAAAAAAATAGGTCTTTTCTTATACTATTCTTATGCAGCAGATTGGAGTCATCCATATTTCTATTCAAGATTAGATGGATGGAGTAATGCAAGACCTGCATATAAAGAACTACAAAAGGAATATAAATATAAAAATAAAGAAGATTTTAGTAATTATATCAAATTTGCCCATAATCAGTTAAAAGAATTATTGACTCAATATCCTGAAATAGCTGGAATATGGTTAGATCCTATTATGGGGTATTATGCCAATCATGAAATGTTTCCAATAGAAGAGACTTACAGTTTAATAAGATCAATTAGTAAACATGCATTAATTTCATTTAAACAAGGAGCTAATGGAGATGAAGATTTTTCAGCTCCAGAACATAATTTTAGTAAAAGAGTTGGTAACCAATATGATGTTGCAAGAATAGCATATGAAATGAATAAGTTTAAGCCGAAAGAAGTTTGTACTACTTTACAGTCAAGGTATTGGGGCTATGATAAAAATGCTAAACATAAAAATTTTGATGATATTTATAGTTATTATTTAGATGCTATTGAAAATGATACAAATCTATTACTAAATGTTGGCCCTCTTCCTGACGGTTCAATCCATTATGAAGATGTAATATCATTAACTAAGTTAGGAGAAAAAATAAAAAGCCCTAAAAACAAGTAAAAGCAGAGATTTATGAGTCAATCTTACGATTACATTATAATTGGTGCAGGTTCTGCTGGTTGTTTACTTGCTAATCGATTGTCTAAAAACCCAAGAAATTCAGTGTTATTACTGGAAGCAGGTGGACCTGATTCAAACATGAATATTCATATTCCTGGAGCTTATTTAAAAATTCATAAAAGTAAACAAGACTGGGGTTTTTGGACTGAAAAGCAGAAAAATGTTCTTAACCGAAAAATATATTTACCCAGAGGAAAAACATTGGGAGGAAGTAGCTCCACAAATGCTATGGCTTATGTAAGAGGGAATGCCGAGGATTATAATACTTGGGCAGAACTCGGTAATTATGGTTGGGGGTATAAAGATGTATTACCTTTTTTTAAGAAATCTGAAAATCACGCTCAAATTGATAAAGTTGATTCGGATTATCATGGTAGTTCTGGAGAATTGTCAGTTTCATTACCTACTAAATTTAAAACACCTTATGTTGATGGATTTATAAAGGCTTGTAAAAAACATGGAATCCCTGAAAATGATGATTATAATGGAGTCACTCAAAATGGGGTAGGTGTAGCTCAAAGCACTATTAAAGACGGAAAGCGCCATAGTTCAGCAAGTGCATTTTTAAAACCTGTTTTAAATAGACCTAATTTAAAAGCTATTACTCATGCTAAAGTTTGTAAAATAATTTTAAAAGGTAAAGAAGCTACTGGTTTAGAATACTTAAAGGGATCAAATAAATTTCAAGTAAATGTAGAAAAGGAGATAATAGTTTCTGCAGGAGCTTTTCAATCTCCTCAAATATTAATGTTATCTGGAATAGGAGATTTTTCAGAATTAAAAAAACACGGAATTGATTGTTTACACGAACTAAAAGGCGTTGGTAAGAATTTACAAGACCATTTATTTTATCCAATATGCGCTAAATCAAAAACGCAAAAGGGAATCAATCATTACATATCTCCTTTAAACCAACTTAAAGCTGCCTGGAATTATTTTGTCAACAAAAAAGGTGTTTTTTGTGTTGGTCCACTTGAGGGTATGGCTTTTTTTGACCTCACTCAAAGTGGTGAAAAAGTAAATTTTCAACTACACTTTTCGCCAATATGTATTGATGATAAGTATGGATATGATGCTTATGATTTATATGATTTTCCAAAAAAAGATGGTTTTACTATACTACCTACTTTATTACATCCTAAAAGTAGGGGAACGGTTAGTCTTGCATCATCAAACCCTAAGGATGCTCCAATAATTCAACCTAATTTTTTACAGGATAAAGATGATCTCGATCAACTTGTCAGCGGGGGGAAATTAGTTTTTAAGCTAATGAATGATGAAGCTTTGAAAAAGCATAAACTAAGAGATGGTCTTCCAATTAATCGCGATTCTGAAGATTTTCTTATTGACCATATTAAGAAAACACTTGAAACTGTTTATCATCCAGTTGGTACTTGTAAGATGGGAATTGATAATATGGCTGTGGTTGATCCATTGCTGAAAGTTCATGGAATTTCTAAACTTAGAGTAGTTGATGCCTCAATTATGCCTAAAATTGTTTCTGGCAATACAAATGCACCTGTTTATATGATTGCCGAAAAGGCAGCGGAAATGATTTTGAATAATTAGTTAAGTCTCTCAATATTGAAAACTTCAAATTATAAAAAATGAAAAAAATCAATTTATTTTTATTAATGTTTTCTTTCTTATTGATTTCAAATCAATGTGTTGCGCAAAAGCCTAGTATTGATAACAAATATAAATTTCAAAAAGGAGATTATAATGGTATTGGAAAATGGTATATGGGAAGAGAAATTGCTCATGTTATGGGATATCAAGGAATTGGCTGGTTAGAAAGGTCTGAAAGAGAAAAAGAAGAAAATGTTTCTAATTTGATTCAAAACATGAAAATTAAACAAAGTGATACTATCGCAGATATTGGTGCCGGTTCAGGTTATCACGTTTTTAGAATGGCCCCCTTAGCAAATAAAGGATTGGTTTATGCCGTAGATATTCAACTTGAAATGTTAATGGAAATTGAAAACACTAAACAAATTAATAATGTGACCAATGTTAAAACCATTTTAGGAAGTGAAAAAAGTGTTCAATTGCCTAAAAACTCTATTGATAAATTTTAATGGTTGATGTGTATCATGAGTTTAACTTTCCAATTGAAATGATAACTTCAATAAAAAATGCATTGAAGCCACAGGGTGAGTTGTTTTTAATTGAATACAGGGGAGAAGATCCAAAAGTTCCAATTAAAAAAATACATAAAATGACTGAAAAACAAGCTGTTAAAGAAATGGAAGCAGCTGGCTTTAAACTTAAATCAAATATCAAAAACCTACCATGGCAACACTGTATGGTTTTTGTTTTAGATTAAAAAAATTAACTAATTGTGGATGTTTAAAAAAATGAAAAAACTATTTATACTTATACCAATTGTTACAATAATACTATTAAGTTGTAATTCAACTAAAACAGATTACCCTCCCAATATATTGTTTGTCATTACAGATGATCAGTCTTATCCACATACAAGTATTTATGGGACTAAATGGATAAATACGCCAGGTTTTGACCGCGTTGCTCAACAAGGCTTATTGTTTAACCATGCTTATACCACTAATGCTAAATGTTCCCCCTCCAGAGCTACAATTCTCACTGGTCGTGACAGTTGGCTTTTAGAAGAAGCAACAAACCACGTTCCTTTTTTCCCAGAGAAATTTTCAACTTTTCCTGAAGTTTTAAAGAGTAATGGCTATAAAACAGGAAAAACTGGAAAAGGTTGGGCACCTGGTGTGGCATTAAAAAATGGAGAAAAAAGAAATTTAATAGGAAAAGATTTTAGTTTAATTAAA